>CAZPWD010000026.1:0-18719 GCA_964590025.1 uncultured Nitrospira sp.
GCGACGCTCCTACCCTTGAGAATCGTATTGCTCATGTCAGTTCGAGCGCCTATAGTAGATTTAGCGAGTGCCACACAACCACTCACAAGGAGGTTTTCCCATGAACAGACTTATCGGTTTGCTAGCGTTCGCAGCGATCCTCAGTGTTGGGATGGCACCCCTGACCTACGCAGCTGAGCCAATGGCGGCGCCTGGCTCCCAGGCTGTCACAGGGGACCTGTTGAGGATTGACGGGGAGTTTTATGTGGTGAAGGATACGTCCGGCAAGGAAGTCCGCTTGCATGTAGACGGAACCTCTAAGCTGGAAGGCACCTTCAAGGCCGGCGACAAGATCGAGGCCCAGGCGTCGGATAAGGGCCACGCGCTGTCCATCAAACCTGCCGGTGCAGCTTCTGGAATGCCAAAGTAGAGGTCCTACACGGATTGAGCCAGTCTTCGGACTGACTCAATCCCGTTTACTTTGCAGAATCGGAGTTCAGGCTTCCGACCAGGTCCACGGGGATTGCGGACTTGAGGCGGGTGATCGCGCCCCGCATCTTACTGTGCACGCGTTCCTTCTCCGCTGCGGAATCAACCGTATTGAGGGCCGCTTGGTACAACGCCGCAGCTTCTTCTGCCCGGCCTGATCGCTGCTGTGCAACGGCCGCGTCGGTGAGTAGTTCCGGGTCGTCCGGGGCCAGCGCCATCGCCTTGCTGTAGGCTTGCACTGCCTTATCCCATTGCTCCAGAGATGCGTAGGCTAGGCCGAGGTTCCGGACGATCAACGGGGCATCCGGCCGGAGTTCGGCTGCCACACAGTAGTGGCGGATGGCAAGCTTCAAGAGATCGGCATCCCCATGAAGCACCATCGCGATGGTCTGCAACAGATAGCCGGTGGCGAAGGAACGGTTGGCCTCGGGCTCAGCCATGTTGGGGAGAGGCTGTTGGGCTCGGTCCAGCGGAAACGGCGATGGCGACAGGTGATTCGCGGCCAGCCATTGCCGGATCGCTGGAGCCGGGATCGAGTAGCTGATGCCCGATTTCATCATGACGCTTCCGATCGCGACGCCATGAGGGTCCTTCGCTCGTTCCAGGTAGGGTACGGTCGTGACGACCATGGCAGCCACCTCGCCGGAGTCTGTCCGCACAAGCGGACCCCCGCTGTTCCCGAAGTTCAGAAGACCTGCGGTTTGAAGAAAGTCGACGACTCGCCCGTTGGTCCTCGACTGTCCTTGAACGAGGCCGCTGACCATCGCCGGGATGGTCGTAGCATGCAGCACAAAGCCCAATTGGAGGATATCCGTGATCCGGGGATAGCCGACGGCGATCACTTCGGTCCCTTCGGGTGTAGGGTCCGCTGCCAGCGCGAGGGGGGCGCCCCATGTGTTCGGGATGCGGAGGACTGCCAGATCTAAATCAGGGTCTACGGCCACCACTTCCGGGGCAGCATAGATCTCTCGATCGCGGACATACACGTACAGACGGGCACTCTCTTCGATCACATGGGCATTCGTGAGCAGTAAGCCACTGGCATCCACAAAGAACCCGCTTCCCAGGGAGATGCTATGAGCGGCATCGTTGACACCGACGATGAGCACGGTCGCAGCTTTGGCGTGGCGGAAGATGTCTTGTCGCTGGCCCGCGTGGGCGGGCTCCGTGACAGTCAAGAGCAAGAACGCTGCAATCAGGACATGATACATAGTGTGGGTAAAGTCTAGCAGAGCAGGGAGGCTGGTCAACTGCTATGTCAATTACTGTAAGAGGGACAAATGGATGCCATTGGCCCGGAGAACTGGACCAAGGCAGCGTCAAAGAAAAATAAAAGGGGTCGGGAGTCTTTTCTCGCCGGAGTGTCCACCGCTGCCTGCGTGAGTGACACGCCCGCTCTACCCACCGTCTGGAAAATGAAAGATTGTTGAGCGACAAGACTTCCACAAGTCCATGCCGATCAATAAAAGCATTTCTGAGTTCCCCCGCCTTGCGGGTTGCTCAGTCCTCTCTAGAATGGGACACCCTGGGAGGCCTATTCTAGGCTGTTGCTCCTTTCGGGTTTGAACCATATTGATTGTCGCCGGGCGTGCCGGCTTGCGCCGTAAAGACAAGAAAGACAATAACGCCGATGAGTGGAATCGCATTGATAAGCAACCACCAACCACTGCGGTCAGTGTCATGAAGCCGCCGCACCGACACGGCTATGCCTGGAATCAAGACGGCCAGCGTGTAGATGCCACCCAACAGACCTAAGCCAACATTGACGTTGAACGTGCCAGTCATGATGTCGATGACTGAAAGAACAATTATGATGATAAAGCTGAACAAGCTAAAGTACCAATACTCTTTTAGCTCAGCTCTCCCGTCAAACCGTGCGTACTTCTTCAACACTTCGAGATACCAGTTCATGTTTTTCTTCGTTTCGTGTTGCCCCTGATGCGCTTACCAGCTGTCCACCAGGGCGTTGTTGCCGCCAGCGCTCAAGCTCAGGGGCTGTCGAAGGCAGTCCGCTGGAACGAAGGGTTAGACGCCGAACAGTTCATGAGCATGGTTTTCCAAACGGTACTTCTCGAACTCATGCAAATGTCTAAGGCGACCTGCCTTCTTTGGCTCGTGCGTCGGATCTGGATCTCTCTACATGTAGATGTGAAAGCGACTGCCCGAGCGTTGCTGCGCGAGAGCCACAATTTCTTCCTTCGTGAAGACCCAAAGGCGCTTGAACGAAAGATCGACCAGCGCTACCAGTTATGCGGGATTGTCTTCGGCTATCCACCAATCGAGCGGCGCTTTTAGTGAACGAAACGGCTCGGCCAGGGAGACGGGGGTTCGTTCATTGAGGGGTCTCGTTCATCTCCTTGCGGACCAGTTCCTCGGCTTTCAGCCAGTCTTCCAGGTCGCGCTCCGCCTGTCGCCCTCGTTGCTCATAGAGTTCGTAGGCTTTCTTCGCGATCCGTTCCCTCACCTCATCCGAATACTTCTGCATGGACTCAGGCTCAGGCGGCAGGTTCCGCTCCTTCACACGCTGGGCGTCCGGCTTTCTGGTCTTCATGGGCCTCCCTCCTTCGACGACGGAGTCTTATATCCTCAAAAACCAGTCGGCCTGTCAAGTTGCGGGGTCTGAGGGAAGCACTGGGGTCGAGGACTGTGACGCGCACGCGGGGATGGTTCATCTGGTTTGTCTGGTCTATTTGGTTTGTCTTGTTGGCCGGATCGGCAAACCCAACAGGCGACCTAAAGAAACCAAAGGAACCAGATAGACCAGATGAACCAAATGAACCAGATGAACAAGGGCGACGAGCGGGACGAGCGAGACGGGCCAAACGGGGAGGGCCTGGTGGATTTCCAACTGCGTGCGTGTTCCTCTCCCGTTTCCTATGCCACCCTCTTCTTGGAGCGACGCCCGTGTCGGTCCTACTGCGGCCGTCGAGCGAGGCCCTTCTGAGGGCGCGCGCTCCGGGAGCAAAGGACCGGCACGGGCGTCGTTCCAACCTTAATTCTTGCGGGCGCGGTCGGCGATCTTCTTACGGAGGCGGGCTTTTTCAAGACTGATTTCGGCTTCTTTGACTTCGGACGGCAGGCCGCCGGCCTTGAGATGCTGCTCGGCCTTTTCGACCGCAGCCTGAGCACCCTCCACATCAATATCTTCGGCCTTCTCGGCGATCTCGGCCATGATGGTCACTTTGGTCGGTGTGACTTCCGCATAGCCCCAGAGGACCGCCATGTGGTTGGTCTGATCTCCAACGCGATAGCGAAGCTCACCGATGCGTAACGTAGAAAGAAAATGACAGTGTCCCGGCAACACGCCGAACTCACCCTCCGAGCCTGGTGCAATGACCTCATCCACCTGCTGGCTCAAGAGCAACTTATCCGGCGTCACAACCTCTAACAATAACTTTCCTGCCATATCTCCTCGTGAGGCGTGAAACGTGAGGCGTCAGGCGAAGGATTCAATCTTGAAACCCCTTACCCCTCACGCCTTACCCCTTACGCTCTTTTAAACTTTCACTCCCATCTTTTCCGCCTTCGCAATCACTTCCTCGATCGGGCCGACCATGTAGAATGCCTGTTCCGGGAGATGGTCATACTTGCCATCGAGAATTTCCTTGAAGCTTCGCACCGTGTCTTTGAGCTTCACGTACTTACCGGGCGAGCCGGTAAAGGCTTCGGCAACGTGGAACGGCTGTGAAAGGAAGCGTTGAATCTTCCGTGCGCGGGCCACGGCCATCTTGTCGTCTTCCGACAATTCGTCCATGCCGAGAATGGCGATAATATCTTGGAGGTCTTTATACCGTTGCAAAACAGACTGGACCCCTCGTGCGACCTTATAGTGATCTTCGCCGATGACTTGCGGGTCGAGAATACGCGAGGTGGAGTCGAGCGGATCGACGGCTGGATAGATACCCAGTTCGGCCAATTGCCGCGACAACACGGTGGTTGCGTCCAAGTGGGCGAAGGCCGTGGCCGGCGCCGGATCGGTCAGGTCGTCTGCCGGCACGTAGATGGCTTGCACCGAGGTGATCGATCCACGCTTGGTGGAGGTGATGCGTTCCTGGAGTTGCCCCATCTCAGTCGAGAGGGTGGGCTGATAGCCGACTGCGGACGGCATACGGCCAAGCAATGCGGACACTTCTGAACCGGCCTGGGTAAACCGGAAGATATTGTCCACGAAAAGCAGCACGTCCTGGTTCTCTTCGTCGCGGAAATATTCGGCGACGGCCAGTCCAGTCAACGCGACGCGCAGACGCGCGCCAGGTGGCTCGTTCATCTGGCCATAGACCAGCGCGACTTTCGATTTGGTAAAGTCCTTGGGATCGATGACCTTCGACTCCTGCATTTCGTGCCAGAGGTCGTTGCCTTCACGAGTCCGCTCACCGACGCCTGCGAACACCGAGAAACCACCGTGGTGCAAGGCGATGTTGTTGATGAGCTCCATGATGATGACGGTCTTGCCGACTCCGGCACCGCCGAAGAGGCCGACCTTGCCGCCCTTGCTGTACGGCTCGAGAAGATCGACGACCTTGATGCCGGTTTCGAGGACTTCGGTCTTGGTGTCCTGATCTTCGAGGCGCGGCGCAGGCCGGTGAATGGGATAAGTCTTTGTCGTCTTGATGGGGCCCATCTCGTCGACTGGTTCGCCCAACACGTTGATCAGCCGCCCCAATGTCTCGCGGCCGACCGGCACAGAGATCGGTGCCCCTGTATCATGCACAGCCATCCCCCTTGTGAGGCCGTCGGTCGTGGACATTGCGATGCCCCGGACACGGTTTTCACCCAGGTGCAGCGCGACTTCAAGGGTGATGCGGACAGCCGGCGTGCCGGCGGCCTTATTCGCTTCCTGATTCACTTTGAGGGCATTGTAAATGTTCGGCAGTTGTCCGGGAGGAAACTCCACATCTACCACCGGTCCGATGACCTGAATGACTTTTCCTATGCTCATCTTTCACCTTTAGTGTAATTTTGAATTTTCAATGTTGAATGTTGAATCGGCTGAAAATGCGCTCATCCGAAACTAAACATTCAAAATTTAGCATTGAACATTGATCTTATTTGAGTGCCTCGGCGCCGCCGACGATGTCCATCAGTTCTTTGGTAATGGCGGTCTGGCGGGTCTTGTTGTAATGCAAGGTCACTTTCATGATCAGTTGTCCTGCGTTTCGCGTCGCGCCGTCCATCGCCGCCATCCGGGCACCATGTTCCGCCGCGGCAGATTCCAGCAGAATGCGAAATGTCTGCGTCTGGAAATGTTTCGGAACGAACACGTTCAAGAGGTCAGCTTCATCCGGTTCATAGAAGTAACTACCTCCGGTTGTGCCTTCAGCCTGCGCCGTCCCAAACTCGGCTGCGGCATCGACGGGGAACAGCTTCTCCACGATCACACGCTGTTGAATAGCTGACTTGAACTCGTTATAGACAATGTAGAGTTCGTCGAACGTGCCCTTGACGAAGTGGTCGGTCAGATCGCCGCCGATATCGATGGCGTGTTCGAACGTGAGCTTATCGAAGATGCCGGTCCACTCTTGCCTGATCGGCCAGGTGCGGCGACGAAAATAATCACGGCCTTTGCGCCCCACGATGCTCAAATTGACCTGTAATCCCCGGGCCTCGCACTCCCGTACAAACTCCGCGCTCTTCCGGACGATATTGCCATTGAATCCGCCGCACAGCCCGCGATCGCTCGTAACGACGAGCACTTCGATCTTCTTCCCTTCACGCTTCTGTAGCAGGGGATGCGAAGACCGATTCACGCGCCGGCTCAGGTTGCTGAGCACATCCCGCATCTTGAGGGCGTAGGGACGCGCCGCCAGAATGCGGTCCTGCGACCGTTTCAGCTTCGCCGCTGCCACCATCTTCATGGCCTTGGTGATCTTTTGTGTATTCTTAAACGCCGCAATCTTACGGCGTAGACTCTGCAAACTCGGCATATTCTATATTTCTTGGCTATCAGCTATACGCCATCAGCCATATGCTCTTGAGAGACAGCTACTTCGCGCCGTACCCCATCTTTTGTTTAAAGGTCGCGAGAATCTCTTTCAGTCTGCCGGCGACCTTGTCATCGATCTTCCCGATGCTCGCGATGTCTTTCTTCAGCTCCGGATGGTGCTGATGCACGTGGTGCAGCAGGTCGGCTTCAAACTGTTGCACTTTATCAACCGGCACATCATCCAGGTACCCGTTGACGCCGGCATAAATCGACAGCACTTGATCGGCGACCGGCATTGGTTTGTATTGCCCCTGCTTGAGCAACTCGACCATCCGAACGCCGCGCGCAAGCTGCATCTGCGTCGCTTTGTCAAGCTCGCTGCCGAACTGCGCGAACGCGGCCATTTCTCGGTACTGCGCGAGGTCGAGCCGAAGGGTACCAGCCACCTGCTTCATGGTCTTGATCTGAGCCGAACCTCCGACGCGTGAGACCGACAGACCCACGTTAATCGCGGGACGAATACCGGAGTAGAACAGATCGCTGCCGAGATAGATCTGTCCGTCGGTGATCGAAATGACGTTGGTCGGAATGTAGGCGGACACGTCACCGGCTTGCGTTTCAATAATGGGCAGTGCGGTGAGGCTCCCCCCCCCGAGCTTGTCGCTGAGCTTGGCTGCGCGCTCCAACAACCGGGAGTGCAGATAGAATACGTCGCCCGGATAGGCTTCGCGGCCTGGCGGACGACGGAGCAACAGAGACAACTGACGATAGGCCACGGCGTGCTTGGAGAGGTCGTCATAGACGATCAACGCATGTTTGCCGTTATCCCGGAAGTACTCGCCGATGGTTGCACCGGAGAAGGGGGCAAGATACTGCATGGGCGCCGCATCGCTCGCGGTAGCCGCCACCACGATGCTGTAATCCATCGCGTGGTTCTCTTCAAGCGTCTTGACGACGCGTGCCACGGTTGAACGTTTCTGGCCGATGGCGACATAGATACAAAAGACGTCGAGGCCCTTTTGATTGATAATCGTATCGACGGCAATGGCAGTCTTGCCGGTCTGCCGGTCGCCGATGATCAACTCACGCTGTCCGCGGCCGATGGGGATCATCGCGTCGATGGCCTTGATGCCCGTTTGCAAGGGTTCGCGCACCGACTGACGTGTGTTGACGCCTGGGGCAACGACTTCAATACGGGACGAGAGCGACGATTTGATGGGGCCCTTTCCATCGATAGGCTGGCCGATCGCGTTCACCACACGACCTATCAAGGCTTCGCCGACTGGAATCTCCGCAATACGTCCCGTGCGCTTGACCGGATCGCCTTCCTTGACCCCAACGTCATCGCCCATGAGCACGACGCCGACGTTGTCTTCTTCAAGATTCAGCGCGATCCCGTAGAGGCCGCCGGGGAATTCGAGCATTTCGCCGGCCATGGCGCCGTCGAGACCATAGACCTTGGCAATCCCGTCTCCGACCTGGATGACTGAGCCGGTCTCCTTGACATCGACCTGTTTGTCGAAGCCTTTGATCTTTTCTTTGATGATCGAACTAATTTCTTCTGCCTTGATCTGCATGGCTACTCCTTAGTCAACAGACTCTGCATCGCTAGTAACCGCCCACGGACGGTGCTATCGACCACCGTGCTGCCGAGATGGATCTGTACGCCGGCGAGATGGCGGGCATCCGTGTGAAAGGTCACGTCAATCTGACGCTTGAGCATTTCGCGCAAGCGAGTGCTGATACGCTTTTGTTCAGCTGGAGGTATGGCCGCAGCGGAGGACACGGTGATTTGCTGGGTGCCTTTCGACGCATCGGCAAGTTTCGCGAAGGCCTCGGCGATTTCAGGAAGAAAGCCGACGCGATTCTTCTTGACCAACTGTGAGAGAAAGGATCTTCCGACGGGAGGACACCCCAGGCGCGAACCGAGTTCTGCAAGGACGGCAATTTTGACTTCGGCGCCAAAGGCCGGCGAGGCCACGACATGGCGCAATGCGACCGAATCCTTGATCGCTTGACCCAACCCTGTTAAGGCCGCACGGGTTGATTCAATGGTGGATGCGTCGAGTAGCTCAAAGAGCGCCTGTGCATAACGTCGCGCCACTGCTGTCTTAATCACTATACGGGTCCGTTCGCTCTTCTTTTTGACAAAAGGGGAAGCCTTCGTGCTCTCGCACGAAAAGCGGCGCGCCAAGTTAGCATTGGCGGATGAGGGCTGTCAATACGATGGCACGGACCATGAGGATGCTAGATTGATTGAATGATGCCGCCGCCCAGCACGTGATCGTTTCGATAGAAGACCGCAGACTGTCCTGGGCTTAAAGCGCGTTGTGGCTCATGGAAGAGAATGCGAAGGGTGCCCGCTGAAAGAGGCTGGACGGTCGCAGGCGTGGCAGGCGTAGCGTACCGGACCTTAATTTGAACCTCTGTTGATCCAGTGAGGAGTGAGGGGTCGAAGAGATTCAGATCCGCGACGTCACACTGACTGCGACGCAGGGACTCTTCTGCTCCAAGGACGACGGTGTTGGTGGCGGGCTGTACTTGCTGCACGTAGAGCCTGCGGCCGGCCGCAATACCGAGACCTCGTCGTTGGCCTGGCGTATAGAAAGCGATCCCCTCATGGTCGCCTAAATATCGGCCTTCATCGTCCACAAAGGCCCCTGGTTTCTTGGCGGCCGGCGCTTCCTTCTCGATGAAGGTTCGATAGTCGCCGTGGCTCACGAAGCAGATTTCCTGGCTTTCCTTCATTTCATCTGCGGGAAGGCCCAAGACCTCTGCTTCCTTCCATACCTCCGTCTTCTGCATGCCCCCCACAGGAAAGAGAAGGCGAGCAAGCCATGACTGACGAAGACGATAGAGGAAATAGCTTTGATCTTTCTTGGGATCGGCTGCTCGCTGAAGAGTCGACAGCCCCTCGAATTCGCCAATGCGAACATAGTGGCCCGTGGCCACAAAATTGATCCCGCGGGCGTCCGCAAGCTCGATAAGACCCCGCAGTTTGACGCGCTCATTGCACCGGACACAGGGATTGGGCGTTGTGCCATCGAGATAGCCGGCAACAAAGTCGTCGATGACGCCGGCGCGAAAGGTTTCTCTGGTGTCGACCACCTCATGCGGGATCTTCAATGTCTGCGCGACATACCGGGCAACGCCGACCTTGCAGCACCCACGTTCCTCCCAGCGCTTGGAGGCCGCGACTGTTTCGTCTTCGTGTTCCCAGACCTGAAGCGTGACGCCATGAACGTCGTAGCCCTGGCGAACCAGAAGCGCTGCGGCGACAGAGCTGTCCACTCCACCGCTCATGCCAAGAAGAACTGTAGGGCGAGCCATACGGTCGCTATTGTACTGAGGAGATAGGGAAAGGGCTAGAGGGCTGCTCCCTGCGGCTAATGAGCGGCTGCAACAAGGCCGTGCGGCACGTCGACCGATAGGGCGTGTTCGTTGCTCCAATGATGTGCACCCATGTCACACATGCCATGGAAATGAGAGCCTTCTTCGATTGCAATGACTGGGGTCCGGATATCGCCAACAAGAACACCGGGCTTAAGGATGTGAATCTTTTCAATGGCAGTGATGGTGCCATTGATTTTGCCGCTATTCATGAGCACCCCAGCTGATATGATGCCCTGGATCACGGCATGCTCTCCGACGATTAACGTTCCGGTTGTATGAATCTCGCCTTCGACGCGCCCATCAATCCGCACGGTGCCATCAAAACTCACGATGCCCTTGAAGTCTGTGCTTTTCCCCAGAAGCGTAATATTCTCGCTGTCCTGTTCGGCTTGCTGGCCCCGTTCTTTGATTGCCCACATGATCGCCTCCTATAAGACTCTTCCCACACATGCATGGCCCATCACCACACAAAGAATGTGCAAGATAAATACCTAAATAATAATTTCCCCCCTAACCATTGACTCGTTTCATGACAGGGGGCATGATCATTCCGACGGGATGCAGAGAGGCGTCCCGAGGGACATCGCGCACGCCGTGAGCCATTTCGAGTGCACCGTTGAATAGCACGCCATCTTCCATAGAAACGACCGGCGCCTTGACACTCCCATTTATTACGGCCGGAGCCCGGAGCTTGACGCACTCCTTCGCAACGACATCCCCGGTGACCTTTCCTTTACACACAACCGTTCCGGCGGTGATTTTTGCCTGGATGACGGCCTCTTCACCAATCAGCACCACGCCATCAGTATGAATTTCTCCGTCGAGATATCCGTCAATTCTAACCGTCCCGCTATAAGTGATAGTGCCCTTGAACTCAACACCCTTTCCCACAAAGGCATTAATGTCCCCGGTCCCCTCGGCCATTGTTGAGTTGGCAGCAACCATAATAACCTCTTTGCCTTCCTGCTCGCTAGAGCTTGTCTCTTCTTTTTTTTCTTGCCCCCACATGAACGCGCCTCCTCGAACTGGTGACTCTACTATTCCAGCGCAGTTGTGATGCTGTTATGGGAAATAGTCGATAGGAATAGATATGGTCACGAATACGTAGAAGCAACAAGTATGCCTTTACCTCTCCCGACTTCGTCGAGGCAGGAATGCGGTGCAGACTAAGTCAGGAGCGTTTCAAGAATCCCGTCGAGTTCAGGAGGAGAGAAGTAGTGAATAACGATTTTCCCGCCACGTCTTCCTTTTTGGATTATGACCTTGGTGCCTAATCGTTTTTGCAATCGCTCTTCAACATCAGACCAGGGTGTTCGCTGTAATTCCTTTGTCCCTCGCTTCTTTGCAACTGGTGAGGATTCTACGAGTTTTTCCGTCTCTCTCACCGATAAAGCCTTTGAGACCACACGCTGGGCGACTCTAAGCTGTTCATTCTGGCCGGGAAGACCGAGAATCACTTTGGCATGCCCCATGGAGAGCTGATTCGTTTCAATCAGCTGCTGGATCTCTGAAGGAAGATTCATAAGACGCACGACATTGGCGATCGATGATCGCTCACAACTGACTCGTTGCGCAATTATGTCCTGAGTTAGTCCAAATTCGTTCATCATCCGATGGTAGGCTCTGGCCATTTCCATGGGATTGAGATCTGTTCGCTGAAGATTCTCTACCAGCGCCAGGACGACAGATTCTTCATCTCCACAATTGCGAATGACGGCTTGAATCGTGTCAAGCCCTGCTTCTTTCGCCGCGCGCCAACGCCGTTCACCGGAAATGAGTTCGTACATTCCGTCACCCTTGCGGCGCACTAAAATTGGTTGCAGCAATCCACTTTGCTTCAATGAAGCCGTGAGTTCTGCCAGCTCCTGAGGAGAAAACGTTTGTCTCGGCTGATACCGATTCGGCACGATCGCATCGACCCGCAGATGTTGAACCTCCGGCAATTCCGACATCGATGCTGGCTTGGTGGCAGGCAGCAGTGCGTCGAGTCCTCTACCGAGCGCTTTTTTCTCCATGACTCACAAACTCCTTGGCTAAGGACAAATAGGCTTGAGATCCTGCCGATGCGACGTTATATAACATGGCCGGACGTCCATAACTTGGAGCCTCGGCAAGCGTCACATTGCGGGGGATCATCGTGCTGTAGACGATCTCTTTGAAATACTCGCGAACTTGCCCAACGACCTGACGCGCCAACGTATTCCTTGCATCAAACATTGTCAAGACGATCCCTTCCAATTGGAGCTCCGGGTTAAAGGACTGACGAACTCGATCGATGTTTCCAACCAAGCGGCTTAACCCTTCCATGGCATAGTATTCACATTGAACCGGGACTAAAATGCTGCGAGCTGCGACGAGTGCGTTCACCGTCAGAATCCCCAATGTAGGAGGACAATCGACAAAGATAACATCGAATAACTGATCAACATCTCGCAAGAAATGTCGAAGCAGTTTCTCCCGCTCTTCAATATTCACCAGCTCTATTTCGGCCCCAGACAAGTCAGCATTTGCCGGCAAAAGTGACAAACCGTTCACTTCTGTGACTTGCACAGCATCATGAAATTTCACATAATTAATCAGGCAGTTGTACACAGTAGTCTGTAAGGAACGGGGGTCAACCCCCAGTCCGCTTGTGGCGTTTGCTTGCGGATCCATATCCACAAGCAAAACACGCTTGCCCAGGAGCGCGACACCAGCGGCAAGATTCACGGCCGTTGTGGTCTTTCCTACGCCACCTTTCTGATTTGCGATCGCTACAATCCTTGCCATATTTACGGTTGAACCAATCACTCCTTCACGTATTCATCAATAATGTTCCACGTGGAACTTTCACATATGTAATTGTTTATATTATAAATTTTTCCTCTCCATCACTGTAACAACTCTATTGCCAGATCTTTGCGGGAGAATAAAGGCCGTTTCGCTCACTAGATGAAACTCTTCTCCGATTTCCTGTTTCTTGATGGCCTCTGTTCGATACAAGACGACTTTCCCTTTTGATGTCAGCAACGCAGGAATGTGTTTCCTTATTTCTTCATACTTCAACGCCCTTACCACAACCATATCAATAGCATGGCGGATCGGCCGCTTGGCATATTGTTCAATAGTGCCATCAAACGTAGACACATCCTGAAGCTTTAACAGGCCGATCACCGAGTTGAGAAATGAACACTTTTTCCGAACTGGCTCTATTAGGACCAGCCGCATGTCAGATCTCATGATTTTAAGTGGGATGCCAGGAAAACCTCCCCCGGACCCGACATCGAGCACCACGCCATTTTGTGGAAAACTTGTCGCGACAAGCGCGGCGAGTGAGTCAACGAAGTGCTTGATGATGATTTCCTTGGGGTCGATGATTGAGGTGAGATTGATCGTCTTATTCCACTCAATTAAGTGAGCGAGATAGCGCATGAACTGCTCGGCCTGGTGATCTCCTATAGTCAGCCCTAGTTCCCTCACGGAACTAATCGTGAATTCGCGCAATTCTGGTTCATGTTCCACGTGGAACAATTACGTGAATCAGCAGATGAGGTCAAGACATTCCGGAATGGATAGTGAAAATCCCTGCGTTTGCTCGCCTAGTTTGAGACATGCTGAAGACTATTGCGACTGGATTCGCCCTTGTATTTTTCGAGCGCCACAAGGAGAAGAGAAATTGCCGCTGGGGTGACTCCTGAAATTCTCGATGCCTGGCCAATAGATGCAGGGCGAACTTTTTTTAGCTTTTCACGGACCTCTCGCGAAAAACCAGGAGTCCCATCGTAATTGAAGGCCAGCGGAATAGGCTTCGTTTCGAGATTTTTGAATCGACCTATCTGTTGAAGTTGGCGCTTGATGTAACCTGAATACTTGACTTGTAACTCTATTTCATTAGCAATTTCAATATCTTGTACTGCATTCATCTCAAGTGCCTCTAACAGAAGCTTATAGCTCGCCCCCTGGCGCCGTAACAATTGAGCCGCGGTGCAGGGCCCGGAGATCTCCTCAATCTGAACCTTAGCTAGGCGTTCACGAACAGCTTCCGTGAGTCTTGGTCGAAGCTCTTCGAGGCGCACGAGCTCAGATTCAATTGCTTGCTGTTTTGACTTGAACCTTGCATAGACTTCGTCGCAAATCAATCCAACTTGCCGTCCAGTATCAGTTAATCGAAGATCAGCATTCCCATGGCGCAGCAATAGGCGATATTCTGCCCGTGAAGTAAACATGCGATAGGGTTCGCGTGCGTCTTTTGTTATGAGATCGTCAATTAACACGCCAATATAGGCCTGCGACCGGTCGAGCACTAATGGCAACTCGCCTCGAAATTTAAGGACTGCGTTGATTCCAGCCATCAGACCCTGAGCCGCTGCTTCCTCATATCCGGATGTCCCATTGATCTGTCCCGCGTGGTATAGACCGGCCAGAAGCTTGGTCTCCAGAGTAGGGTGCAATTGTCGTGGAGGAAAGTAGTCGTACTCGATCGCATACCCAGGTTTGAGCATGGTGGCTTGCTCTAACCCTGGAATCGTCTTCAGAATCGCGGCCTGCACATCAACCGGAAGGCTGGTGGAGATCCCGTTGGGATAAAATTCACGGCTATCCAACCCTTCCGGCTCGATAAAGATCTGGTGACGTTCTTTATCGGCGAAGCGTACGACTTTATCTTCAATCGACGGACAATACCGCGGCCCCACCGACTCAATGATGCCGCTGTAGAGCGGCGACCGGTCCAGATTGCGCTGGATCAATTCGTGCGTCGCACGATTGGTGTGGGTCAAGTGACAAGGGAGCTGACGGTTCTCAATCCGGTCGGTCCGATACGAAAACGGTGGCGGCGGATCATCGCCCGGCTGCGGCGCCATCACGGAAAAATCGATGGTCGCCCCATCCAAGCGAGGAGGCGTGCCGGTTTTGAGCCGGCCCACTTCGAACCCCAGGTCGCGCATACAATCAGATAGGTACTCGGCGGACGCCTCTCCGGCTCGTCCCGCAGGAAAATGATTCAAGCCGATGTGGATAAGTCCCTTAAGAAATGTACCTGATGTCAGAATAACGGCCTTCGCCTGTACGTGATCGCCGCCATCCGTCACCACGCCCGTCACCGCACCGGCATGCATCAGCAAGCGATCGACCGTTCCCTCGCCGATCGTCAGCCCTGCCTGCCGGCTCAACGTTCGTTTCATGGCGTCTCGATACAGCTTCTTGTCGCATTGGACGCGGAGGGCTCGCACCGCCGGGCCTTTACTCGTATTGATGAAGCGGAACTGGATGCCGGCCTGATCGGTGTTCCGCGCCATCTCCCCGCCCAGCGCATCGATTTCCTTTACCAGATGTCCTTTGGCGATCCCCCCGATCGCCGGGTTGCACGACATCTGCGCGATGCGGTCGCGATCCATGGTGAGCAGCAAGGTTCGCGCACCCATGCGCGCTGCGGCCAAGGCGGCCTCACAGCCGGCATGGCCTCCACCCACTACAATGACGTCAACCGCCTGTCCCACGTTCAACCTGTTCCTATTTGCCGATACAGAATTCTGAAAAGATCCGACCAAGGATCTCGTCCGTCGTAATGGCGCCCGTAATTTCACCGAGCGCGTCGGCTGCGGCGCGCACATCGATTGAGACAAGCTCCCCAGCCATCCCACGCTGCACGGACTCAAGGGCCTGGCCCAAGGATTCACCAGCCCGGCGCAATGCGTCCCGATGTCGCACGTTCGTTACCATGACGCCCTCAGTTGCCTCAAAGCCCCCGGACACCAGCTGAGCACGAAGAGCCGCCTTCACCATCTCAACGCCCAAACCAGTTTTTGCAGAAATACGGTAAGAAGAATGCCCCGCAAGCGCGGCGTCCGTCTCCACAATATCGGCAAGATCCGCCTTATTCAACAGCACCACGTGCTTGCGATCTCTGACCGCACTCAAGAGTTCCCGATCATCGCTCGTAAGGGGCACACTCCCATCCACCACCACTAACAAGAGGTCCGCCTCGTCCTGTGCGGCACGCGTCCGTTTGATCCCTTCCTGCTCGACGATATCTTCCGTTTCCCGCACTCCTGCCGTATCAACCAAACGAATTCTCACCCCGTCAAGATCGATGGATTCCTCAATCACATCCCTCGTCGTCCCAGGAATGGCCGTCACAATGGCCCGCTCTTCCCTCAGGAAACGATTCAACAGGCTGGACTTGCCGACATTTGCGCGGCCAAGGATGACGACACGCGCCCCTTCGCGCAAGATCCGCCCATCCTGTGCAGTTGCTTCCAGTTTCTGAACCACCGCGCACGCCTCCCTCACGATACGCACCAGTTCATCGCGTTGAAGAAAGGAAATATCTTCGTCCACAAAGTCGATCCCCGCCTCCACATGGGTCAACACCGTCAGGAGAGATGTCCGAGCCTGTTCCACCTCACGAGCGAGATCACCCCGTAGCTGGCGTTGCGCGATGTTCAATCCTGCGGATGATGTGGCCCTGATTGTATCAAGTACCGCTTCCGCCTGGGAGAGATCTAACCGTCCGTTGAGAAAGGCCCGCTTCGTAAACTCTCCCGGCTCTGCCATCCGCGCACCGGACTCAATACATACCTTGCAGACCATTTCGAGTACCAACGCCCCGCCATGAGACTGAATTTCGACCACATCCTCTGCCGTAAATGACCGCGGAGCCTTCATATAGACCACGAGCGCCTCATCGAGCAGGCCCGATACAGGCGGGCGTTTATGCACGACCCTCGCCTCTTCCCGCTTGTCCGATGTGGGAATCACAAGATCGGCAAGATGCAGCGTATGAGAGGGAACCGATGAGAGGGGAGCACCAGACCGCAGCCGAACAACTTGGGAAGCGACGACAAGCGCCTGAGGGCCACTCAGACGAACGATTCCAATGCCGCCCTCGCCTGCGGGGGTGGCAATGGCACAGATTGTGTCTTCGAGTCCGCCATGCATGACGCCTCTTTCACTGGCAGGATGCTGAAAAAGTCCGCCAGCGCCATGCACCGTGGCGCGTGACGCGCGAGACGCGAAGGTTGATCTGGTTCATCTGGTCTGTCCGGTTCAACCAAACAAACGAGACAGACCAGATAAACAAGATAGACCAGCCGGGAGGCGCCTATGCGTTCGTGCCGCCGCTCTGCTCGGCCCCTGCCGAGACGAGTGCTTTGTTGCGAAACACAAAACGATCCGTGATCAATTGTTGGGAGATGGTCAGGGTATTGTTCGTCACCCAATACAACACAAGGCCCGCAGGAAAATTTACGAACAGGAATGTCATGCCCACCGGGAGCACCAACATGATCTTCGCCTGTGTCGGATCCATCGTGGTGGGCGTGATCTTCTGTTGAATAAACATCGTCGCCCCCATGATAACCGGCAACACATAGTAGGGATCCTGCACCGACAAATCGGTAATCCAAAGCATGAAAGGGGCTTGGCGCAAATCAATCGTCGTGTAGAGGATATTGAACAGGGCTACGAAGACCGGCATCTGCAGGATCATTGGGAGAAAGCCGCCCAGCGGATTCACTTTCTGATCCTTATACAGCTTCATTAACTCCTTGTTCAGACGGTCGCGGTCACCCTTGTATTTCTCCTGGACTGCTTTGATCTTGGGTTGGATCACCCGCATCATTTTCATCGACTTGTAGCTCTTGTATTGCAACGGCGCAAATAACAGCTTGATCCCCACCGTCAACAGGATGATGGTGACTCCATAGTTGTAGGCATAGTCATGAATGAATCGCAGCACATAAAAGATCGGCTTCGCGACCGACTTCACCACAGTCCAACTGCCGAAGATGAAGAATCCAAAATCAATCATTTCTTCCAGGCCCACGTTCAATGAGCGGAGCGTGTCGTGTTCCTTCGGGCCTGCATACAGCTGAAGAGCAACCGAGGACGCGACTCCGGACGCGGCCATCCGCACCCCAGCCGACACGATCTTCTCGCCTTCGTTCTTGGCCAGCGCGGCCGTACCAAGCTTCGGCATCAATACCGATAGAAAGTACTTATCGTGCAATGCGACCCACTGAACCGCCCCCTTCCGCTCCAGTTCCTTTTCCGGCGTCTCTTTTTCTATTTTGTCGTCAACCCGCGAGGCAGAACCGATCACACCGATGAACCCACTACCCCATTCCACGATACCGAAGTTAGTCCCCAACCCGACATCATAGGGTTCGGTCACCCCCTCCAAGTCGACCGATACATCCACCACATAACTATCGTGATGAAAGGTCAGCCGTTTCTCTACGCCGAGATGGGTGACCGAATCGTGGAACTGCATTGTGACATGCCCGACAGGATGAGCGGCATCGAGACTCGTGAAATCTTTTTCAATATTATAGAGGCCTTCTCGAATCGCCTTGTCGATGTCGGCATTCGCCACCGTAATTGAGAGTGGGCCTCTGAACTTCCCTTCTTGATAAACGAGTTGCACCGGCTTCTTTTCTGGGCCCGCCGTATGGTATCGCTTCAGCTCCCAACTTCGAATCACTCCACCACGATTCGACAGTTCGACCCGAACCAGATCCGTTTCAACCGTCACCGTCTGTTCCGATGTTGCCGGCGAAATATCCGACGAGGGGGGGCCAGACTTTTGACCCGATTTGGCTGGGACGCTCAGACCGGTCGAACCAATGTCCTTGCCTGTCACGGGGGCGGGAGTCGGCTCTCGCTCCGCGGGGGAGGAGCCCGGGACAGCGCCGTCCTGAGCAGGAGGTGGCTCAGGAAGCCACCCCATTTGCTTGATGAGCACGTCAAATCCCAGGATGATCGCTAACGACAGAACGAGAAAGATGACAACGCGTTTGTCCATAAATAAACCGCTACCCCGATGTGAACAATTGTGCCCCTACTACTTCACAAGCTCCATTCCTTCAGGATGACATGGGTAACATTTCATCAGACGGCAGATCACAAGCTTGCGTCCACGCAGCACCCCATACCGGCTGATCGCGGCCCTCGCATA
>CAZPWD010000027.1:0-18445 GCA_964590025.1 uncultured Nitrospira sp.
GGTAAGATGGCGATTAGCAGAACAGGTTTGAGTGGTGCCGAAGGCGGGATTGTATCAGAGGGGGTTGCTCAAGTCTTTGATGGACGGGGCAATCCCCTTTCTCATTCTGGAGATTCGTTTCAAGACTCTTCGACGCCCTTTGTCTCTCTTTGTCGGATTCCCTACGGCTTTGCTGGCCTCCCTAACACCTGAAACATCGCTGGGGACAAAGTGGTGGGCCTGTTCAGGAAACTCAACGCCTAGTTAGGCATGCAACGAACCTACGGCCCGTTGATTATTATTTAGGACAGTCCAAAGATTTTTTATGCACGATCAAGAGCAACGGCAGCCGATTCTCTGCCACCGAGATGCTTTTACTGGTCTGACTCTCGATTGCTGACGGCTGCTGGGGGAATGGACTCTGCCTGCACAATATGATTGAAATGACGTAGCAAGATGCCGGGAGAAAAAGACGGCGCGGCAAATTCGCCTGGCCAGACCCGGGCGTGGTAGGCACGACAGACCAGCAGTTTCGTGCCATCGTGTTTGTGTGCATATGTCCACGCCGCTTCTTCGCACAGCAGAGCATAGGTGAGGACATCCGACATGATGCGCAGGAATTCGTCCGCGACAAGCTCGGCCTTTTGCGGTTCTGCCCGCAGTTTCTTAAATGAATCCTCCATCGTGCCGGCCAGGGCCGACAAATTGATTGTTTCGCCATTCATCGCGGCGGGTAATGCATCGCGGACCGATGCAATTTTTTCAAGGAACAGCCTGTCGCCTGGTTCGGCGCCGGCGATCATGCGCATCAGCTCAAGCGCCTGGATCTGTTCCGGCCCTTCCCAGACCGGCAGAACCATGGCGTCGCGAAACTGGCGGGCGGTGGCGTAATCTTCGGTATAGCCATTGCCGCCGACAAGTTCCAGCGCCTTCTGCGCGCACCACACGGCCTGTTCCGCCGTGCGGAATTTGGCCAGCGCAGTAACGATCCGCGTCCACGGTTCTTTCCCGGAATCCTTTGCGGCCTCGTCAAAGCTGTACGCCGCTTCGAACGCCAGCGCCGATCCCGCCATCCACTGCACGGCGATATCCAGTATGCGTTTTTGCACCATCGGGCGCTCGATCAGATTTTTGCCAAACGTTTCGCGGTTGCCTGCCCAGCACAGGGACTCCATATAAGCACGGCGCATCACGCCTACAGCTCCCATGGCGTTATGAGCCCGTGAGCAACCCAGCGCCGTCATCATCGCCTTCAGACCCTGCCCAGCAGGAACGATTTCATAAGCCAGTGCACCCTGCAGGTCGACTTCAACGGTAGGCAGGCCACGGGTTCCCAGCTTGCGCTTCAGGTGTGTGATATTGAGGTTATTGCCGACAGCCCAGTCGCCGTCGATATGGCTGGGTACAAGGTACAGCCCCAGCCCTTTGCCGCCCTCCGGCGCTCCGACAGCACGCGCCGTCTTGATGCCCATGAATTTTTTAAAGCCGAACGCGCTGGTGAACCAGTTGTGACCCTGCAGGCGATAGCTTCCGTCGTCCTGCCTCAAGGCTGTTGTCACCGTGCCGCCGATATCGCTGCCGCTGTGGCGTTCCGTGGCCCATGTGCCGCAAATGGCAGTCTTGCCGTCCGTGCGCAGGATTTCCGGCAGGAATTTGTCTTTCAAGCCCTGCGGCGCTAGCCGGTCAAGAACATAGGCGGTTGGATGCGTCATGGCAAAGGGACAGCCGGTGGCGATGTCGGATTGCGCAACCATATACATTGCGACGAAAGGCAGGATATGCGACTCGGGAGCAGACTTGTCAAAACACGCAGCCACGATGCCACTTTTGTATAGTTCTTGCTGGCATTCCTCATATTCCGGGTTCAGGCGGATTTCATTACGCCGCCCGGTGGGGGCGGTCCTATCATCGGGCAAATCTTTTAGCGCAGGCGGGAAATCCTGGTCACTCTGTTCGGCCTGGCGGTCCAACCTGTCCCCGGCGAAGGCCCCGATCCGGCCCAGAACTGCGCCCTGGCGTTGCAAAAGCCCCGGTGCCGCCCGCTCAAGGAACAGGTGCAGGTTGGTGTCTGTATCGAAAAAATTAAGGCCCCGCACACTTTGGGGGAAAGTAGGTTCCTGTTGTGTACTGCCGCTTTCGCTCATGGCTTATGTTTTATCGAGAGTCTGACTCTTAAATCAATCGCTATCTGTTGTGCGCCGCGATACTACATCATCACGAACAATCCGGCATTTCCGAGAGATTGTAGCGTTATCCTGGATAATAGGGGAAAGAATCCCCCGTGCTGTCATTCCGGAAGCAAGCCCCTCCAATTCCCCACTTATCGTGCCGTAGCCCAGTGAAGGCGGCAGGACGTGGCAGGGGAAACGGGCTATCCGGTATCCATGTCGCCGGCTGCGCGCCGTTCAAATAATTTTCGATCACATGAGAACGCCACGCGTAGTCCCTTCCGACCAGTTTTGTTGTAGCGGCTTCTTCAGTGGATAGACTGGATCACGGGGAATAACCTGTGAGCAGACCTGCAATATATTCGCCAAGATTGTGCCTGACGAGCACAACAAAGAGAACCTCGACATAGGTAATAAGGATAGGAACTACTGACCAGCGATGCGGTCAGGAAAGTTCGATATCACCCCATCGACGTCAAGGGAGAGTACGTGCTGGATATCGCGGGGAGTGTTTGCCGTGTAGACGAATACGAGCAAGTCCGCACGGTGGAATGAATCCACGAGCGCGCGCGTGGCCTTGTCGTGGCGAAGACCTACGTAGGAAGATCCGTACTGAATCGCTCGGGCGACGGAGGCACGGGATAGGCCGCCGAAGAGCACCATGAGAGAGGCCTCTGGATCGGCTGCCCGAACATGTGTCAGTTCTTTGTGAAAGAAAGAAGCGTAGATAACAGGGCCTTTGAACCCAGCCTCGCGCACCGATTCGACCGTCTGCTGTGCCACCCCTTCGGCCTTTAGTTCCAACAACAGCCCTGCTTTTCCTGCGGCTATCTTGAGCACTTCCTCAAGCGTTGGAATGTGTTCGCCGTTCCCTGCGTTGAGTTTCGCTATGTCCCGTAGGAACAAGCGATCGACCCGTCCCTTCCCATCGGTCGTTCGATTCACTGTCGCATCATGGAGGACCACGAGCACGCCGTCCGCCGTGCGACGCACGTCAATCTCCACGAAATCGACTCCGAGGGCGATCCCTTTCTGAATCGCGGCCAATGTATTTTCCGGGGCATGGCCCGCAGCCCCACGATGGCCGATTCTCAACGTCTGCCGCATGAAGTCTCCTTGAACAAAAACAGAAGAGGTATACGAATATTTGGCTAATTGATCGGCGGCGCAAATCGAAGATTGTGGGCATCCAGATTTTCGAGATATTCCTGCATACGTTTTCGCTCATGGTACTTCACAAATTCGATCACTTTGCTGTCAATCTCCAGCAACCCGAGTCCGGGGGGGGTCTCGTCTGGGCGGATGACAAATAGGTTCACGCCCCGCTCCTTGGCTTTTGCCTGTGCTTCCTTGATGCGATGGTGGAGGTACCGCTCGTTCAACCGTAAGCGGAAGTTTAACTCCACAAGATCTCGCAGGGGATGCGGCTCGACACAAACGCTCTTTCTCGGAACATTGAGGAACATGAACACCGTATCGCATCCAAAGCTGAAGGCTTCCTCGACCGGAAGGGGGTTTGCGAGATCGGCATCAAGGTATCGATAGCCGTCCAGTTCAACCATCTCAAACAAAGGGTACAGGGCCATGGATGCGCGGATGCGTGAAAAGAAGAGGTCGTGTTTGGCCTTCCGACTTCGTGCGTCATCGCTCCCGTCCATCGCAAGATCTGAATCTTTATTGGAAAAGACCACGGTGGCTCCGTCTTCGTACCGTTCAGCGAGGATGTGCCAGACGATGGAGCTCGCCAGCACCTTCCGCAGATCAATCTGCTCGCCCAGTCTGGTCAAGAGCGGGAACGGATCAAGGAAGGCTTTCATCCTCCTGAATTCAAAATACTTATCCATCTCGTCGAACGCTTCCTGGATTTCAGGCGCCTGCATGAGCCGCCGAAATGACTTGTGTTGGGATGCAAAGGTATCCATGAGGCGAAAGACGAAGCTCACGGTGCGGCCTGCTACGCGAAACGGCATGTGCAGACCACGGGATGTGACTAGAGGCAGGAACTTGATGGCCCTTCTGAAATCATGGAGAATCGACCCGCTCGGCCCCCAGCCTTGAGTTGCCTGCGGAACAACCCCTAAGAGACGTGCCAATTTCTCTCGAAGGAACGGGTGGACCTCATAGACTGCTTCAGGGGAGGTGATATAGTCTTCCCAGATGCGGATAGTTTTCTCGGCCCCGACTACACCGGGGTTCTCGACAAACCCGAGAGCATTGCAGGTTCCAGCGGAGGAACTGATGATGTGGGTCGGAATCAAGCCGGCATTCACCAATTCTGCGGCCGCAACCGCCTGGATGAGGGCCTTACAGCCACCCCCGCAAAAGACAAACATGATGTTCCCGTACTTATTCGATTGATGATCAGACATGCGAATTCTCCAGCCTTGAGTACCCAGAACACCTGTGTGGTGCGGACCCTGCTCTGCTGGGTTGCCAAAGCCGTGGATGTGCTATGCCAGCCGGAGCACTGCGTGCTTGACCTGCGCCAGAATGCGAGGGACCAGGCCCGATGAACAGGTATGATGTCTGCATCGTGGGAGCAGGGGTCGTAGGGTGCTCCATCGCCAGAGAGTTGATGCATCGCCGCTGGGACAGGCCCCTCCGCGTCGTTGTTCTCGAGCAACACGATCGCGTGGCAGAGGAGACCAGCGGGCGCAACAGCGGAGTGCTCCATAGCGGAATCCACGAACATCCCAGTTCGCTGAAGGGACAGTTCGCTCGAGAGGGGAGTGCGCTGGCGGTCGCGTACGCATTAGAGCATGGCATCCCGTTGCTCAGAACGGGAATGGTCATCGCCATATCGTGGGAGGATATCCGTCGAGGCCTTTGGCGTGAGATATCCATGCTGCGGCGGCTGTTGGTCAACGCCTGGAAGACGAATACACGGGTCTCGTTCGTCACGCCGTCGGGGTTGCGTGCGTGGGAGCCGAATCTCCACGCCTGCTGCGGGATCATCATCCCAAGCGTCTCAGTCATTGACTCTCTGGCCTTTGTGCAATCTCTCAGGACCGACTCGGAAGCGACCGGTGCCGAATTTGCATTCAACAACCGGGTGATTGGCATCGATGAAGATGCCGCTGAATACATCATCACCACTGATCGTCATAGAATCCGCGCCGCGTGCCTGATCAATGCCGCGGGGCTCTACGCCGATGATATCGCTACCCTCGCCTTACGCTATAAAAAGTATAGCATCTGCCCGGTGCGAGGTGAGTACTACGAACTGGTCACCCCGGAAAAGAAAAGTCTCATCGGACGCCTGGTGTATCCTGCCTTACCTCCTCAAGCGACCGGCAAGGGGATTCATTTCAGCCCCCGTCCGAACGGACGGTTGTTCGTGGGACCGAATGAGGTGGCAATCCAAGACAAGAAGGACTACTCGTCGCACAAGACCCCCCCCAGTGTGTTCGTCAAGGCCTTGCAGAAATTCATCCCGACCCTCGAAGAAGGCGATCTGGAGTGGGCCTACTCCGGAATCCGTCCCTGTGTTATGCCCGGCAACGGGCGCAAGAGCGATTTCATTGTCGCCGTGGACAGCGAGAGCCCACCACTCATCAATCTTGTAGGAATTGAGTCGCCGGGGTTATCCGCGGCCTTGGCGCTCGCCAGACACGTTGCCGAGCTGCGCTGCATTCAGGAGCGGTTCACCATGTCCGAGGGTCGATCTCCCTCATCTCGCGACGCCTGAAGGTGTTGAGCGGAGCAGCCGCTCCGCTTCTTCCTTGCGCAAGACCCGATAGAGTGTCTTGCCAAGAAGCGTTCGTGGCAGCTCGCTGCGAAATTCAATGTGCCTTGGAACTTTATATGGAGCCAAGTATTGCCGGCAGTGCTTTACGAGGTCGTGCTCAGAAATTTCGTTCACGGATGAAACGACAACCGCCTTTACTGACTCACACCCGTCCTCCGACAATACGCCAATGACCGCAGCTCCTCGTACCTCCGGGTGGAGCAGTAACACTTTTTCGATTTCGGAGGGATAGACATTGAAGCCTGAAGTGGAAAGGATCATGTCCTTCTTCCGATCTACGATGTAGAAGAAGCCGTCTTCGTCCATACGTGCCATATCGCCGGTTGCGAGCCACCCCTCTGGCTTCATCACTTTCGCCGTTTCCTCAGGATTGTTCCAATACCCCTGCATCACTTGCGGACCTCGCACCCAAAGTTCGCCGACTCCTCCAAGCGGGACCTCCTGGCCCGCCTCATCGACGATTTTCGCCTCGGTGTTCGCAATCGGTAATCCAATGGAATGCTTCACCGAAAGACCACGGGCAATGTTGCAGTGTGTCACCGGAGAACACTCGGAAAGTCCGTATCCCTCTATGATAAGCTGGCCAGTCCGTTCTTTGAATTTTTTGAGGAGTTCGTAGGAGAGCGCGGCCCCACCGCAAAGGCAAAACCTCGCAGCCTCGAGGTCCTTCTCCTTACAATGTTCCAAGAGTTTCTGCACGAGCACAGGGACCAATGAGACCACGGTCGGCTGTTTCTTGCGAATGACCGAGAGAAGCAACTGAATATTGCGGGGATCGGGCACGAGAACCATACATCCACCGACAGCCAGGCAGATATTCTGTGTGACCGTCATCCCGAACACATGAAACAGCGGAAGCGCGGCTAGAAAGCTCTCTGTCCGTTCGGTAGGAGAAAACCAGCTGACGAGTTGCCGAATGTTGGCCATCAGATTGCGATGACGCAGCTCTGCGCCTTTCGACACCCCGGTGGTGCCTCCTGTGTACTGGAGGACCGCGATATCGTCAGGGGTCACGGTCGGAAGCTGTTCCGGAGCAACAGGGGTCGCACCGTTCATGAAATCGTGGAAAAACATCGTGGTATCGCTGCACGGAATCTCGATCGGCGGTCGACCGTTTCGGCGTTGATAGATATACTTCACGATCGTCGTCATGAAATCGGTGATCCGCGTAACGATGACCAGCTCCAGATCGAGATGCCGGATCTTCTGATGCATCATGTCGAGCACCACGATCGATCGAACCCCCGCGTCTCGAAGCTGGTGGGACAACTCGTATTCTGTATAGGTGGGGTTACAGGACACGACGATACCCCCGGCCCTCAAAATGCCGAAGTATGCAATAACAGCCTGCGGGGAATTCGGGAGACAGAGGGCCACGCGATCGCCTTTGCGTATTCCCGACGCCGCAAGGCCACAGGCGAATCGTTCAACGAGGGAGTGGCATTCCCGGTAAGAAATAGTCTTGCCGAAGAAATAGAGGGCCGGACGTCGTGAAAACCGCTGTGCGCTCCGGGAAAACATCGCCACGAGCGTCTCAGGAGGAAGAGAGAGCTTGTGGGGAACTCCCTCGGGATAATGTACGAACCACGGCTGTTCAGGCATGAGGCGCTCCATGTAGGTTGGCTCGAAAAATTCCCGGCATTACCACTCTCCGTGCGAGAGGCCCGGACAGGGTTCGAAGCGTTTGCCATACTTGCTTGCCAGCGATTCCAGTTCCTTGGCGACGTGTACTTTCGTCAGTGTTTGCCGAGCCCAGGTGAGAAGGCCACCACGGAATGCGGGGAATCCGATCCCATACGTCAGCGCAAAATCGATCTGCCAGGGATGCTCCACGATCTTGTCTTGCAGACAGCGCACCGCTTCGTCGACCATGGGAAAAAACAGTCGTTGGTGAAGAATGTCGTCGGAGATGGGGCCGGCTTCTGAGGGATTAGCACGACGATAGTCCGCGACCGCGTCGAGAGCCTGCGGATTCTCTTTTTCCGACTTCCAAAATGTCACCGGCGGCCTCTTCTCGGGAAGAAAGTTACGCAGCAGCGCATCACGCGACTCGATTCGAGATCCCAGCACGGCAAGCGAGGTCAGCACGTGCACGGCGACGGGAAGTCCGATCAGATCGAGGAGCTCCAGCGGACCCATAGGATGCCCGCTATCCACTGCCATCCCAAAGTTTTTGGCGACAGTGTCAATGCGCCGAAAGGAGATGCCCTCGCCCACCATGATCACGGCCTCTACCAGATAGCGCGAGAGAATCCTGTTCACGAGGAATCCCGGTCCGTCGTTCACCACGAGGGGAAACTTGCCCAACCGCTTGGCAAGGCTACAGGCCTGAGCGAGGGCCCTATCGGATGTGAAGGGTGCGCGCACCACTTCGACCAACTGCATTTTGGCCACAGGATTGAAGAAATGGAGTCCCACGCACCGTTCGGGATGGACGGCCCTCGCGGCAATGTCGGCCAGGGTGTACGACGACGTATTTGTGGCAAAAATCGCATCGGGACGAGCCTCTGACTCAAACTCCGCCAATACCGCTCGTTTCACATCAAGTTTCTCCGACACAGCCTCGATGACAAGAGAAGCGGGGCTCACATCCTTGATATGGATAGTTGGAGCAACCCGCATCATGCGATAGCGCAGGTCGGAAGGAAGGATGATCCGCTTACGCACCTGGGCAGTTTGGACTTTGTGGATGCGTCCGATCGCTTTCGCGAGAATGTCCAAAGACACGTCTCGCAAGACCACCTCATACCCTTTTTCGGCAAGCTGCCCGGCGATCTGTGAGCCCATCAATCCCGCCCCCAGCACGCCGATGCGCGCAGCCGCCGCTGGAGCAGCGGCGACGTTTCGTTTCACCTTCTCGCCGGCCAGGAACAAACCAACAAGGTGTGAGGAAATCGGGCCGGCCATGAGATCCAGAAGGAGCGGCTTTTCGACCGTGAGCGATCCCTCCAGAATACTCAAACCTATCCCTCTTCCCACTGCATCGATGGCACGGAGCGGAGCCGGGTAGAAATGTCGGACGCGCTTGATGACTTGATGTCGTGCATAGCGACACACGAGCGTACGAATCCCTGGGCCGCTTAGGAATCTCAGGCTTGCTCGGAGGGGCGGCCGTCGGATAGGAGCCGAACAAAGCCTGCGGGCCTGTGCAATGGCAGCCTGAACGAGAGTTTCTTTCTGAATTCTCTCCAGAGTCCTGACCGTGGAAGGGATTGAGGTCACCATTCCTTCCACAAGACCCATCCGCAGAGCTTGCCTCGGAAAGACGGTCTTCCCCGTCGTGATCATGTTCAATGCCGCCGGTAAGCCGATCAGCCTCGGGAGACGTTGCGTACCGCCGAACCCAGGAAGAATGCCCAGCTTCACTTCTGGTAGAGCGAAACAGGTCCTCGGATGGGTGCTGGCCATGCGCACGTGGCAGGCCAGCGCTAGCTCGAGCCCACCGCCCAAACAGGCGCCTTCCACTGCGGCGATAAACGGTTTCGGCGATCGTTCCATCTCGTCAAAGAGCCTGTGAGCGGTGATCACGAGTTGCTCCATCTCTTGAAATGAGCGTTGCCGTTGCGCCTCGTGCATCTGCTCCAAATCGGCTCCTGCACAGAAGTTTCCTTCCTTCACGCTCACCAGTACTACGCCTTTGATGACGGGGGATTGCTCGGCATACCGCACGATCTCCTGCCATTCCGACATGCTCTCCACGTTCAGCACATTGACCGGTTTGCCGAAGTAATCAAAACCTGCCAGGAGGATTCCCTCGTCGAGGACGGCGGTCTTAAAGTGTTTGAACTCGCCTGGAGAGTCGGTATGGCCGTTTGACATGGCTATTTCCTCTCCAGGATCATGGCCACGCCCTGTCCACCTCCGACGCAGGCGCTAATCATCGCCCGCTCGGCATTCCGTCGTTTGAGTTCGAACAGGGAGGTCATGGCCAGGCGCAGACCGGAGACGCCGACTGGATGACCGAGTGCAATAGCCCCGCCGTGCGGGTTGAGATCGTCGGGCGGGATTTCGCCGAGACGTTCAGTCAATCCGTAATGGCCGAACTTGCGCTCCATGAGAGATGACGAGTTAAGAATGCGGCTGATCCCCAACACGACGGACGCAAAGGCCTCGTTAATCTCCCATACCGCGAAGTCCTTGAGGGTCAGGCGAGCCTTGGTCAACACTTTGGCGATGGCTCCGACGGGGGCCAGGCCCATGCAGGAGGGTTCATACCCAAAATCTGCGTAGTCTTTCAGGTACCCGAGGATCGGCAAGCCGAGGGACTTGGCCTTGTCTTCTTCCATGAGCAGCACCGCTGCGGCTGCATCGGTTATTTGCGAGGAGTTGGCAGGGGTCACTGAACCGTGGTGCCTGTCGAACACGGGCTTCACATCACCAAACGTCTCCTGACCGGCATCCTCACGAATTCCATTGTCTCGCATGACATAGGCGCTTCTCTCTGGGACGTACATGGGCACGACTTCATCCGTGAAGATCCCATCCTTCCACGCCTGCGCCGCGTTCCTGTGCGACCGCACGGAAAATGCGTCCTGGTCTGCGCGAGTGATGCCAAGAGCCGGGTCTTTCGCAATATTCTCTGCGGTAAGCCCCATTATGAGGTCACACATCGGATCCGTGAGACCCAGCACCAAGCCGACGCGCGGTGGATATTTCTTGAGGTTAAGGAGCGTAGGAATGAGGGTAAGAGCGGCGGCGGCACGATCCCGAAAGCTTCTGGCTTTACCGTATTGCAGGATAAGGTCAGCAACCCTGTGATGGTACAGGATTGGGATCCGGCTCATCGCCTCCATGCCGATGACGAGCACTGTATCGGCGTCACCGCTCCTGATGCGCAAGCCCGCATAGTAGAGTGCCGTCACTCCCGATCCGCAATTTTTCCCCGCCACCGTATCGGCGGGGATCATCGCGGGGAGGCCACCGGTGACGGCTGCAACCCGAGTCGGATTCACCGCGTGCGTGGGCGTTGCCACATTGCTTCCTAGGACGCAATCGATCGTCTCCAGGGGGAGATTCCAGCGGTGACACCGCGTGATCATTTCGCGGACGACCCAGGCACCAAGCACATCCGCATCCGTCTCGCGAAAGTCTGTTCCCTCCTTGCACAGGGGGGTACGAAATCCGTCAACGACGACGATCTTACGCATGGTGCATTCTCTGTCCGAAATCCGGAGTGAAGAATCGTCACGCGCCGATGCGCACAGACGGGCCTGATCTACAACACATCCTACCACGCCGCGGCATCAACGGTTCGCCTCGTCCTGGGGTATGGGCGCTACATAAGAGGGGGTCTGGCCGGGCCAATTCCGGGACAAACAGGGAGTAAATAGTGGTAATGTTAAATAATAAGACGAGCGACAGCATCCTAATTTGCCTGTCATGGAAGTGCCGCACATGAAAAACCAGGATGTGTTCAAAGGGTCTGAGGTGGTGGCAGAGACCGCTCGTGATAAGGCCTCCTATTCCGGCTTTCTTGCGGGGCTGTTTGAAACCAACGTCCGATGGGACCTCTTTACCTCGATCGGCATTCCACAGACGAGTGCGGCCGCCCTGGACTTTCTAGAACGATTTAAGCTCGCCCTTATTCCCCTGGACCCTGAACGAGTTGACTGTGAGGGGGAGCTGCCTGAGCCGGTCTTAAAAACACTGGCGGAGATCGGAGCCTTTGGCATCAAGATTCCTAAACGTTTCGGCGGGCTGGAATTGACGCAATCTGAGTATCAGCAAGTCGCCACCCTCTGCGCAAGTTTTGATGCCTCGCTCACCGTGCTGTTGTCGGCCGCTCAATCGATCGGCGTTCCTGAACCGTTGCGACTTTTCGGAACAGAAGAACAGAAGGCCAAGTATCTTCCTCGGCTTGCACGGGGAGAAGTTTCAGGGTTTGCACTCACAGAACGAAATGTGGGTTGCGACATTTCAAAGGTAGAAACGTATGCTATCCGCGTCATCGAAAACGAGAAGACCGTTGCATACCGCATCACAGGAGAAAAGTTCTTCATTACGAATTCTGCCAAACAGAACGGCGAGTTTTTGTGTTCCATGCTGGTCGTCATTGCACGAATCGTTGATCGGCCAGAGGAACTCCAAGACCCCCAGGCACAGAAGCGATATGGAGCCTTCATCGTTGAAACCCACTGGCCAGGGTGCTCCGTCACCCGTTTGCGTTTCGAAGGTGTGAGAGGGATATACAACGGCATACCGACGTTCAACGACGTCCGCGTCCCGATCGAAAACCGATTGGGCAGCGAAGATGATGGACTGAGGATCGCACTCGCCACGCTCACAGTCGGTCGCCTGACACTTCCCGCAGCCAGTTCGGGGGGGCTCAAACAGTGCCTGTCCGTGATGCGCTGGTGGGGGCGCACCCGCGTCCAGTGGAATAAACCGATCGGCGAACACACCCTCGTCGGCGAAAAAATCTGCCGTGCTGCAGCCTATACGCTGGCCCTCGAAGCCGTGATGGCCTTCTGCGGATCCTGGGCCAACAAGAAAGGCGACCTCCGGCTGGAATCAGCCGCAGCCAAAATCATCGGAAGCGAGTGGTACTGGGAAGTGGTCAATGACCTGTTCCAAGTGCGTGGGGGAAGGGGATTCATGACTGATGAGTCGCAGCGTAAGAGCGGCGAATTCAGCATCCCGGTTATGCGCATGCTTCGCGATGCCCGAATTAATCTGGTGTGGGAAGGAACAAGTGAGATTCTGCGTATTTGGATGGCGCGCGAGGCCCTCGCTCCTTATATCGAACAGGGCCTTGCCTTTCTCCAAGGATCACCTTCAGAGAAGTTCGCGGCGCCGCTGTACTACGCACGCATGGCGCTACGCTCTCGTCTCCCTTATTCGACTCCTTTGAGCAGTTCTGGGATGTTCGGAGAGGACTATGCCCGGTGGGTTCGCTTCATCGAATCGTCCTCTCGAAGCCTGACACGATCGACGCTCGTCGCGACGCTCCACCACAGACAGGGTCTGCACAATAAGCAACTTCTTCTCCGGGATTTAGTCGACGACAGCCTCGCGCTCTTTCCGATGGCAGCGATCATCTGGTATGCGTCTCAACCGGAAATACGGAACAAACCCGGTATCCGTGAACTTGCCACCTATTTCTGTCAGGAGATGGCGGATCGTCTGCACCCTCCCTCCTCTCCGGGGAAAAGGATCCGCGGACATAAAAAAGACTCCACCGTTTACCGCCTGTCGAAGGCAATCATGAGCGGCGAGTATGCTTGGCTTGAGGAAGGGATTGTGCCGTTACTTGAGAAATGAGGGACTGGCGCGTAGCATGAGTCCCCGCACGTCCTCGGGGCGCGGTTCCATATGCCTCACACCATCTGTTAACAACTGAGTACATACGCTCAGGAGTAATGACGCGAACGCGACACAGGGCGAACTGTGAAGGCTACAGATTATCTCGAACGGATTCACCGAGACACATCCCGTGAATAAGAAACAGCACGCGGTCATCGTCAGTGCCGTGCGAACTCCGATGGGTAGTTTCAGCGGGGTGTTCAGCTCCGTGCCCACCACCAAACTGGGCAGCATCGCCGTGACTGAGGCCTTGAGGCGAATCAATGTGAGGCCAGATCATGTTGATGAGGTCTACATGGGTTGTGTCCTCAGTGCTGGGCTCGGCCAGGCGCCGGCCAGGCAAGCTTCGATCGGAGCTGGAATCCCCAACTCGGTTGGCGCCACGACGGTCAACAAGGTCTGTGGGTCCAGCCTCAAGACCCTGATCATGGCCGCTCAAGCCATTGCCCTCGGAGACGCCAGAATCGTTGTGGCAGGCGGCATGGAAAACATGACCCGCGCACCCTATCTGTTGGAGAAAGCGCGGCAGGGGTATCGGCTAGGACATGCGGAGCTGGTAGATAGCCTAGTCAAAGACGGCCTGTGGGATGTCTATAACAATTTCCACATGGGTCATGGCGGCGAACTCTGTGCAGCAAAGTACCGGCTCACCAGAAGGGAGCTCGACGACTTCGCCTTGGAAAGCTACCGACGCGCTCAAGAAGCCATTGCAACCGGGACCTTCAAGCGAGAAATCGTCCCCGTCGATGTGCCGCAACGGAAAGGCGCGCCTTTGACCGTCACAGAGGATGAGGAACCGAATCGAGTCAATCTGAGCAAGATGCGTGAACTCAAGCCAGTGTTTCAGGAAAACGGCGTTCTCACCGTGGGCAATTCTCCCTCCTGCAACGATGGGGCAGCAGCATTGGTTGTTATGGCGGAAGAGGAAGCCGCGCATCTTGGGCTGGCGCCGCTGGCGCGCATCGTCGGCTATGCAGGGGCGGCGCTGGCGCCGGAGTGGTTTACGATGGCGCCGGTCGAGGCGATCAAACTGGTGCTCAAGAAGTCTGGCCTCTCGCTCGGCGACATCGATTTGTTTGAGATCAATGAAGCGTTCTCCGCCGTCTCCCTTGCGATCAATCTGGAATTGGAGCTTGACCCAAAGAGAGTCAACGTCAACGGTGGGGCGGTCGCACTGGGCCATCCGATCGGCGCCACCGGCGCGCGGATTCTTACGACGTTGCTCTATGCCATGGAGGTCCGCGGCGCCAAGCGAGGGCTGGCCAGTCTTTGTATCGGAGGAGGAGAAGCATTAGCGGTTGTTGTGGAGCGGTAAATGGTCATCGGTCAATCGTGAAAGCGGCGTGAGGAGCAATTCCCCCGAATGACTATTAGCCAGTGACGAATGACGAGGTGGTCACGTCATGAGACCTAGGGCAGTTGTGCCGCGTGTAACGTGAGGGGTACAGGAAAGATAGGGATCGAGAGGCAATAGCCAATGCTTGCGGATCGATTGAGTCGGTATGGCCGGTCCCTTTGCGACGATGATGTGCCCAGCGCCGTGGTACACGAAGTTAAGAGGCGGGTCTTGGACAGCCTGGGCTGTGCGCTTGGGGCCTTCACTGCGCCGCCATGCCGGATCGCGCGTCAGCTCGCTCAGGTAGTCAGAGTGCCACATGGCGCAACTGTGTGGGGAACAAGCCACAGGACCCTTCCCGACCTCGCCACGTTCGCCAACGGCGCACTCGTCCGCTATCTTGATTTCAATGATACCTATCTCGCGAAGGAACCGGCGCACCCTTCGGACAACATTGCAGCCATTCTTGCGGTCGGAGAGGCCTCTCATGCCCCCGGCAAGCGAGTGATTCAGGCCATCGTACTTTCCTATGAAGTCCAGTGCCGCCTCTGCGACGCAGCGGCGCTCCGACCACGTGGCTGGGATCATGTGACCTATGGCCCCTTTTCCTCCGCCCTCGCCGCAGCCAAGGTGATGAAGCTCTCAGAGGTACAGACACGGCAAGCCATCAACCTCGCCGGGGTGGCGAATATCGCATTGAGGCAGACGCGTGTCGGGGACATGTCCATGTGGAAAGCCTGTGCCTTCTCGAATGCTGCGCGGAATGGCGTGTTTGCAGCCATGTTGGCTCAACGAGGGATGACGGGCCCCTCTCCGATTTTTGAAGGTGAGAAGGGCTTCATGAAACTCGTTTCGGGATCGTTCGAGCTTCCGCTTTTTGGCGGCGAGAAAGGACCGTCTGGGCCGATCACGTTCAAGATCCTGGATACCTATATCAAACATTACCCGGTGGAATATCACGCGCAGACGGCAGTGGAAGCTGCCCTCGCGCTCAGAGAGGACCTGCTCAAGGGAGAAGGAGACGATGCGCTTGCGGGTATCTCCGACGTTGAAATCGGCAGCTATGATGTCGCCATTGAAATCATCGGACGCGATCCCGAAAAGTGGCGCCCGCGCACGAGAGAGACCGCCGATCACAGCTTTCCCTACTGCGTGGCCGTCGCCCTGCTGGACGGTAAGGTCACGCTTCGCTCTTTCGAGGGTAAACGCCTCACTAACCCGGTACTGCATGAGTTGATGCAGAAGGTTCGCGTCGTGCCACAGCCCGAGTTCGTCGGCCGTTATCCGGAGGCGATGCCGACGCGCATCACTGTTCGGACAAAAGCGGGGAGAGACTATGTTAAACAGGTTGACTATCCCCTCGGCCATCCCCAGCACCGAATGTCTGATCAGGAGGTCGAGGACAAGTTTCGCAGGTTGGCGGCAGGGAAATTAGACCGAGCGCGTATGAAAAAGGTGATCGACTTGGTCTGGAGCTTCAACCAGATAAAAGATGTCAGCCTGCTAATGCCGTTATTGAAGATGAACAAAAGGATGTAGCATGCCCTCTCATACCACTTCCAAAGCTCGGCGTCTCCGCGAGCTGCTTGATAAACAGACCGTCGTCCTGCCCGGAGCCTTCAATGCCTTGACGGCCATGCAGATCGAGCGAGCTGGGTTCCATGCCCTCTATGTCTCAGGCGCCGGTCTGTCGGCCACGCGAGGATTGCCGGATATCGGGTTGTTGTCCCTGACGGAGGTGGCCTCCGATGCAGCCACCATTACCAAGGCCGTGACGATTCCAGCCATCGTGGATGCGGACACAGGCTTCGGTCCCCCTCTCGCGGTGATGCGTGCCGTGACGGAATTCGAGCAGGCCGGCCTGGCAGGAATGCAGATCGAAGATCAAGAGCTGCCCAAGAAGTGCGGACATCTGCCGGGAAAGCGGCTGGTCTCGACGAGCGAAATGGTAAGTAAGATCTGCGCGGCAAGCGACGCGCGACGAGATCCGGATTTCTTCATTGTCGCCCGGACAGACGCCCGTGCCGTTGAGGGATTGGACGCGGCTGTGCGACGGGCACGGGCCTATATCGATGCCGGCGCCGATGCGATTTTCCCGGAGGCCCTTGAGTCTGCCGACGAATTCCGCACATTTGCCCGGCAACTTGCCAAGGAATGCGGCAAAGCGCCGTTGGTCGCCAACATGACAGAATTCGGGAAGACTCCCTACCTGAGCGTCTGCGAGTTTGAAGATTTAGGCTATCGGCTGGTGCTGTTCCCCGTCACAGCCCTCCGAATGGCGACGAAGGCGATCGAGCAGATGCTGGTTGAACTGAAATCTCATGGTTCGCAGCGCGACTTGTTGGAGCGGATGCATACCAGACAGCAACTATATGACCTGTTGCGGTACGCGGAGTATGAGCAACGGGATCGGCAATTTCACTCGATGGATGATGACCATGCCGCCTGTTGAGACAGCAAAGACCCCGACGTACAGCCCGGGCCTTGATGGAGTCCTCGCCGGGGAGACAAAGTTGTGTCATGTGGACGAAGGTGAAGGGGGACTGAGATATCTCGGGTATGCGGTCAACGATTTAGCGGAGAAGGCCTGCTTCGAGGAGGTGGCTTATCTCCTGCTCTTCGGCAAGCTGCCGACCCAAAAAGAACTAACGGACTTCACGACGCAGCTCGCCACACACTCCGTCCTGCCGGATCCTGTCGAGGCGTTCCTTGGCATGGTTCCTCCTGCTGCGCGCCCGATGGACATTCTAAGGACCAGCGTCTCGCTGCTGGGCATGACCGATCCGGACGCCACCGACAGTTCTCACGACGCAAACGTCCGTAAAGCGATCAGACTGTTGGCGCAAATCCCGCTCATCATTGCGACTGCACATCGGCTCGCGAACGGGAAACCCCGCGTGGAGCCGCAAGCTGATCTGAGCTTCGCCGAAAATCTGTTGTGTCTGCTCACCGACCGGAAAGGTGATGACACGGCTAAAGCAATGGCCCACGTGCTCGACGTGTCACTCACGCTCTATGCTGAGCATGAATTCAATGCCTCCACCTTTTCGGCCCGCGTGACCGCGTCAACAATGACGGACCTGCACTCGGCCATTACCTCGGCAATCGGCACGCTGAAGGGGCCGCTCCATGGTGGAGCGAATGAAGCCGTCGCAGAGATGTTTTTAGAAATCGGGAACCACGAGAGGGCGGAGGGGTGGGTGCGGGAGGCGTTGGCGAACAAACACCGGATCATGGGGTTCGGCCATCGGGTGCTCAAGAAAGGCGACTCTCGTTCGGCCATCATTCAACAGCACGCCGAATCGTTGGGCCGGATCTGCGGAGACCGCCGTTGGTACGAGATCGCGACCATCATCGATCGCGTGGTACAACATAATAAAGGTCTCTGCCCCAACCTCGATTTCTATACGGCGGTGGCCTATCTCCTGATGGGCATTCCGCGAGAACTCTACACACCGGTATTCGTGTGCTCGCGCATCACCGGCTGGTGCGCACACGTGATCGAACAGCAGGACCATAACCGGCTGATTAGGCCTCGTGCGCTCTACACGGGGCCGACGACGAGGGACTATGTCCCCCTCGATCGCCGTAGCTGAACATATTGCGCAAGCCCGACAGATGGACGATGGCTTGCCCACGCTCCCATGGAGTTCGTTCGCGGACTTCTTCAAGCCCCGCATCTCTCCTCGGGCGCTGATCGAGGACTTACCGTTCCACGACCTCCGCCATTGTGCCGTGACGAACCTCGCAGACTCAGGGGTAGATACCGAAACGATCATGAAGATCGTCGGTCACTCCTCTGTAGAAATGTTTCTTCGCTACAGCCCAATCCAGGCGGAGACCTTAGGCCCACTCGCCAAGTCCGTGGAATCGCTGCTCTGAAGAGTAGTTGGTGCCGAAGGCGGGATTTGA
>CAZPWD010000028.1:0-18346 GCA_964590025.1 uncultured Nitrospira sp.
CGGTAACCACTATCTGGATGACGTGGCCTATTGGGCGCACACGAATGACCTCCGGCCCTGTAACGGAACCGCCCCAGCCCTGACCGATGGGACAATTGCCGTCCTCAACGTGACGGGCCATTGTTTGGAGGGGCTCCAAAACATTTCCGTCTACACGTTTTTCGCCTTCGGCAACATCGCCGGCAGAGAAGTCTTGATGCATACCGCCAAGCTTGGCGGGTTCGAAGACAGCAACAATAATAACCTTCCGGACCTGGTGACTGAGTGGGACAAGGTCGTCAATGCGACCGGCGCGCCTGGCACCGACGGAATTCCCGATAACTACTTCGAATCCTCCAACGTGGACGACTTACAAGATAGGCTGATGGCGACCATCACGGCGATCTTGCGGAAGAGTTCGTCTGGAACGGCCATTTCCGTGTTGGCCACCTCTGCCAGCGGCGAAGGGAGCGTCTATCAAGCCTACTTCTACACCAGCGCCGTCGGGCAGGGTGGAGCCAATGTGAGATGGACCGGGTATGCGCAGGGGCTGTTCATCGACCATCTCGGGAATTTCCGAGAAGATACGGATCAAGACGGAAAATTAGTCTATGAAAATGATTACATCGTAAGGACCAAGTACGATAACAATACAGCCAGTCTCACCTATGGGAAGGTGCTGGTCGACAAGTTCGAGGATGTCAACGGCGACGGGAGCGCCGACAGTACGACGCCGACAATCCCGGGCCTGGAGCTGAAAGATATTCTTCCTTTCTGGGAAGGGGGCAAACAGCTGGCCAACACCGCCTCCACGGCGAGAAACCTGCTCACGTGGGTGGACTCCAACAACGATGGACTCGTGCAGGCGGGCGAGCAGATGCAATTCAGTACCGCGAATTCGGGAACGTTGAGTCCATACCTGAGAGCCGCCGCCACCCCCTATACGGCGGACAACATCATCAACTTCGTCCGTGGGGACGAAATCGTGGGGCTTCGCACGCGCATGCTGGAAGTGCCGATCGGCAGTGGCACCTACAAGGTGTGGAAATTGGGCGACCCCATCCACTCGACGCCCACTATTGTGGCTGCGCCGCGCACGAACTACGATCTCATTTATGGAGATTCTTCCTACACGGCATTCTATCAGCAGTACCAAAAACGTCGCGAAGTCGTATATGTCGGCGCGAACGACGGGATGTTGCACGCGTTCAACGGCGGGTACTACCACAAGAGCGACGATGTGACGACGCCGGCCGTGGTCGAGCATGGGTGGTACACGAAGAACCCCACCGACAACAGCAGCGGCCGTCCGCTCGGGGACGAACTCTGGGGGTTCATCCCCCATCAACTCCTGCCGCAGTTGCAGTGGTTGACGAGGGCTGATTATTCCCATGTCTACTATGTGGATCTCAAGCCTACGGTGGCGGATGTGCGGATCTTCCCCGTGGACGCAGACCATCCGAACGGCTGGGGCACGGTTCTGATCGGGGGCTTCCGCATGGGAGGGAGCTGTGGAAACTGTGCTGCCGGCACGGGTGCTCCTCCAATGATTGTCAATATCGGCGGGACGAACCGCACGTTCTACAGTGCGTACTTTGTGCTCGATATCACCAATCCGGAGGTCGACCCCAAACTCCTCTGGAGCTTCAGCGATGCCGGGTTGGGGCTTACGATCGGTACTCCGTCGGTGATGCGGGTGAGCCCGACGGCGGATGCGAAGATCGATAACACCAATGCGAAGTGGATGGTCTTGTTCGGTTCGGGGCCCAACGGCTATGCGGCAGACTTGCCGGCCGCTCCAGCGCAATCAGCCGCGCTGTATGCCGTAGACTTGAAGGTCGGGCCTGGGGCCGGGAATTCGCAGGTGACCAGGATGCCAACCGGCTCCTTACGGTCGTTTCTGGGTAACATTGCGTCGCTGGATAGGAATTTCGACTACCGGCACGACGTCGCCTACTTCGGGCGCACGTTGCACGACGGATCTCTGCCCTGGAGGGGCAAGATGTATCGGTTGACCACCAGTGGTTGTACGAACGCCCCTTGCAGCACCTCGACCTGGGGTGTTGCCAACGGCGGCAATCGATCAGCCACGGAAATGATCGATACCTTCAATGACTACACAGACTTGAGCAGTGTCACAGTGGAAATGGGGCCGGTGACGACCGCACCGTCGGTGACGATCGACGATGCCAATAAGGTCTGGGTCTTCTTCGGAACGGGCCGATACTTGAGCAACTCCGACAAGACCGACACCGCGCAACAGTACCTGTTCGGAATTAAAGACAGCGTGATGAACTCAGGCTGTACCCAGACGAATACCACAAACTGTCAAAACGCCGATCTGGTGAACACCACGAATGCGGTGGTTTGCGTCGTCTGTGCGCCTGGGACGAACCAAATGACGGATCCCAACAATCCTGCGCTCACTGATGTGACCACGGGAGCCAACTCGATGGCGGGGTTGGTCGCGAGCAAGGATGGATGGTACGTCAAGCTGGTGACTGCGGCCGGCACGTCGGCAGAGCGGTCGGTGTCCAGCCCCGTCGTGCTTGCTGGAGCGGTATTCTTTCCGACGCTCGTTCCCACGAATGATTTCTGCTCCTCCACTGGGACGAGCTATCTCTACGCATTGTATTACAAGACCGGGTCTGCGTATTCGTCTCCGATCATCGGGACCACCACCGCCGGTGCGAATACGAACAGCACCACTAGGATCAGTTTGGGCGAGGGGGTGGCCTCGCAGGTCGCTATCCACATCGCCGGGACGGGGGCGTCGAATGGTTCCGGTGGAGGTGGAGGTACCCCGCCGGGCACGTTCTGCAGCCAGATGAGCACAGGGAGCAGCACTTGTAGCAAATTTAATGGGCCGAATCCTCCCTGGAGTCGGTATATGTCTTGGGTGCGTCAGCGAGCCTGAGTGAAGGCTGAAAAGAGCCGGGGGAAACCAGCGTCTTGGTTCCTCCCGGCTCAACCAGCAAGGGGAAAGTAGAGTTCAGCAACGAACGGGATTGTCGCTCAACAAGTGGTCTACGCAAGATTCTTCCCATCGCTATGTGTTGTTCTTCCCCTCCTGTTCATCGGGTGTAATTCGAGTTCTGCCCCAGGCAACGGGTCCTCTTCTCCAAGTGATGCCCCTCCACAGCGCCTCGCGACCATCCGTTTAGCGACAATTACCCCGGACCCTATTACGCTGAACGAGACGGTTAAGGTGATGATCGAGACCGATGACAGCCAGTCCAGTACGGCTGGATTCCAGTACCAGTGGATGGTCAACGGTGACCTCATCCGAGATCAGACGGGACCCACACTGACACCGAGTATGTTAAAGCGTGGTGACCGTGTGACGGTCGGCCTTGTGCCCACAAGCGGCACGGTCCAAGGAACTCGTTACCAGGCGGGCCCCGTGGTGGTCGGCAATACCCCCCCCGTTGTTGGCCCTCTCTCCATCGAGCGTCCGGATGACCCGCATGCTCCGGTCTTTGCGAAGATGAATGCCGTCGATGCAGATCAGGACGAGATACAGTTCGACTTTCGTTGGTGGCGCAACAACAAAGTAGTGAAACAGGGGCCGGAGCAGACGTTGGATACCACGGGATTTCAGACCAAAGATACGCTTGAGGTGGAAGTGACCCCGTGGGACCAATCGTCTGTCGGGAAGGCGGTTCGTTCTGAACCGGTCTATGTCGGCAATAGTCCTCCGAAAATCGTCTCTTCCCCCGCGTTGCTCATCGGCCGCGAACGATACGAGTATACGGTGAAAGCTGTCGATGCGGACGGTGACCCACTCAGCTTTCTACTGGAAGCGGCACCACCAGGAATGGTGATTGACAAAGAAACAGGGCATCTCGTCTGGCAGATTCCCCCGGACCAGCTCGGCAGCCATCGAGTCCGTATCGTCGCTGAAGATGGTCAAGGGGGAAAAGCCTTTCAGGAATTCCACTTCACCCTTCCTGCTCCTGTCGCGCCCGCTAAGCCCGAAGGCGCGTGACGGATGGCGGCGCAGCTCAATTATTTCTTCTGCTTGTCACCCCACTCCACGGTTTGATAGAATCACCACACTACCGCTGCAGGGAGGGAGCACGCCTTAGCGCTTGTGCGTAAACTTAAACTCAGAGAAGGCACCAATACCGCCGTTTTGTTCGGTCACCACGACCGGCACCTCAAGTTGATCGAAGAAGACCTCGGTGTGCGCCTCTCGGCGCGCGGCGAAGAACTCACCCTCGATGGGACAGCCGACGCCACTCGCCACGCGGAACGCGTCCTCACGGAACTCGCCGCCCTGGCCAACGACGGGATGGTCCTCCAGCCCGACGACATTACCCACGCCTTGAGCGCGCTCCGGCAGAGTCCCGAGATTCCGATCAAAGAACTCCTCTCCAACGCGGCGACTATCGTCACCAAGAAACGATTCGTCGCTCCGAAAACGCCGACGCAAAAAACCTATATCGACGCCATCGAGACGCACGACATCGTGATTGGCATCGGCCCGGCCGGAACGGGGAAGACCTATCTGGCGATGGCGATGGCGGTGAGCGCGTTGCTGAAGAAAGAAGTGAGCCGCATCATTCTCGCGCGGCCGGCGGTGGAGGCGGGCGAGAAGCTCGGGTTCCTGCCGGGTGATCTGTACGCCAAAGTGAATCCCTATCTCCGCCCGCTGTACGATGCGCTGTTCGACATGATGGATATGGAACGGGCGACGCGCGCGATTGAACGGGGCGACATCGAAATTGCGCCACTCGGATTTATGCGCGGCCGCACGTTGAACGATTCGTTCGTGATTCTCGACGAAGCGCAGAATGCCACGGCGGAGCAGATGAAAATGTTTCTCACGCGACTTGGGTTCCATTCCAAGGTGGTCGTCACGGGGGATATCACACAGGTGGATCTGCCGCCCGAACGGGTCTCCGGCCTGATCGAGGTGCGGGAGATTCTGCGCGGGGTCGAGGGCATCGCCTTCGTCTACTTCGACGAGCGCGACGTGGTCCGTCACAAGTTGGTGCAGGACATTATCAAAGCCTATGAGCAGCATCAGATCCCCCCGCAGGCTTCCGGCCCCGGAGCGGGCGCGGCGGGACGGCGACCGTCACCGGGGCCGCAGGAAAAGCCGCCGAAGCCGGCCCCCCCGTCCGCACCGTTCACGGTCCCGTGGGGCCAGTCGCATTAACAGGATGCTGAAACAGTCCGCCAGCACCACGGAAGGTTAAGGCTGAGGCCTAGGCTGAGATGAAGAATGTCAGGTATTCGCACAACCTTGACCTCGACCTCAGCCTAGTTCACTCGCTGCGTGCCATTGGGTTTCCTGCATGCCACCATAGTTTTTCCGCTACTTGCTGATGCCGGTCCATATGCAGAGTCACGTTCGATGTGTGACGTTTGACCAGGCGCGCCTGGAACGACTGGCACGGGCGATTCTTTCCGATGTCGGGGAAACGTCGGCGGAGCTAGGCATCATGTTCGTGGGCGATCAGCGAATGCGGGGTCTCAATCGTCGGTATCGGGGCAAGGATCGCACGACCGACGTGCTGGGTTTTGCCATGCGGGAAGCCTTCGCGCCTCGCACCTCACGCCTTACGCCGGATATGCTGGGCGATGTGGTGATCTCCGTGCCCACGGCGTGGCGACAGGCGAAAGAGGCCGGACGGTCCTTGGACGAGGAACTCGCCTGGTTGCTGGTCCATGGCATTCTGCATCTCTGCGGCTACGATCATGAGCGGAGTGAGAAAGAAGCGCGCCGGATGCATCGTCGTGAACGGATGATACTGCGGTCGATCGTGCGGTTGCCGTAACTAGCAGGCTGAGGTTGAGGTTGAGTGAAGATCCGACATTCTCATCTTAGCCTCAACCTTAGCCTGAGCCTCAACCTTCTCTGCGCTGGCGGACTTTTTCAGCATCCTGCCAGTGAATCGAACGCAACACGAGCAGATCTATGGGATGGCTGCAGCGACTGAGTGACGGGCTCACCAAAACGCGCGATGTCGTCCGCGGGTCCCTGGATCGGCTGCTTGGCCGTGTGGCGGATCCTGCCCTCCTGGAGGAATTCGAAGCGGCCCTCATTGCCTCCGATCTCGGTGCCCGCGTCGTGGATCGCGTGATCGAGCGCCTCAAGAAACAGCTTCAAGGGACCGATGCCTCACAGCCCGGTCGGGTGCATACGGAATTGCGGGACACTCTGCTCGATGTGTTGACGCCCGTGCAAGGGCTGTCGTTGGAGTCGCTGCTTGCGAAAGGTCCCAAGCCCTTCGTCATCCTGGCGGTGGGGGTGAACGGTGTAGGTAAGACGACCACGGTTGCCAAGATCGCGCAACGGCTCGTGCAGGCAGGGAAAGTGCCGTTGTTGGTGGCTTGCGATACATTTCGCGCGGCGGCGATCGATCAGCTGCAAGTTTGGGCCGACAGAGTCGGCGTCGACGTGATTCGTCACCGCCATGGAGCCGATTCAGCCGCCGTAGCGTTCGATGGGATTGCCGCCGCGAAAGCGCGGCAGGTGGACGTAGTGTTGATCGATACGGCCGGCCGGCTGCACACGAAATCGAATCTCATGGACGAACTCCGCAAGATCGCCCGAGTCATCGCGCAGGAATGTCCTGGTGCACCGCACGAAGTGCTCCTCGTGTTAGACGCCACGGTTGGGCAGAACGCGCTGTCCCAAGCCCGTCAGTTCCATCAAGCGGTCGGCGTCACCGGCTTGGTCCTGACGAAGCTCGACGGCACCGCTCGCGGAGGGATCGTCGTCGCGATTGCCGAGGAGCTGAAGTTGCCCGTGAGGCTCATCGGAGTCGGGGAGTCGGTTGAGGATCTGCAGGATTTTCAGAGCGACGCTTTCGTGGACGCGCTCCTCGGGACATCGGCGCCGCCCTCCTCCTAGCAGGATACTGAAAAAGTCCGCCAGCACCTCAGACCGTGGCGTGTGAAGCGCGAGATAGGCGAGAAAGGCGCGACGTGGACAGATTTGACCCACCTCGTCTCGCCCATCTCGCCAGTCTCGCGTGGTTATCCTGCGTATCCCCCGGTGAGATCCCGTCATTTTCTTCTCAGGCAGCATCGCCTGTGTTAGGCTGAATTTGCCAATTATCTAGTCGTGACGCGCCATGCATTCCGGTCCGTGAGACTGAGATATGATCAAGATTCTGGTTATCGACGACGATCGCATGAACTGCGAGCTGCTCCAGTCTGTCTTCACCCGACATGGGTATCAGGTGCTGTCGGCGACGAGCGGGATCGAAGGCCTGACCCTCTTCCGCCAGCAGGCCCCGCGCGTCACCATTCTTGATCTTCGCATGCCGGAAATGGATGGGCTGACCGTCCTCAAAGAAATCCGCGCCTACGATCCCTATGCGGCGGTGATCATTCTAGGCGGCGGAGCGACTGAGGGGCAGGAAAATCAAGCGCGGGGGTTGCGCGTCACCGATTTTATTCGAAAGGGCCTGTCGCTTGATGTGCTGGTCGAATGCGTCAACCGGGTGGTGCAGCTTCCGGCTAGATCCGTTCCCGCTCTGCCGGTGGCAGGCAGCGCAGCCGTGGCCGATACGGGGGAAACGATCCTTGTCGTCGATGATGAGCCGTTGGTCCGCGACTTGCTCGTTCAGTTTCTTAGTCTCCGCGGCTATCGGGCGCTCGGTGTGAAAGACGGCTCCGAGGCCCTCTCGATGGTGGAACAATCGCCCCCCGACCTGATCCTTCTCGACCTGTTCATGCCCGGTATGGACGGCGTCGAGGTGCTCCGGCAACTCCGCCAACGCGAATACACCGGCGGGGTGATCATCATCACCGGGAGTCATGACGAAGAGCGTCTCGATGAAGCCTGGGCCGTGGGGCCGCAAGAAGTCATCGGGAAGCCGATCGACTTGGAGCAATTGCTGACGTCCATCCAGCTTGTGCTCGTCTGTCGCGAATGCTAAAACTTTCCGATGCCAATCGGAAGCAGGATTGTATTTTTCCCCTATCTGTTTCTAGTCGCGCTCCTCAGCCACAGGGCTCTCGGTATCGCCTACGCAGCCGACCCAGTCCTGCCGCAAGTCGTCATTCGGCATCACGAGTTATTCGTACAGATCGTCCCCGAGCAACATGCGCTCATCGCAAAGGACCGGCTAACCCTTGAGGTGCCTGAGTCACAGACTTCGATTCGTTTCTCCCTCGCCCCCACGCTCCAGATCGACCACATTGCACTCGTGCAAGAATCGGCCGGGACGGAATCCTTGATTCACGATGTGCCGTTTGAACTCGAGCATGGTTCTACGCCGGAGTCGGTCCAGGAGGTCAGTATTTCCTCACAGGTCGTGCCTGCCGGACCGGTGACGCTGGATGTTCACTATCATGGCGTCATCAACGATCCGCCGCGAGATCCGCGCCATCTTCGTTTTGTGACGCCCAGCGAGACTGCCGGACATATCGGGCCGGAAGGTGTCTATGTGAGCAGCGAGAGCCACTGGTATCCCAATATCCCGGAATCACTCAGTACCTATGCGCTGCTGGTCGCCGTGCCAACGGGGTGGACCGTAGTGACCCAAGGGAAGGCCGGCGAATCGCGTGCCTGCCCCGCCTGGCTCTGTCGCAGCGATCAGATGGTAATAACGGATTGGGCCGTGACGCAGCCGAGCGAAGCCGTCACGCTCGTGGCGAATTCATTTGTCGCAACGTTTCGCGACTGGACGGCCAAGACCGGTCAGAGGATTCAGCTCTCGACCTATCTATTCCCCGACGATGCGCATCTGGCCGAGGAATATCTCGATGCCACCGCGCGCTACCTGGACGTCTATATCCCCCTGCTGGGTCCCTATCCGTTCGAGAAGTTTGCCGTGGTGGAGAATTTCTTTGCGAGCGGGCTCGGCATGCCCTCGTTTACCCTGCTGGGAAGCGGCGTCATCAAGCGGCATTATGTGCAACCCTACGCGCTCGGCCACGAGATCGTGCATTCGTGGATCGGCAATGCGGTCTTCAATCGCGCCGATCGTGGGAATTGGGTGGAAGGTCTGACGACGTACCTGGCCAATTATTACTGGCACGAACTGATGGGAGATCGTGCACAGGCGCGGGACCAACGCCGTCTGATGGTGCAGGGCTACAATCTCCACGTGCCTCCGGAACGGGACTATCCGGTCGCGCAATTCACGCAGAAACAGGATGAGCATGATAATGCTATCGGCTATCAAAAGGCCGCCATGCTGTTTCACCTCCTGCGCCAGGAGGTGGGTGAGGAGACGTTCTGGCGGGCCCTTACGAGCTTGGTGGCGCAATATCGTGGCACGCATGCGGAATGGCGCGATCTTGAGCGGGTCTTTGCAGAAGAGAGCCGCCAAGACCTCCGTTGGTTTTTCGAGCAATGGGTGGAACAGGATGGGGCGCCGGTGCTGTCGTTGCCGGAGGCCGTTGCCCGCCCTGTGGCAGGGGAGCCAGCACAGACCTTTCAGCTGGAGGCCACGATCGTCCAATCGAACAAGCCGTTTCGTCTTCCCCTTCAGCTGCTGATTCGCATGGAAGGTGACCGTGAGCATCTTCTGACTTTGACTCTGCCGCTGCGTTCGCTGCGCGAGACGCTCTCCGTTACCTTGCCCGCTCGACCGATCGCGATTGATCTCGATCCCGAGTTCATGACCATCCGACGGGTCGCCCGGCAGGCGTTGCCGCCGGTGCTCAATCACTATGTCACCGATCGGCGGCGATCGGTGCTGACGGCGTTTACGGATGAGCCAGGCCATCCCTCGCCGTTTCGGGACGTGGTCACGCGCATCGAAGCCCAGGAACAGCAGAAACCGATCGGCGAGCGAACGGTGATCGCCTCGATGGCCCAGGATGGGCTGTTGCCTCAGGAAGGTTCGGTGTTAGTATTGGGTGGCCCGGAATCCCGTTCAGGGATTCAATCGATCCTGGCCAATCACTGCGGTGAGCGTGCGACCCTGAACGACAGGGGTGTCACCGTAATGGGGACGGCGCACGAAGGGCCTGGGCTGGCCCTACTGGTCAGTTGCCACCGGGTCGATCGTCCAGGCAGCGTCGTGACGGTGCTGTACGCGGCCACGCCGCAGGCTGTAGCGAAGGTGGCGCGGCTGCTCTTTTTTTACGGGTGGAATAGTTTCGTGTTGTTCAAGGATGGAGCGGTGGTCACCCGCGGGGAGTGGCCACTCGCGAGCGATCGTACGGAGGTGCGTCTCGATGCAAGCAATCCCATTCGGTAAGTGGTGCATGATCGGACTCGTCTGTCTGTTGCTGTGTGAGCAGACGGGACAGGCAGAGGACCTTGCGTCGAAGGCTCGGGCGGTACCCGCTCACCAGGCTGAGCGGCATCTGAGGAATATTCGCCAGCTGACGGTGGGCCGGCAGAATGCCGAAGCCTACTTTTCGTTCAGCGGGAACAAACTGATTTTCCAATCCACAAACAATTGGATGAAAGATACATACGCGGCCACGCTCAAACCGGCCGACGTCGGGCTGGGTTGTTATCAGATGTACGTGATGGATCTGGACAGTGACACCGTTCGATTGGTGAGCACCGGCACGGGCGCCACGACGTGCGGATACTTTTTCCCAGGCGATCGCCGCGTACTCTATTCGTCGACCCATGCGTCGGGGCCGAACTGTCCGCCGAAGCCGAAGCGGGACGGGGCCTACCGCTGGGCCTTGGACGACTACGACATCTATGCCGTACGCATTGATGGTCAAGAGATGCAGCGGCTGACCTCCACGCCAGGCTACGATGCGGAAGCGACCGTGTCGCCGGACGGCAAGACGATCGTCTGGACATCCGTTAAAGATGGGGACTTGGATCTCTATGCCATGAATCTCGATGGCTCGAAGCCCCGGCGGCTGACGAACGAGATCGGCTACGATGGCGGGGCGTTCTTTTCGCCGGACAGTAAGCGCATCGTCTACCGGGCATCGCATCCCACCGATCAGGCGGAGATTGACAAGTACAAGGACTTGCTCAACCAGCGGCTGGTGGAGCCGGGGCAACTTGAAATTTTCGTGATGAATGCGGATGGAAGCGGCCAGCGACCAGTCACGTCGAACGGCGCCTCGAATTTTTCGCCTTTCTATTTTCCCGATGGCAAGAGGATCATCTTCTCATCGAATATTGAAACGAAGGGCGAAGGAGGCCGACCAAGTTTTCATCTCTACGTGATCGGTGAGGACGGCCAAGGCCTCGAGCGGCTCACGTTCGACGGACAATTCAACAGTTTCCCCATGTTCTCGCCGGATGGTACCAGCCTGGTCTGGGTCTCGGATCGTCAGGCCAAGACGCCTGGAGAGTTTAATGTTTTTCTCGCCGACTGGGTTCCCTGAAGCCGTTAATCGTTGAATGTGAGTCGTTAAACGTGCAGACCGATTCTCATGGCTCTCCCACGATTCACGATTCACGATTCACGCCTGTTGCAGCCATCCTCTTCTCCGTCTGCGCCCTTATCCTTGCGTTCGTAGGATTGTATGAGTGGGATGTGCCGCTTACCAGGTTCGTCCGCTCCCTCTATCCCCCGGTCGGCTCTGTACCCAATCCCTGGCTGGTTCAGTTCAGCGATATCGGTGACCGCCTGGGCAAGGGGGAGTCACTGGTGATCCTGAGCCTCGTGCTGCTGGCGGTCGGGTATGGATTGAAACATCCGCAGTGGAAAGACGCCGGCCGGCAGAGTCTCATCGCTCACGGTCTCGCCGCGTTGAGCGCCAATATTTTGAAACATGCCATTGGCCGCCCCCGCCCCAAGTTCATGCATGCCGGCAACATCGAGTTCTCCCCAGCCGGTGGGAGCGGATGGGACTCGTTTCCGTCGGGGCATGCGGCGGCGGCGATCACGGTCGCAACCGTGCTGGCCATAAAGTTCCCGCGAGCGAGATGGCCCATTCTCGCTGCGGCAGTGGCCATTGCCGCCAGTCGGATCCTCCGCGGATCTCACTATCTGACCGACGTGGCCGGAGGAGCGGCTCTCGGCTGTGTCGTGGGAGTGATTGTAGCCCATCCCTGGCGCGAATGGCGCTCATCGGCTGGAATGGCGGTCTGTCGGATGACGCCATTTTTTGTGGCAACGCTCGCGTTCGTCTGGACAATCGTGCATCTTCCGTCGGAGATCTGGCCGTTCCAACAGCTCTTGTGGGGCGGTCTGTTGCTCGCCCTGGCAGGACTCGTGGGCCATGTCTTGTGGACGGTGCGATCGTCATGGTGTCCGGCCTGGCTGTCCGGACCGCTGGCTCGCGGGCTCGTGGGACTGGGGTTAGGGATGACGACCGGCTCTCTGTTCGTCACGACCATTGTGCTATTCGTCTGTGCTGCACATTGGTTGGGCGGTCTTCCTGGTCAGATCGAATCCATGGGGGAGGATCATGTGGGGCTACGGACGGCCATGACGGAGGGTCTGTTCGTCGCTGCCATGCTGCTGGTGCTGGGGGCAAGCTATGCCCTGAAAGGCATCGTGCCGATGTAGTTTGGCTTCTTTGGTCTGTCTGGTTTATCTGGTCTGTTTGGTTGAACCAGACCAACCAGATAAACCAAACAAACCAGATCAACCGTTCAATGGCCGAGAATTCTGGCTGGAGGTGGCGAGGTCGCGCCTTCAGGAATCGTCACCATCGGCTGGTTGGCCAGCAGCACGTAGCCGTAGCGTTTGAGAATGGGGACCAGCCCGTTTGCTTCCGCCGGCAACTTCGATTGTGCGCTCTCCGGCAAAAGGATCATCACTCTCTTTGGCTCTTTCAGGGCCGACCGAATCTTGTCCTCCTCCCCAATGGGTACGAAGAGCGTCTTGCGTTTCGCGTAAAATACGGACGACGGTCTCGTGGTGCCATAGGCGATGAATTGATCCTGGCGATCCAGGTTTAGTCCTGCGGCATAGGCGAGTTCCTGCGGGGGTGCGACTACATATCGATTGATGTGCGGAACCGCGATCACGATGACGATCAGAACCAGACCGGCCAAGGTCGCCCCCGCTGCCCAAAACGCTCCTCCGCGCCGTTCGTCGTTCAATCCAAGATATCCCACCAGCGTCATCCCGAGTAACAATACGATTGCGACCAGATAAGGGCCGCTGCCGAGATCTACCTGTCCGGCCAAGGGGAACTCCCGCACCATCTTGGAGGCGTAGGCTGCGTAGAGTGTGGGGAGGCAGGCAAAGCCGATTGCCAAGAGATACCCCATTCCCATCATGAGATGAATGGAGCCTCGAATCCCTTTCGTCATTGGATCTTGCAGGCACCGGGACCAGTAGGAGGCTGTCAACAGGGCGGCGGCGGGAAACAATGGGCCAATGTAGTGAGGTAGGCGGGTCGCAGAGGCCGTGAAGAATACGAAGACGCCGACAACCCATAGGGCCGCAAAGAGGTCCAGTTCGGATGTCCCAGTGGGATCTGGATGAGTACGTGCACGACGTATGAGGTACCAATCTTTGAGCGTGTGATAGAGCGGGACAGGAAGGAGCGCGCTCCAAGGAAAGAAGCCTAAGAGCAGGACCGGGAGATAGAAGAAGATGGTACCCTGGTGTCCTTCCATCGGACTCAGAAATCGACCGATCGTATGGGCCTTCGCCCCTGTGGCATAGGCGTCGCCATGCACGAGGAACATGGCCGCATACCAGGGGGTGGCGAGCAGAATGAACACAAGCATGCCCGCAAGGGGAACCCCCTTCTGCCAATAATCACGCCACCGGCGTGTCCAGGTGAGGTAGAGTGCCGCTGCGATGATGGGTACGGCGAATCCGACCGGTCCCTTCGTCAGCGTGGCGAGAGCCATACCGATATAGAACGTCCAGATCCATCGGCGCACGCCGCCTTCTCCATGCAGTCCCAGCCAGAATCCGTACAGCGATGCCGTGGTAAAAAAAATCAAGACACTATCGGTCAGCGCCATGCGCCCGAGTCCAAGGATTTCCAAATTGAGCAAGAGCATCAAGCCGCCGAAGAGTGCGACGGTTCGATCGCGCTGGTGCACGAGAAACAGGTAGTGGATGAGGATCAAGCCCACGCCGAATAGGGCTGAGGGGAATCGTGCGGCAAACTCGTTGACACCGAACAGGCGATACGACTGCTCCATCAACCAATAGAGAAAGACCGGTTTCGCGACGCGCAGCTCACCGTTGAACGTCGGCGTCAGCCGATCCCCCGACTCGAACATTTCACGCCCGGCTTCGGCGTTCCGTCCCTCGTCACGGTCGGTCAGACCCATGTCGCCGAGCCCCAAGAAGAACAACAGTCCCGACAGAGCCAGGAGCGCGAGAAGGAGCAGTGCGTGGTGCGAACGGTCGGTAGTGGTCATAGAATCGTTCGGATCGTGTGGTGACCGCATGAGTTGAGAGTGTTGGTTCTCAAAGAGTTATGTTCGTGGAGAGGAGGGGCTGCCCGGTGGGTTCGCCTGGCTAGCGCGAGAGATCAGCACCAGGTTGCGAATATAGACGATAGACCCGATGCCCTGTCCTGCGATGAAGACCGGATCTTCCCGATAGATCGCATAGGCGAGCGTGATGAGTCCGCCTATCAGGCTCATGTACCAAAACGAGATCGGGACCTGACTCTCCGCCTTTTTTTCAGAGGCAATCCATTGGACCACCCAGCGTCCGAAAAACAGCCCTTGGCCAAGAAATCCGATGGCGAGCCAGATAGTCTCGATACTCATGATGGAGATGTGATGAGTGATGGGTGATGAGTGATGGGTTTCTTTTTCAAAGAGCGAAGTAGGCCAAGAAGCAGTTTTCTCACTTCCTCGATATGGGAAATAACGTGGTCACCTGAAATGAACCCCATTTGTATGGCTAAAAGAAGCTGCGTCTCTAATTCAGCGACCGAACCCGAAGCGATGTGAAGAAACTGGATGAATTCCTTTCTGGAATGTCTTGCTGCGCCTTCCGCTATATTACTTGGTATCGAAACAGCGGAGCGCCTCATCTGCGAAGTCAGGCCACACAGCTCTTCCTTGGGAAACCGCGCCGTCAGCGAATAAACTTGCGCTGCCAGATCCATGGCTTTCTTCCAAACATCGAAATCTTTGTGCGTGCTTACGGTCTTCCCGTCCACTGATCACCCATCACAGATCACTCATCGTCACTTGTCGCGGAATGTATATCGCAGCACTCTGGTTTGCATCCACCGCACGGCAATCAAATCATAGAGAGATTTGAATAATCGGTTGCCCATGCCGTACTTGGAGACGCCGTGAATGCGCGGGTAATGCCGGACCGGCACCTCCGTGACAGTGAACCCATGCATGAGCGCGAGCGCGGGAAAGAATCGGTGCATGCCTTCGAAGAGGTGCAGTCGCTCCAGCACGGGCCGTCGGAATATCTTGAGCGGGCATCCCGTGTCGTGGATGCCATCGTGGGTAAAGAAGTTCCGCACCCGGTTGGCGATTCGGGACGACATTTTTTTAACCAGGCCATCCTGCCGCTGTTGTCTCCATCCGCACACGAGATCGTAGGTGGCAGTATAGGGGAGGAGTTTCAAGATGTCTTCGCTGTCCTGTTGAAGATCGCCGTCGATTCCGATGATCAATTCGCCGGAAGATTGCCTGAAGCCCGCGTCGAGCGCGCAGGTCTTGCCGTAGTTTTGGTCGAAGTGGAGCGTGGTAACCTCAGGGTGCTGCGCCGCCAGGCGATCCAGTTCCTCACTGCTGCCGTCGCTGCTGCCATCGTCCACGAAAATGATTTCGAACGGCCGAGTCTGCGAGGCCGCATGTGAATTCATGACGGTCAGCAGCCCCTCAATCAATGGAACGAGATTGTCTCGTTCATCCTTGATGGGGACGATGACGGAGGCCCATGGATGGGATGGCACGGTCATGCGGGGTAGATATTCCTGAAGCAGAAGGGGAACCACACGCTCACGCGGACATTCTACAGAATGCAGGAGGGAGCGTCAAACCACGGAAGTGATCAGTGATGAGTGATGGGTGAACAGTGATGACGGGGGATTATTTGGTCTTTCCTCACCCATCACCGATCACCCATCACGTCCCCGGCGCGGTGATCGTGAAGCGCATCGTGCCCATCAGACTCATCTCGTTGACCTGTTCTCCCACATGGATTTCCACTTTGTATCGGCCGGGTTTCCATGTGTCCTGTGGAGGGGAGAGCGTGAGATAGCCGCTTTCGTCTTCGAGCGCAATGTGCATGGCATCTTGTCCGATCACCACGGCGGGATCGAGGCCGGCTACCGCTTCCGGGAAGCAGCGTCCGAACACCTGGAACCCCTGATAATGCTGGTGAAGGTGGAACACAATGAAGACTGCTGGGGTATCGGGACGGAACCGGTCGGTGGGTTTCACCGGCACGATCTCGTGCGTACGGTGAAAGCCCAGTTCCTCGTCGAATCCTTCCGCCGTCGTAATGGTGCGGAACAGGCCTTGCGGCGGGGCGTCGAAGTCGTAGGGGGCGACGTCTTGGGGGCGGTTCTGAAAATCAGGGATGGGGGTATTCTTGGTGATCGGCAGTTCCGCCGCCTGGAGTGCCGGCAGCGCCGACAGAGAGATGACAATGACCGCTGCGATCGCCCCTCGCCCTGCTCGTCTCGCGCCTCTCGCCATGGCTTCTTGGTACACCGGTCGATGGGGGCTGTCAAGGGGAAGAAAAAGCCGACAGTTATCATCTATCAGCCCTCAGCCAGTGAAAAAAGAATCTCCGAGTAACCTTGCCCTGGTTCCGAAGCTGAGAGCTGAAAGCTGATGGCTAACAGCTGCAGGAAAGCCCGTTGCGGCTGTTTCCCGCCATCTGCTAGAATTCGCGCTCTTTGAAGCTGGAAGCGAGAAGGGCGTGACGCAGGGGACTAGCGCGACTTAGGAAGCAAACGAGTCTCGCCTCTCTCGCACGTCTCGCTTGCTCCAGCCAGGATTTTTATGTTGCAGGACGCAGACGCCTTACCCCAGCTTATCGGCGACTATAAGCCGGTCGATCAGTGGCAAGTCCACATCAACACGCTCTTCTACCGCTTCCGGGGCGATCAAATCCGCAGCTTCTACCAAACGTTTGCCTCAGCCGACTATCGGCTCGCCCATGCGCTCGCGGCGGACTATTTCGAAAAAGTCGTGAAGCGCGAAAAAGCGTCAGGCGTCAGGCGTCAGGCGTCAGGCGAAAATGCGTCGGATTCACGCCTCACCCCTCACGCCTCACCCCTCACGGTTATGGAATGGGGCCCCGGGAACGGCAATCTCGCCGCCTGTTTCTTGAGCCATCTCAAGGCCCTCGATAAGGACGGGGCGATCTATCCCCGCATTCGATATGTGCTGGTCGATTGGGAACAAGCAGTGCTCGATGCAGCCCTGGCTCATCCGGAGCTCGCGTCCCACCGCAACCGGATTGAGACGCATCGAGGGACAGTGGATCGGCTCGATGGTGTTGCGGATGGCAGTGTGGATCGGATCATCTGTAACGAACTATGGAACGATCTCCCGACAAAATTGATGTCGCGCCAGGCGAACGACATTGAAGAAGAGTTCCTGCGACCGAACTTGAGCGAAGCCGCTCATGCGAGAATTTCTGACTGGGCGGCCTTTGTCCGGGCGTTCGAAGCCATGGATATAGAGGCGCTCAAGGGCTTTCCCCCCTTCTTGGACGACCTGGTGTGGGAGCGTGAATATCGGACGGTTGAATGGAAAGAGGTCCCCTACCGGAAGACGATCACAGATTTTCTCAAACGTATCGGTGAGCACGTGCTGGTTCCCGTCAATCTGGGGGCCTATGCCACGATCAAGGAAGCCAAACGGCTGTTGGCTCCCCAGGCGATCGGGTTCAGCAGTTTCGACGCGGGTACGGCAGATCTGAACGTGCTGAACGACCCGGAGAAGCCCTGCTATGGCCAATTTGGCGGGCAACAGAGTTTCATGGTCAACTTTGCGTTAGCCGAAGCGGTCGCCAAGCAGATGGAGGCCGGCACGATGACAATAGAGAGCCAGCGTGAGTTCGTGGGGCGCAGCTTGGGGACCAATGTCTTAACTCTCATGGATCTCATCGCCGCCCATCCTTCCGCCGGCACGAGAATGGCGTCGTGGGAACAGGACCGCTTGATGCTCAAGACCCTCCACGCATTGAACGAGACCTACCGAAGCCCCTATACGCGCCATCTGGATTTCCCCATTCCGTTGGAGATGCCGTCGGAGGAGCGTGAAGCGCTCCAGGTCCTTGTGCGCTCGCTCACGCCGACAGGCATTCCGGACACCGTCGCCTATCTCACAGAGGAAGAGCTGACCTTGGCCTCGAAGAACCTCGAAGACATCGGCTACGATCCTCAGTCATTCATGATCGCCTTGACCGCACCACCGAGCCCTGTGGATTACTTTCATTCCTTCGTCCGACCTCGTTGATTCCTAGGAGCCTGTCCGACATTGACCGTTCTACTGCGGCGAACGATCCACGACCATCTGCGTCGTTCTCGGCCCGAAAAAATCCTCAATGTATTCCAGCGAATA
>CAZPWD010000029.1:0-16968 GCA_964590025.1 uncultured Nitrospira sp.
ATGAAAAGCTATAGTCCCTGGTTTCCTAGATTTTATGGCGCCTGCACGACGAGGGTGGATTGTCTGGGAGGGTCGAGGACCGAAGGCATACCCTCGGGGGCGCACGATGCGACGAATAAGGAGCATCAAATCTGTGTGCGCCGCCGAGTTAGTGAGGCGGCCGGGTCCCCGTGGAGGGTCTGAACGATGCGAGAACACTGCATGGGAAAAGGCGCATCCCTGGGCGAAGAAGCTGTCTTGGCAGACTCAGGGCGGGCGGGTGAAGTAGCTGCCGGACAGGCTCCTGTAGGAAGGGAAAAATGTATATTGACAGAGCCCTCTTCGAAGCTTACAGTGCGCCCGCTCGTTAACAGCTAGGAACAGGAAATGGTGGTATTTCGGAGGCGAAAGAGCGTTCTGCTGACACCTTTCTCTGACGCAGGATGCTCAAAAAGGCGACCTTCTCACCCTCCCAACCCTGGCGCGCCAAGACGCGCCTTATCCCAGGCAAGGCCGCAGCTCCGCGGTTATCCCTCGTTTCACGTTTCACGCCTCACATTTCACGGCTCCTGGGAGCGAAGCGAGAACGCCGCTGGCGGATTTTTTCAGCATCCTGCTAGAGGGGGGCGCGAATGAGAAATCTGCGATGGCAAAATCTAACCTCGGTTCCTGGACCGTATCGATGGAGAGGAGGACTGGTGTGGGGGCTCCTGGGCTGTGGGTGGCTATGGGCAGCACTGGTGCTCGCCGCACCAGCCGATGTGGTAATCCCCATCGGCTCGATTACCATTAATCCTATGGCGAACAACCGCCGTGCTGTGATTCTTCAAGGCAAGACGAAAACCGTGACTACCTATCAAGGGCAGGACAGCTTCGGGCGATCGATCTGTGGCCAAGGGTTTATTCTGGAAGATGAAACCGGTTCGCTCGACGTACTCTACCTGATCCGCTGTCAGGCCAACGAGACTCCCGTGGTGGTCGGCGAAGGCGAACGAGTGGTCGTCCACGCGACCATCGATATCTCATCGGACAACGTGAAGAACACGGAAGGAAAAGAATTGGTATTTAAAGCGATGGCCACCAAGATCATCCGGGAAAGATAACTCGAGCAGTGGAGTATGGAGCAGGGACTCACCATTGTGACCAAAGACTCCGACTTCCACCAGCGCAGTTTCCTGTTTGGTCTCCACACAAGGTCATCTCGGTTCGTTGCGGCAATGCCTCAAACTCGGTAATTGAACGGCTCTTGCGCGGCCGTCATAGCGATCTCATCCAATTTTCTACAAACGCCGAAGGCGCCGTCCTCATCATCGAATAGCCACTATCCCTTCCGAGGCGAACCGCTCTTCCAACACAGCATGCATCAGGATGCGCCGTTCGGATCAGCGGCGTGAACGACCGTCACCGCCTCGCGATTGGCACTCGATGCGAGCCTTCGCCCGATCGGACGCCCGCAGAAACTGGTGGAAACGTAGAATGTCCTCGTTTTGTTTCCAGGCACCAACACTCCCACCTCAGCGAGAGCGCTGTCTGTTGTGAGCTGATAAATCCCCGGGAAATAATTCTTGACAGGGGCCAAATGGATCGGTACATTCGCCTACTTTTCGCTTAGGGAAACAAAAAGATTACATGTATTTCCTGCCCGCGCGCCATCGAATTTGAGCCCACCTCATCTGTCTACACAAGGAGCTGACCAGCATGAGTGACGCCAAAGACAAGACCATCGCGTTGAACGTGCACTTGAAACCTAGCGAGCCCTCTGCACATCCGCGGGCGACGAACTACACCAATGTCGGCGTGGCTCAGGGGATCGCCTATCTCGATTTCGGGTTCATCGAGCCCACACTCCTCGCCGCCATCGCCAAGACCGCCAAGGATGGCCAAGCTGCGCCCAAGGGCTTGGATGGGACCCTCGTCACCCGCGTGGCAATGGGCGTAGATGTGCTGGCCCGGTTGCATCAGCAGATTCAGCAAGTCTTAGTCAACATGCGCGATGCGCGGCAACCGAAGCCGAAAGCTTAAGCGCGAGAGGGAGGGTGGCGCAGTGGAACTTGGGCGCAATAGTGCGAGAACGAGGGCGGCCGAAGAAAGAACTGGTAAACAATGGTTCCTGACACCTTTATCTTTCCCCTTGGAATTATTGAGGAACCTATGACGAACAAATTTAGTCTGATTCTCTTATTGTGGCTTCTCCTCGTCAGCCCGCAGCTGGCGGCGTGTGCAGAGATAAAGTCATTGTATCCCGTTCAGGATACGGGTCTTCATGCAGAGCGATCCAGCGAGTTGGTGTGGCTGGATAATCACCGTTTACGGTTTTACGGCTATCGAGCCGGTGAGCCTCAGGGGCGTGAATTTCATGGAGTACCGCGACTTATCGGAGCGGGTTATTACATCTGGGACTCGGATACAAACCAGCTCGTAACAGAACCAAGTTTAGAAGGTGTCTTGCGGATCTGCGCGCAAGGGGATGTGCTGACCTTTCTTAGAAAATCGCCTACTGATGAGAACAAACGGCTCGTGGTGACAAGGGTAAAGGGCCAAGAGAACGTGACTCCGCTCGTCAATGCTGAATGGTTCAATCGCTTCAGTTGCCGGTACTACGAGCAGAAGCCCGACTGGGCTCTCCGAGGACATCTATCTCTGCCATTGCTTGAAGAGCATGGTTCTCTCTTCTGGAATGGAGCGATTTCAGGACGAAATACGCCGATCATGTTCTACACCCCTGGAGATACAAAAGGAGTTCCCCTCCCCATTGGGACACGGGAGGCCTGGCCTGGTCTTACTCGATACGTGCCTTTTAAGCACGCCTACCTTCTGTGGGGATACAGCTACATCGACAAGGCGACGGGAACCGAATACCCCTACATTCCCCCTGATAAATCTCAACCCATCTGGTGGCTCACTCCCGATGGTCAGGTCAAGGAACAAGCAATTCCTAATAAGTCTTGGATGAAGAAACAGGAATACTATGCGATTCGTGATGGACTATTCGTTGCCTCACGGGGAATTACCGATCTTGGAGATCCCGGTGTAGCAGGAGGCTACATTCTGAAGTCTGGAACGGAACAGAAGCTCATCAGTGGGATGCTGGAAAATGTGGTTGTTTCCCCAGATGGCTGCAAGGTGGCATTGATACATGATCCCTACACGAAGGAACCGTTCTTTGAGCGAATTAACGTAAAGGTTATTTCTATTTGCGAGGAGGCTCATTATGCCCGTTAGCACGACACTTAATGACTTAAGCAAGCTCGCGCTGGTCGCAAGTGATTCGTCCTATTTCACAAGTGCGCACCCAGTGTTGCCTGGGAGTGCCCTTGCGCCGCTCGATGAGGGAGACCCTACCATTCTTCCGCGGTTTGATTTTGCGAGCGGGTTTATCGCGCGAAGTCTATTTATTGATATTCCTGGGATCCCAACAGGCTTTAAGGCCATTGCGTATGAAAAGGGACCGGTAGGAAATCCTGACGAAGTGATTCTGGCTTTCGGGGGTACTGATGGGCCAAATTCCACAGACTGGGTGTCGAATACGCAGCATCTGGGCTGGAATCAGTGGAATGAGAACAGAGCACAAATTTACCAGTACCTTAGTACCCTCCCAGCAAGTACCAAGATCACGTTTACCGGTCAAAGTCTGGGTGGCACCTTGGCCCAATATGCGGCCTATGAATGGATACGTGATCAGAAAGCCATCGCGGCCACTAATAACGCAACGTTCGATATGTCGCGCATCAGTTTGGTCACATTCAATGCGTTGGGTGGCTATCTCGGCCTCAGTACCAGAGTGGGCTACGACCCATCAGTTCTCGCCGACCTGAATCCCAACCAAGCCGCCCATTACGTCATCACCGGCGATCTAGTGAGTCGCCTCGGCGGCGACCCAATTGCCGGCATTGGCCACGTGGGAGGGTCGATGTATCTGCTGGACTACCGAACAGTAAACCCTGAGACCGGAAACGTGGTCAAAGTGGATCTGATCGAGAGCCACCGGATCGAAAGCGGTTTCTACGCGGGCCTCCATGCGCTCGATGCGTTCACGGTCGCCCAGAATCTGTTTTCAACCACAAGTCCTCAACAGTGGTACCTCCCGATGGCGTCTCTGCAAAATACGGCTGGTCTCCTCGGGAACATTCTCAACGGAAGAGACGTGGGCCGGGCCGAATCTGTGCCCCGTCTCCTGGCTGGGCTCATGGCTGGGATGACGTTTGGAAATCAGCAAGAGTGGAACACGCTTGTCAAAGCGTATTTGACCAACCAGCATGACGCCGGGAAACTCTCCGATGGTAAGTATGCGTTCTATACCGCAGCCATTTTGCCTGTCACCGTGGCGGGAAAACCCGTCACCGCAGCCATCTATACGGCCTCAGCGATTCTGGCTGGACTTGCCGACGCGCTTGGATTGGGCTTGAGCAGTATCAATGCGGGGCTTAGCACCTTGAAGGAATTCTTCCAACTTCCCAGTAGTAGTGGTCCACCGGAACTGACCACGCTTTCCCAACACGAACTGGTAGAAAAAGCCGTCTTGATTCTGGCAGCAACTCCGAATGCACTTCCCGGATTTCATCCCTTCTCGCAAGAGTTGGCTTCGTTAAATCTAACTCCGGATGCGTTTGCGCAACAACTTCTCACTGTTACCGGCAGCACCTGGCGGACGGATACGCTGGCCTATCTGCGCGATCAATCGCCGAATCCAGCTGACAAGGTGCAGACCGTGGGCCTGGCGGTGGCCTTCTATGACGCGCTGAGTGCCACGCCAGAACTTGATCCATCTAACCTCACCTTGTTTGCAGAAGAACGAGACACATTCTATACAGACACAGCCTCTGGGTTTGCCAACGCAATGGCCGATTTCACCCAGAAGATCGCGAATGTTGCCTTTAATCTAGGCCAGACAATCAGCAGCTTTGCCGACATTCAACTCATCGACCAAGCCTACGCCGCTGAGTTGAATGATCCACGGTTGTCCTCCTCAGTCAGAACCGTTGTGGAAGAAGCCCGTGACATTGTCCAACGTGCTGGCCAGACGGTGGTGGTGCAGCAGGGGATTGGGGCGAATCCATTTAATATCCCTGGATTTAATCCTGACAGCGCACCGTTCGCGACGGGCACCGTGCGTGAAGATGGGGCCAATGTGTTCACGGCCTATCTTCCCTATGCGGCGGGTACGGAGGGCCAAGCGATTCGGCTGAGCTTGAATGGTCTCGGCAGCAACAATGTGACGGTGCTCAGCGGGGGGCAAGAACTCGCGCCACAAAATGGAGTGGTCACGCTGGTGATTCCCGAAGGCCAGCAGCAACTGCTCTTTGTTCTGCGCGCGCCGGATGTCTCAGCGAACACCGTGCTGTCAGTCAACGCCGTCCTCGTCAACAGCGCCGGCACGGCGACCCACGTCGAGCATCAGGAAGCCACGGTCTCGCTCGTCGACAGCACGATCAATTACGACGATGGGCGTCCCGTGATGACGATCACGTCTCTCGTCCCCGAGCCGGATAACGATCATAACTATATCTTTCTTGCGCCCGACGGGTGGGTGGGCGACATCGCCCTGGTGAGTGGCCATGACCAAATCTACGGCAGTAGCCTGGGGGAGTTCATTACCGGGGGATATGGACATGATCGCATCTATGGCGGGGGCGGGAGCGATACCATTTTAGGTGGGAGCTACTTTCTGAACCAGGAGCCCACCCCAATCCAGTTTGAGGCAGCCGACGGGGATGATGTCGTGGATGGCCAGGGTGGCGATGATGAGATTGAAGGTGATGGCGGCAATGATCGCCTCTACGGCAGCGACGGGAACGACCTGTTGTTTGGGGATGCCGGCACCTATGGATCGTACTTTTCTCCTCCAGGGGGTGACGACCTTGTCGATGGGGGCGCCGGCGAAGACTTTCTTTGGGGGGATTATGGGGCCGACATTCTGGTTGGCGGGGACGGGAACGACCACCTTGCCGGAGACTATCTCGTACATTCCGTAAAACCTTACTTATCAGACGTTTTTGTATTCGATAGGACACGGGCAAAGGATGACTTCCTGGACGGGGGCGATGGTGCGGACATCCTCTATGGCGATGGTGGCAATGACACATTGGTGGGAGGCACGGGGAACGACGAGCTCTATGGCGACTATGGTGAGGGAGCTTTTCTTGCCGTGGATGGTGATCTGACTAATATCGCAGGGAACGATGCCCTTGATGGTGGAACAGGGGACGATTTTATCTATGGCATGGGTGGCGATGATGTGATTGGTGGGGGGGAGGGGGGCGATGTCATTTTCGGAGACTTCGTTCGGCTTAGATGGCCGACCGCAAGTGTGTTCGGGAACGACGTCATCGATGCCGGCGCTGGCGATGATTACGCCAGTGGGGGGAGTGGTAATGACATCCTCTTCGGAGGAGCAGGGAACGACCGCCTGTGGGGCGACATCTCCTTTCTCAATGATACAAATGCCGTGGGTGATGATTCGCTGGATGGTGGCGCGGGGGAGGATATTCTCTGGGGAGGGCTCGGGAACGATCGTCTCGAAGGTGGGGATGGGCATGACATCTTGATCGGGACAGATCACTATGAATGGAATAGTGCCGACCACGATATTCTGGCTGGCGGAGCAGGAGACGATAGGATTTATGGCCAGGGTGGCAATGATGTATTGGGTGGGGGTGAGGGAACCGACATTCTCTTTGGAGACGATTATTATTTTGTAGACCAGGTCCCGGGCCCGAATGTCCTTAACCAAGGGCTTTTCCAAAGCCTTGTGTATACCACCGCACCCGGGAACGATGTGCTGGATGGGGGAGCGGGCGATGATTTTCTGGCCGGTGGAGCCGGCAACGATATTCTCTTTGGAGGGAGCGGGAATGATTTTCTGTATGGAGACTCCGGACAATCCGGTGTCGGTGACGATGATCGACTTACTGGTGGCCTGGGCCATGACGTGCTCGATGGGGGCGGGGGGAACGATATTTATGAATTCAATCTTGGCGATGGCAGTGATGATGTATCCGACTCGGGGCAGAGCAACGACACCATCCTGTTCGGAAGCGGCATTACTTCGAGTTCTGTCACACTCACGTCAGATTCCGGACGGATTTTCGTCAAGGTCGGCGCCGGTCTTGACGGGATATTGCTCGGAGGTGTCGGTGATGTGTTCGGGTCGCAGACGATTGAGCAGTTCCAGTTTGCCGACGGAGCGACTCTGACTTATGCCGACTTGATCGCGCGAGGCTTCGATGTGTCGGGGACGGCGAATAACGATGTCCTATTCGGCACCGATATGACGAACCGCCTCAGAGGTGGTCTTGGAAACGATACGCTGTTTGGTGGCCTTTCGGAAGACACCTATTTCTTCAACTCCGGCGATGGCGTCGATCTGATTATTGATTCTTCCACTCCTAACGGGAGGAATACGGTGGTCTTTGGTCCCGGTATTACCGCTACACAGCTGACGCTCGGCGTGGCGGATGATCTTGATACTGGGCAAGCCAATGTGCTCGTGATACGGACAGGCAACGGAGCCGATGCCATCCAACTCAAGAATCTCGATCGCCATAATGTGTTCGGACCTCATGCGGTCGACTCATTTCAGTTTGCCGATGGATCTCGCCTCAGCTACGAACAACTCCTCAGTCGTGGGTTTGATCTCGTCGGGACCGCGGACAGCGACAATATCCACGGGACGAACATCACGGATCGCATCACGGCCGAGGCGGGTGATGACCAGGTGAGGGCGGGTGCTGGAGATGACCTGTTGGATGGTGGCGCAGGAGACGATCAGTTAAGGGGCGAGTCCGGCAATGATACCTATATGTTTGGCTTAGGTTCAGGGCACGATCGAATACTGGACGAACAGGGCACCGCCGATATTGTGCGACTGGCTCCTGGGATCGTTTCAAGCAATGTTGCCGTGACACGGAGCGGAGACGACCTGGTTATACGGCTGAACCAAGGGGCTGATCAATTGACGGTCGCCCACCACTTTCTCCTGCCGATGTTTCGCATTGAAGAGATACAGTTTAGCGATGGCTCGGCCTTGACTTCCGCATTCCTTGATAGCCCCATAATCCAGGGTACTCAGCAGAGCGATGTGCTTGAAGGAACCGCGGGTGATGACGTGTTGGTTGGACTGGGGGGGGGCGATCAGATAGTTGGTTTGGCGGGTCATGATGTTCTCGACGGTGGGACCGGCGCCGATGTGCTCACGGGCAATCTGGGAAACGACACCTACATCATTAGAGAATCTGGTGACGTGGTGATAGAGGCAGCTGACGAAGGGATGGATACCATCCAAAGTTCGATTACGTACACGCTTGGTGCGAATCTGGAGCATCTCACCCTGATAGGGAATGCGGCCGTCAATGGCACGGGCAATGATCTAGACAATGTGTTGACGGGCAATAGTGCTGCCAATGCCCTGACCGGCGGCCAGGGCAATGACACCTATGTGCTGAGCGCAGGTGACACTGTGGTGGAACTGGCCGGGGAGGGGATAGACACCGTTCAGACGGGCAGCAGCGTGACGCTCGAAGCCAATGTTGAGAATCTGACGGTGACCGGCAGTGCCTTGCTCACCGGAACGGGGAATGAATTGGACAACGTGCTACAGGCCGATGGGTCAATCAGCGTATTGGCCGGGGGCGACGGGAACGATACCTATCTGATCGGGCCGAACGGCGATGACGATATCCTCGTTGAGACATCAACCGGTGGTATTGATACGGCGATTGCCGCGCACAACTATCGACTGCCGGCGAACATCGAGAATCTGACGGTCCTCGATCCTCGAGTACCCGATTTTGAGACCTTCTCGCTCATCCCCTATGGGTCGCCAGGGATCGTTGTGACTGGATATGGGAACGACCTGGACAACACGATAATTGGCGGGCGAGCGAATAATGTTCTGGACGGTGGTGTGGGTGCCGATACACTGATCGGTGGGGCGGGCGATGACACGTACGTGGTCGACCATCCAAATGACGTGGTCGTCGAGCAGGCGAACGAGGGGGTGGACACCGTTCAAAGCTCGGTGACTTACACCCTCAGCGCAGTTATAGAGAACCTGACGCTTACTGGTACAGCTTCGATTAATGGGACCGGCAACGCACTCACCAACGACATGAGAGGGAATGATGCTTCGAACGTGCTGGATGGAGGAGCTGGAGACGACGGTTTCCAAGGGTTGGGTGGTGCCGACACGTATCTCTTTGGCCGCGGGGCAGACAGCGATACCGTATTCGATTTCAGCGTTGCCGGTGAGGTCGATACGATTCAACTCGCCTCGGATGTTGCCCCTGCTGACATTGAAGTGTATCGGCGCGATTTCAGCCTTGTATTGGTGATCCCTGACACGACGAGCGAAATCATACTAGGGAGTTTCTTTGACCAACCTGAATATGCGCAGAAGCAAGTTCGATTCGCCGATGGCACGGTCTGGAATGAAGCCGAGTTGCGAGCTCGCGCGGTGGACGGAGGCCCAATCTTTGGCACAACCGGGAACGACACGCTCAGCGGCGGTGCCGGCCATCGCGTTCTTATTGGCAATGCCGGGAACGATATCCTGACGGGTGGGAACTGGGACGATGTACTGTATGGAGATGCCCAGTCGTCTGGACTGCAGGTCTTCGGCGACGACACCCTCATTGGTGGGGCAGGTGATGACACCCTCATCGACTTCCGAGGAATGAATCTGTTCAGCGGAGGGGCGGGGAACGATACACTGGTTCTCGGTACCGGCGTAGATACGGTCTTGTTCGGTCGGGGATCCGGCATCGATGCTGTGACGCTCGATAACAGCGGGAGCGATCTGGATATCATTCAAATGGCTGCGGGGATTTCCCCTGCCGATGTCGTCATGACGCGGCCCTCTTCTCCTCTCAATAACATCGTCGACCTGCTCATTTCTGACAGTGGGGATCGGATGACATTGGCGCTTTCGACCAATTTTTTTGCTGTGGGGCCGGAGACCACGCAAGCGGTGGTTCGATTTATCGACGGGACACAATGGAGCCTCAAGTGGGCGGCGCCCATCCCCAGCTTAGCCACGGGAACACCATTCGATGATGTCGTCAATGGCCTCCCTGGGGAAGTTCTCCGCGGATTGGCGGGAAATGATACCTACTCTGTGGGCGCCGTGAGTGGTCCGGTTATCGAGTTGCCCGGCGAAGGGACCGATACCGTTCAGAGCACGGTTGACTACATGCTGCCTGCGAATGTCGAGAATGTTTTCCTGGCAAATAACTCTTCGAATGTTGGGTCCTTTGCCGACAATGCTACCGGGAACGAAGGGGATAACCTCATCATAGGCAATACCCGTGATAACGTTCTTGATGGAGGGGCTGGGAACGATGTGTTGGTGGGAGGGTTCTTTCTTGAGCTTGAGGGGCCGCCATATGTCAGAGGGACCGGCAGTGATATCCTCATCGGCGGTGAGGGCGACGATGTGCTCATGGCGGATGGCGGCAATGTCGTTTCGAGTGGCGGGGCGCTTTTCCTCGACGGAGGATCAGGATTTCGAGAAGATGTTCCGCGTGAAGCCGACGATCTCTTCATTGGAGGCATCGGCAACGACACATACATTCTGCATAGCCAGCAGCAGACGGTGGAGGAATTCGCGAATGAGGGGACGGACACAGTACGCTGTACGGTCGATTATGTCTTGGGGAACAATGTCGAGAATCTGACGCTCTTGGAAAACCTGCTCATTTTCCTACCTGGTCCTTTCTTGGGCACAGGGAATGAGTTGGACAATGTGCTCATCGGCAACAGTGAAAACAATGTGCTGAGTGGTGGAAATGGAAACGATACCCTCTGGGGTGGTAGCGGGCTCTACCGAGACTCTGAAGCAATTCGATCGGGCAGCGATCTTCTGATCGGCGGAACCGGCAACGACACCTATCTCTTCAAGCTTGGCGATGGAATCGACACGATTCAGGATGCGAGCGAGCTGGGCGCTGGCAACCGCCTTCAGTTCGGAGTTGGCATCGCGCAGACCGATCTGACCTTCACGCAGGATCAAGTGGCCCGGACGCTTACGATCCAGGTGGGCAGCAGTGGGACCGACCAATTGTTGCTCACCAACTTTGATCCGACCGGCGCGAACGGCTCGCTGGTGGTGGACACGTTGGCCTTTGCGGACGGTAGCACGGCGAACCTGGCGGCGCTGCTGGGTGGTCCGGTCAACCATGCGCCGACCGTGGCCAATCCGCTTGCCGACCAGACGGTGCCGGAGGACGCGCTGTTCAGTGTGGTTGTACCGTCCAATACGTTTGCCGACGAAGATGCGGGCGATGTGCTGACACTGAGCGTGAGCATGGCGAACGAGAGCGCACTCCCGGCCTGGCTGAGTTTCAATCCAACCACCCGCACGTTCAGCGGCACGCCCGACGATGCGCAGGTGGGCACGCTCGATCTGCGAGTGACGGCGACGGACCATGAGAATCTGAGCGTGTCGGATGTCTTCCGTCTCGCCGTCACCAATGTGAATGAAGCGCCGATCGTGGCGGTGCCACTGGCTAATCAAACGGCATTGGAAGACATCGCGTTCACGTTCGCCGTTCCGGGATCAACGTTTACGGACGTGGATCTGGGCGATGTGTTGACCTACAGCGCCACGCTCGCGGACGGAACCGCCTTACCCACCTGGCTCAGTTTCGATCCGATCACCAGCACGTTCAGCGGCACGCCTGGGAATACCGAGGTGGGTACGCTCGCCCTCGCGGTCACGGCGACGGACCAAAGCAACTTGAGTGCATCGACCGGGTTCACACTAACGATCCAGAACGTGAACGACGCACCCACGGTCGCGACGCCGTTGCCGGATCAAACAGCGGCGGAGGATTCGGCCTTTACCCTGACGATCCCCACTACGACTTTTGCCGACGAGGACGTGATCCACGGGGATGTGCTGACGTACGGCGCAACCCTCGCCGATGGAAGCCCACTGCCCGCATGGCTCAGTTTCAATTCGACCACCCGGACGTTCAGCGGGACACCACTCAACAGCAATGTGGGCACGCTCGCACTCAGGGTGACGGCGACGGACACCGGGAACCTGAGTGCATCAGACACGTTCAGCCTCACGGTGACCAACGTGAACAATGCCCCGACAGTCACAAACCCTGTGGCCGATCAGACAGCGGCGGAGGATACGGCCCTTACAATGACGATCCCGAGTACGACGTTCGCCGACGAGGATTTGATTCATGGGGATGTGCTGACCTACAGCGCGACCCTCGGCAATGGCAGCCCGCTGCCGGCATGGCTGAGTTTCAATTCCACCACGCGCACGTTCAGCGGCACGCCGGGGGCCGGCGATGCCGGCAGCCTTCAGATCGCCGTGACCGCGACCGACAGCGGGAATCTCAGTGCGACCGACCAGTTCGCCCTCGCCATTTCTGGGCCTTTGCCGCAAACCGTGATCGGTACCGCCGGTAACGACGTGCTGACCGGTGGCCGGGGAGACGATACCCTTACTGGGTTGGCGGGCAACGACACGCTGCAAGGCGGCGCCGGGAACGACCTCCTCGACGGCGGGACCGGGACCGATACGATGCAAGGCGGGACCGGCAACGACATCTACGTCCTGGATGTCGCCGGCGATGTCGTGACCGAATTGGCCAACGCAGGCACGGACACGGTGCAGAGCAGCATCACCGCTACCCTTGGCGCCAATGTGGAGCATCTCACGCTCACCGGCACGGCCAATTTGAACGGCACCGGCAACGTATTGGACAACATCCTCACGGGCAATAGTGGGACCAATGTGCTCACGGGCGGGGCCGGCAACGATACCTATGTGGTTGGCGCTGGAGACACGGTCGTGGAGAATGCCGGTGGCGGCACCGATACCGTCCAGAGTTCAGTAGCCTGGACCCTCAGTCTCAACGTGGAGAACCTCATCCTGACGGGCACGGCGAATATCAACGGCACCGGCAGTTCTGCGAACAACGTGCTCGTCGGCAATAGCGGCAATAACACCCTCGATAGCGGCTCCGGCAACGACACGGTGGGTGGCGGCGACGGCAATGACAGCCTGCTTGGTGGGAGCGGCAACGATACGCTCCTTGGTGGTTTGGGCACTGACACCCTCAATGCCGGTAGCGGCAATGATTTTCTCAACGGCGGCGACGGCACCGATACGCTCGACGGGGGCTCGGGCGATGATCAGCTGCTCGGCGGGGCGGGGAACGATACGCTCACAGGGGGGAGCGGCGCTGATCAGTTTGCCGGCGGCACCGGCAACGAAACGCTGACGGGCGGGTCTGGCAACGATCTCTACAATTTCTCGCGAGGCGATGGCCAAGACACGATCATCGACTCCGATCCATTCCCGGGGAACCAAGACCGTGCGCTCTTCGGCGCGACGATCAATCCGTTGGATCTGGTGATCAGCCGCCAGGCTAACGATCTACGCCTGGCGATTCATGGCTCGTCCGACCAGATCACGGTGCAGAACTGGTATGTCGGCACGAACAATCGGATCGAGACGCTGCAGGCCGGCAACGGCCAAACGCTGCTGAGCACGCAAGTGGATCAGCTCATTCAGGCGATGGCCGGGTTCACTACCACTACCGGCCTGAGCTGGGACGCTGCTATCGCGGGTGGTGGTACCGTACAACAACAAGCGCAGTTCCAGGGCATCCTGGCCGCGAGCTGGCAGTAACGGGAAGATCGTGAGGCGTAAGGCGTGAAATGTATCTCGGTTTCGAGCGGGACTGGCGGGCAAAGCGAGACTGGTGCGACGGGTGGCCCTGACCTGTCCAGCCTTTCTCGCATGTCTCGCCCGTCTCGCCCCGATTGACGAACGATGCATTAGCTCCGATCCTGGTCGAGGTCGAGGACTTCGGAGATGGCCTCGTGAACCCGCGCCATGAGTGGTGCCGTTAGTTTGGTCATGGGGCCTTGCACAAGACGGCGATTGTCGATCGCGCGCAGTTGATCGATCAGCAGGTCGGAGGTACGGCGAAGACGGCCGGCAGCATGGACTCGAATACGCAAGGGTTCAGCCCCATCGATCAGCACGGTCGTCAGAGGAATCACGAGGGTTGAGGGATGCTGCGCATCAAGCAATGCTTGGGCCTGGACAATCAGTACCGGTCGCGTCTTTCCTGGCTCGGTACCTCGTTTCGGATCGAGATTGGCGAGCCACACTTCTCCTCGCTTAGGCATCCGGAGCCTGCTCGATGGCGGCGAATTCACGGTTGACGCGCATGCTTTCTTTTCGCACTTTCTTTGAGGCTTCAGCCAGCCGTTTTGCTCTCAGAATTGCCTCTGTCTGGCGGTTCATGCGTTCGATGGCGCGACGAATGTACGCCGCTCTGGAGAGGTGTAGCGTATCCGCACACCGACGGCTGGTCTCCAATACATCCTCGGGCAGCTTCAATGAGATGGCTCCCATGATACTCCTCCTCGATATACTAACTGGATACCTTGCCAACATATCCCAAAAGAGTGTGCGCACGCAAGGTTTTTGTTCGTTCCACCAGCATGCCGATATGGCAGTCTGATGCCAGACTCTTCTGAACAGGTTCGGGCGGAGACTCACGTTGAGACCGCAGATGCTCTAGTACCACCCACTGATACCGGCCTGATCTGTCTGTTAATCTTGGCCCGTTTCTACGATTTGCCGGCTGATGGGTCGCAGCTGCGCCATCAGTTTGCACAATCCGGCCAAGTCCTTTCTGATACCGATCTTCTCCGCGCCGCCAAACACCTCGGCCTGAAGGCCGGCGTTCTGACCGCCAACTGGAACAAGCTCGGCGGGATTCCGCTTCCAGCTCTGGCGAAGCGAACGGATGGGCGCTATGTCGTGCTCGCGAAGCTCGAAGGGGAGAAGGCTCTCATTCAGGATCCTGTTGAAGCGCGCCCGCTCGTGCTCTCTCGCGAGCAGTTCGAATCGGCTTGGAGCGGGCAGCTCTTGCTCTTCACCAAGCGGGCCAACCTGCGTCTCAAAGACCTGAAGTTCGATTTCACTTGGTTCATCCCCGCAATCGTCAAGTACCGTAAGTTTCTGGGCGAGGTGCTGGTCGCTTCGTTCTTCTTGCAGCTCTTTGCCCTGCTGACGCCTCTGTTCACCCAGGTCGTCATCGACAAGGTGCTCGTCCATAAGGGGTTCACCACGCTCTATGTGTTGGCGGTCGGCATGATTGCCCTGGCTCTATTCGATGCGATCTTGGGTGGTCTACGGACCTATCTCTTTTCTCATACGACCAACCGGATCGATGTCGGGCTCGGCGCGCAGTTGTTCCGCCATGTCCTGGCCCTCCCACTGGCGTACTTTGAAGCGCGCCGGGTGGGGGACACGGTGGCCCGGGTTCGTGAACTGGAATATATCCGTCAGTTCTTGACGAGTCATTCGGTGACGGTGGTGCTCGACCTGCTGTTCACGGTGGTATTTCTCGCCGTCATGTGGTTCTACAGCCCCATCCTCACGCTCGTCGTGATGGGCTCGTTGCCGCTCTATGCCTTGTTGTCTGTGGTCATCACGCCGGCGATCCGAGCCAGGCTGCATGAGAAATTCAACCGTGGCGCGGAGAACCAGTCGTTCCTGGTGGAGACGATCAGCGGAATTCAGACTGTGAAGGCTCTGGCGGTGGAGCCGCCCTTGTTACGGAAGTGGGAAGAACAGTTAGCGGGCTACGTGCGAGCCAGCTTTCGCGCCACGAGTGTGATGACGGTCGCCGGTCAGACGGCCACCTGCATTCAAAAGGTCACCACTGTGGCCGTGCTGTGGGTGGGGGCCTATCGGGTCATCGACGGGGATCTGACCGTCGGGCAATTGATTGCCTTCACTATGCTCTCGGCACAAGTGACGGGACCGTTGCTGCGTCTTGTCAATCTGTGGCAGGAGTTTCAGCAAGTCAGCATCTCTGTGCAGCGGTTGGGGGATATCCTGAACACGCAGCCGGAGCCTTCCTACAATCCGAATCGGACCACGCTCCCCCAAGTCAACGGACATATCGTGTTCGAGGACGTGACCTTTCGCTATCGCCCAGATGGCTCGGAGGTGCTCCGCAAGGTGTCGTTCACCGTGGCGCCAGGCCAGGTGATTGGGCTTGTCGGGCGGTCCGGGTCCGGCAAGAGTACCATGGCCAAGTTAATACAACGGCTCTATGTGCCGGAGCGCGGGCGTATTCTCGTGGACGGTGTGGACCTCGCGCAAGTGGACCCGGCCTGGCTCCGCCGGCAGGTCGGTGTCGTCTTACAAGAAAACTTTCTCTTTAATTGCTCCGTGCGCGACAACATTGCGCTGACCGATCCGGGGTTGGCGATGGAGCAAGTGATGCAGGCGGCCAAGCTGGCTGGGGCGCACGAATTCATTCTGGAATTGCCGGAAGGCTACGACACGATGGTGGGAGAGCACGGCTGCTCCCTGTCTGGTGGGCAACGCCAGCGGATCGCGATTGCCCGTGCCTTGGTCGCGAACCCGCGCATTCTCATTTTTGACGAAGCGACCAGTGCCTTAGACTATGAATCCGAAGCCATCATTCAACAAAACATGGCGCACATCAGTCGAGGACGCACGGTCATCATCATCGCCCATCGGCTGACTACGGTGCGGCCGGCGCATCAGATTTACGTGGTGGAAAAGGGTGAGATTGTCGAGCAAGGCTCACACGAGGAGTTGCTGCGCGTGAAGGGGTTCTATGCCAGACTGCAGTCACATCAGGATGGCTATGCGGCGGTGAAGGGTGAAGGGTGAGGTGGTGGAGGCGGAGCGTATAGCCTATGGCGTATAGCAGAAGAAAAGAGCGGATGGCTGATGGCTCGGAAAAAGCACCGTCTGTCGGGAAGAGGAGTCGATCTTTGGGTCCGGCAGTTCCAGCTCCGAATCCTAGCCATACGCCATACGCCATATGCTCTTCTCTGTGCATGGGCGACGATCGACGAATCCTGGGGTAGAACAGACTATGGCATTTGGAATTATTTCCCGACATTGGTTGGTTTGGCGGGCAGCCTGGCAGGCCGAGCGCGGCCAAACACTCGGCTCAATCCCGGGCG
>CAZPWD010000029.1:17068-18299 GCA_964590025.1 uncultured Nitrospira sp.
GCCAAACACTCGGCTCAATCCCGGGCGGGCGCTCGACGGAGTTTCTTCCAGCTGTGCTAGAAATTCAACAGGCCCCACCCTCGCCAATCGGCCGCGCCATCTTATGGACTATTATGGCCGTATTTGCGAGCGGCGTCCTGTGGGCGATGTTGGGATGGATCGATATTGTCGCCACGGCACAAGGCAAGATTATTCCCAGCGGCTACTCCAAGGTGATTCAGCCGTATGAGACGGGCGTGATCACCGCTATCCACGTACAGGACGGGCAAATCGTCAAGCGGGGAGAGGTACTGATTGAACTCGACCCGACCCAGAACCGAGCCGACCAGCACCGAGCCTCGAACGAATACCAGGCCGCGAAGATTGACGCGGTTCGCTTACGCGCGCTGATTGCCGGCCAATCGACGTTTGAAGCCCCTGCCGATGGCGATCCACAACATGTACTGCTGCAACGCCAGCTCCTTCGCGATCAACTTGCGGAGTATCAGGCGAGAGTCGCCGCCGTACAACATCTCATCGATCAGCGAAAAGCGGCGCTGGACCAAACCAAGGAGAATATTCGCCGGCTCGAGGCGACGGTGCCCATGGAGGCAGAACGTGCCGAGGCCTTCAAGAAACTTTTGGAGCACGATGCCGCGACCAAGCTGGACTTCCTTCAAGCGGAGCAACAACGGATCGACAAAACCCAAGAACTTGCCGGGCAGCGCAAGAAGCTGCATCAAGATCAGTCCGCGCTGTCTGAAGCGGAGACCAACTACCGCGCGCTCGTTTTGGAGTTTCAGCAGACGAAACAGGCGGAACTTTCCACGCTGGAAACCAAGGCCTCGTCTCTGGTTCAGGATGTCACGAAAGCCGGACAGAAGGCAGACCTCCAGCGGTTGACAACTCCTATTGACGGTGTCGTGCAGCAGTTGGCGGTCCACACGGTGGGAGGCGTCGTGACACCGGCACAGGAACTCCTGATCGTCGTCCCACAGGACCATCCCGTCGAAGTGGCCGCCCAGGTGGAAAATCGAGATGTGGGGTTTGTAAAGAACGAGCAGGTCGTCGAGATCAAGGTCGAGACGTTTCCCTTCACCCTCTACGGCACGATTCCAGGCACCGTGTTGAGCGTGTCCGACGATGCCGCGCCGATTGAAAAAGTGGGGCTGGTCTATCCCACCCGCGTCAGCATGGATCGGTCCACCATCCAAGTGGAGGGGAAGCAGGTCAATCTGTCACCGGGCATGGC
>CAZPWD010000030.1:0-17973 GCA_964590025.1 uncultured Nitrospira sp.
CCGGTCAGGTTCACGATGTGGGGAGCCGGAACCGGGAGGAGGAACTATCGGAGATTCAGCACATCCATCATATCGTAGAGGCCTGGTGGCTGCCGAACCACCCACAGAGCGGCGCGCAAGGCGCCTCCCGCGAAGGTATCTCGGCTATTCGCTCGATGCGTCACCTCGATGCGTTCCCCCATCCCACCAAAGAGAATCGTGTGGTCGCCGACAATGTCGCCGGCACGGATCGTTTGAATCCCGATCTCACCCTTCTTCCGTTCCCCGATAAGACCTTTTCTGGCATAGACGCCGACCTGATCCAGATCGCGGTTCACAGCTTTCGCCAAGACTTCCGCAATCTTGAGCGCCGTCCCGCTCGGCGCATCTTTTTTTAGACGATGATGGGCTTCAATCACCTCGATATCGTATTCGTCCCCCAGCGTTTTCGCCATCTCGCTGATGACCTTGCAGATCAGATTAACGCCCACGCTCATGTTGGGGGACAACACGCAAGGAACTTGGCAGGCAAGGGATTTCATCTCTTCGAGCTGGGGTGCGGAAAACCCCGTCGTACCAATCACCATGGCTCGTCGATGTTGAGCCGCGGTGCGTAAGTGATCCAGGGTCGCTTCAGGAGCGGAGAAATCGACGACCACTTCGCCTCGGTCTAGAAGCGCCGCGAGATCGTCGGTAATCGGAATGCCCGTACGGCCACAGCCCGCTGTCTCCCCGGCATCGTCGCCCACAGCGTGGTGGCCCTTCCCTTCGATCGCACCGGCCAGCGTCAAGACGGTGGAGTCTTTAATCAGCGCAACCAGCCGACAGCCCATTCGACCGGCTGCCCCTGCGACAATGACGTTGATCATCCGAAACCCTACGCCTCATGCCTCACGTTAAATGAGGCCTGCATCCTTTAAGGCCCGTGTGAGTTGGTCCTTTGTCTCGGTCGCCATGGCACAAAGCGGCAACCGCAGTTCCGGATCAATTTTCCCCATCATGCCCAGCGCAGTTTTCACCGGAATCGGGTTGGTCTCATAAAAGAGCGCGGTGAAGAGCGGCGACAATGCGAAATGAATCCGTCGCGCCTCGTCGATGCGTCCGCTCAAGAAGGCCTTGACCAATTGAGCCATCTCGGACGGGACAATGTTCGACGCCACGCTAATGACGCCTTTTCCTCCGACTGCCATCATGGGCAACGTCAGGGCATCATCTCCCGCCAGGACCGTCATTCTATCTCCACACGTACGCGCAATCTCAGAGGCCTGCTGGACTGACCCACTCCCCTCTTTGATCCCGACAATGCTCTGTAACCCACAAAGCCTTGAGACAGTGGAAGGCAACATGTTCACGCCGGTCCGTCCGGGAATGTTATACAGGATCTGCGGAAGATCCACGGACTCCGCGATCACTTTGTAATGTCGGTACAGCCCCTCTTGCGTCGGCTTGTTGTAATAAGGCGTGATTATCAGCGCTCCTTCGGCCCCTGCCTGCTTGGCGTGTTTCGTGAGGGACACCGCTTCTTCCGTGCTATTGGAGCCGGTCCCGGCAATCACGGGGACGCGCCGATTGACCACCTCGACGGTCAATTCGACCACGCGGTGGTGTTCCTGGTGTGAGAGGGTGGCGGATTCGCCGGTGGTGCCGCAGGGCACAATTCCGTTCGTCCCGTTGGCAATTTGCCATTCTATAAGGTCGCCGAAGGCCCGCTCATCGACCTTGCCATTCCTGAATGGGGTCACAATGGCAATCAATGTACCTGTAAACATGTGACTCCTTCGTCGACAACGCGTCCGTCGCGCCCACTCATCAATTAAGAAATGCCGGAATCGCTTCGCCCTTCACCAAATCGTCGTAGGTTTCCCTGGTCTTGATGACATGGATCTCCCCGTCTTTGATCAGGACTTCAGGTACCCGTGGTCGTGAATTATAATTGGAGGCCATGACAAATCCATAGGCCCCCGCACTCATCACCGCAAGCATGTCACCCGGGTTGACCTCCGGCAGTGACCGGTCCTTCGCCAGAAAATCGCCGGACTCACAGACCGGGCCGACAACATCCACCTGATGCTTGGGCCGCTGCAACACCGCCTCGGACAAGGGACGAATCTCATGATAGGCCCCGTAGAGGCTCGGTCTGATCAGGTCGTTCATCGCCGCATCGACGATAATAAACCGTTTCGCTTCGCCGTCCTTCCGATACAACACCTTCGTCACGAGAATGCCGGCATTGCCGACAATGACGCGACCCGGCTCCATGATGAGGGTCACATTCAAATTCTTCAGCAGTGGCGACACGGCATCTGCAAGATCCTGCGGCAGCGGTGGCGTTTCATCCGAGTAGGTAATGCCAAGACCGCCACCGATATTGACGTACCGGATGTTGATGCCCTGGCCCTTCAAGGCTTCGACCAGCTTCACCACCTTCTTCACGGCCTCGACGAACGGCGTGACTTCCGTCAACTGCGACCCGATATGCTTATGAACCCCGACGACATCGATGTTGGCGAGTGAGGAAGCCAGCGTGAATTCTTCGAGCGCCCGATCGGCAGCGATCCCGAACTTGCTCTTCTTGAGACCGGTCGAAATGTAGGGGTGCGTTTTCGGATCGATGTCGGGATTGATGCGCAGGGCGACCCTCGCCTTGGTCCCGACGGAAGCCGCCACCTCATTAATCGCCTGCAGCTCAGCCGAAGATTCGACGTTGAACATGAGGATGTCGGCCTTCAAGGCCTCGCGAATCTCCTCAGAGTTCTTGCCGACGCCTGCGAATACGATCTTTGAGGGAGGAACACCTGCCTTGAGCGCCCGAAAGAGTTCTCCGCCGGACACAATATCCACCCCGCTCCCCTCCTTTGCCATGAGACGGAGGATCGCGATATTGGAGTTGGCCTTCATGGCGAATGCAATCACATGGGGTACGCTCTTGAAAGCCCCATCATACGCCCGGAAATGACGAACGAGGGTCGCGTAGCTGTAGATGTAGCAAGGCGTACCAACCTCTTTCGCAATCCGGCTGACCGGCACCTGTTCACAATAAAGTTCCCCTTGTCGATACTCAAAGTTATGCATCCTGCGAATCTTCATTGAGATGTTCAAGGCCTGCGAGCGAGAAGCCCTGCAAGCCTGCGAGCGAGAAGCCCTGCAAGGAGGCCTCGAACGCATCCTTAAACTTGCGAAAGCGGACCTTCACATGCGGAATCGCCAACTTCATCGCGTCTGAATCCACCAACGCCTTGAGGGCATCGGGCGTCGCCAGCTTGAGGTGCTCGAAGTTGACGATGATGTCCATGCGTGCCTGATTAGCCGCTTCCTTGATCCGCTTAATCAATTCCAAGGCATTCAGGCGATCGAGGGTACCCTCAAGATCCACGAACAGAGCAGCGAACTTGTCATGCCGCTTGGCCTTGATGTGGAGCATCAATTGTTGAGCCGAGAGCGCGTTCGGATCGAAGGCCTGTTTCAGTGCATGCAGCGCACTAGGAATCAATTGCTCCTTGTCCAGCACCGGGAGCTTCGCTTGGAGATTCTTCAACACCCCCACTAGCGGTGACAGGGACCCTTTGGGGCAGGTTCGCCTGACCAACTTCCGAAACTCCCGATTCATCTCCCATCGCGGAATAAGCCGCTGGCTCGTGCCCGACAGTCGTTTCCAGATCGAAGGGAGCGAATAGAATTGGTGGTTGGCCCAGTGGAAGCCGTCTTGTAGTTGCTCGGTCGTCATCCGGCTCGGCTGGAACACCACATGCTTGCCGTCGTACTTCGCCCAGTCCCTATCGAAGATACGACCGGCCTTTTCGAAGCGGTCGAACAACGCCGTACCAGGAAGGGGCGTCAGCACGTTGAAGTACGCCAATTCCACCTGGTTCTTCGTCAAGAAGTCGACGGCCCGTTCGAACACAGACACATCGTCGCTGTCGAATCCGAACACGATCCCCGGATTCACCATGATCCCGTAATCGTGGAACATCTTGATCTCCCGGGAGAACTTCTGGACTCGGTTAAACGGCTTGTTCGTTTCATCCAAGGCCTCTTCATCGAGCGATTCCATCCCGACGAAGACCGACACGCAGCCGCTCTCGGCTGCAAGCTTAACCATCTCTTCATCGTCAGCCAGGAACATCGTGGACTGACAGCCCCATTTAATCTTGAGCGGCTTCAGCGCGGCCCAGAGCTCACGACAATAGGTACGGTTGCTGTTGTGCAAGTCATCGACAAACGCGACGATGCTGCCGTCCTCGATTCCCACCCGAATCCGAAGTGCGGTGACGAAGGCATTCCACAGCGGCTCGTCGCCCAATCGCTCAATCAATTCACTGCGAATCCATCGCTGAACATTTCGAAGTTCCGTGACCACTTCCTTCACCGGCCGCCGCCGCGTGGTCTTTCCGTTAAACGGGGACACGCTACAGAACTCGCAATCGAAATGACATCCGCGGGTCGTGAAACTACACTGTCTCGTCATATACGAGTCGGGGCTCAGCAATTCGACACGGGGGCTCTTGTACTGCTCCAGCGAGGGGAACGATGTCATCTTATACATGCGCTGCATCTTCCCCGCCTCATAGTCCGCGACCAACTGTGGCCAGAGATCTTCGGCTTCTCCACAGACGATCGCGTCGGCATACCGAAGAGCTTCGTCGGGACAGTATGTGGGATGGACGCCCCCCATGACGATCGTCTTGCCTCGCTTGCGAAATTCCGTTGCGATCTCGTAGGCGCGAGGGGCATAGCAGGTCATGATGGAGAGGCCGACCATGTCACAAGGATAGTCGAAATCGATATCTTGAACCGCTTCATCGACCAGATTTACTTCCCAATTCTCCGGCGTGTAAGCCGCGATCACCGGCAAGCTCAGCTTGGGAAACCACACCGCGCGTCGTTCCGACGCGGTCAACCGATAGGGGTTATTGCGCGGATAGGGATCGACCAGCAACAGCCGCTTGCCTGGTGCATGCTTGGCCATTGGTGCCTGCCCAACGAACTGGCTGTGCCGTATCGGTTGAATAAGCTCCATGAATTGATCCTCCTCACCTCTATCCGGCTATCCGGCCGGGGGTGTCAATAAGTTCGTTGAAATGTTCTGAGCGGCTCCCCTGGTTGTCTTACGCCGCCTTCTTCTTCGGAGCGGACTGAGGCTCTGCGTGCTCGGCCTCGATAGCCGCGAGGACCTGCGCCATCCCTGCACAGCCGTTCAAGCGCTTGGGCAGTATAACTTTATCCGTCTACACAGGTCCAGCAGATGGCGGCTTCAACATTATCGGGCTTCGACCGGTCGTAACGGGGGAAGGTTGACATCTTGTCCCTGTAGCATTGGGTCCGGTTGTAGCTCGGTGGATTCGGCTGCCGCTGCGGCCTCACGCTGTTTCTCCTCGAGCGCCTCTAACCCCTTTTGCCGCTCAATGGTCGGATTCACACCGACGTTTTCAGGAGGAACTGGCGATCCCACGGCCCCACAGGCCACCAACATTCCCATCGTCACACCCGCCACGATGAATGTCGCACTCAACTTCCACGCCTTCACGAGAGCATCCGCTCGAGTTCTTTAATGCGCCGCTCCACCCGTGTTCGGGCAGTTCCGCCTACTTGAGACTTCCGGTCGATCGCGGCAGTGACCGTCAACCGAGCGAGTAGACCCTTTTCAATCCGTTCGGAGAATGTCCGCAACTCCTCGAGCGAGAAGTCCGTGAGTTCATGGCCTTGATCCAATGCGGCCCGCACCAGTCGGCCCGTGATCGCGTGCGCTTCGCGAAAAGGTACTCCTCGGGTTACAAGATAGTCCGCAACCTCCGTGGCCAGCATACCACCACCCTGAACCGCCTGCTTGAGGACGTCCCGGTTCACGGTAAGCCGGCGCATCAGTTCCGTCAAGACTTCCACCGATGCGGTGACGGTATCGAGGGCATCGAAGAGCGCCGGCTTATCCTCTTGGAGGTCTCGATTATAACTCAAGGGCAGGGCCTTGAGGGTCGTCAACAGATTGACCAAATGGCCATAGACACGCCCCGTCTTGCCCCGCACCAATTCTGGCACATCGGGATTTTTCTTCTGCGGCATCATACTGCTACCGGTACAGAAGGCATCGGGAAGCTCGACGAATTGGAACTCCTGAGACGACCAGAGAATCAATTCTTCACTGAGCCGGGACAGGTGCATCATCGTGATCGACAGCGCCGAGGCCACCTCGATGATGAAATCCCGATCGGACACGGCATCGAGACTATTTTGCGTCACGGCGGGGAAGCCCAACAGCCCGGCGGTGAACCGGCGATCGACTGGGTAGTTGGTCCCTGCGAGCGCACCGGACCCCAACGGCATGACATTCAATCGCACCGATGCATCGCGAAATCGCCCCTTGTCCCGCTCGATCATTTCCACATAGGCCAATAGATGATGCGCGAACAGCACCGGCTGGGCACGCTGTAGATGTGTATAGCCCGGCATGGCAACCGTTCGATTCGCCTTTCCCTTCGCCACTAAGACCCGCTGAAAGTTTTCCAGATGCGCCACGAGCTGACTGAGTTGATCCCGCATATAGAGCCGAATATCCAGCGCAACCTGGTCGTTCCGGCTCCGGCCCGTGTGCAACTTGCCGCCGAGCGGACCGATCAATTCTGTCAGCCGGCGCTCAATTGCCATGTGAATATCTTCATCCTGCGGGGTGAAGCGAAAGCGGCCACGATCCAGCTCCGTCTTCACCGATTCCAGACCCCGCACGATCGTCCTGGTTTCAGAGGCGGTCAACACGCGGGCCTTCCCCAACGTCTTGCAGTGGGCGATGCTGCCCTGAATGTCATGGGCGTAGAGCCGGCGATCGACCGCCACCGAAGCGGTGAAGGATTCCACCAACCGGTTCGTCTTTTGTCTGAACCGCCCGCCCCAGGCCTTTCCGCCTTCCGACGCGGCAGAGGTGCGGCCCGTTGCTCGTGCCATCAGGAGGAGGCCTTCTTTCTTTGGGCTCTGATTTTCAGCCGCAACGCGTTCAACCGAATGAAACCCTCGGCATCTTTCTGGTTATAGACTTCGTCCTCTTCAAATGTGGCGATGTCGAGACGATAGAGCGAATTCTTCGACTTGCGCCCGGCCAACGTGCAACTTCCCTTATAGAGCTTCACCCGCGCCGTGCCGGTCACGTCCTTCTGCGCCGCATCGATCGAGGCCTGAATCATCTCTCGTTCCGGGCTGAACCAATAACCGTTGTATATCAGATCGGCGAAACGCGGGATCAAACTGTCCCTGAAGTGCAGCACCTCGCGATCCATCGTCAACGACTCGAGCCCGCGATGCGCCACGTGGAGGATCGTCCCGCCAGGAGTTTCGTAGACCCCGCGAGATTTCATCCCGACGTAGCGATTCTCCACCAGATCGACCCGTCCGATCCCATGCGCGCCGCCCAGTTTATTGAGGCGAGCCAACAACGTTGCCGGGCTCATCTTCTTGCCGTCGACAGCCACCGGATTACCCGCCTCGTAGTCGATCTCGACTTCGAGCGACTTGTTCGGCGCCTGCTCCGGCGACACCGTCATTTGAAAGATTTCACCCGGCGGCGCTTCCCAGGGATCTTCCAAGATGCCGCCTTCATAACTCACATGGAACAAATTCAGATCCATGCTATAGGGCTTGGCTTTCGTTGCCGTCACGGGAATGCCATGCCGATTGGCATACTCGATCAATTCGCGCCGCGACCGCATCGTCCATTCACGCCAAGGTGCGATGATCTTAAGATTCGGCGCCAGCGCCGTGTAGGTCAGCTCGAACCGCACTTGGTCATTGCCCTTTCCGGTGGAGCCATGCGACACGGCTTCAGCGCCTTCTTTGAGCGCGATCTCGGCCTGACGCCGTGCAATGAGGGGCCGCGCGATCGAGGTCCCGAGCAGATAACAGCCTTCGTATATGGCGTTGCCTCGTAACATCGGGAAGACATAGTCCTTCACGAAGGTCTCGCGCAGGTCCTCGACATAGATCTTTTTCACGCCGAGCTTTTGCGCTTTCGCCTTGATCGCTTGCAGATCTTCCCCTTGCCCCAGGTCGGCGCAAAAAGCGATGACCTCGCAGCTGTAGGTTTCTTGTAACCACTTCAAGATCACGGAGGTATCGAGCCCGCCTGAATAGGCCAGCACCACTTTCTTAATGACACCACTCATCGTCTCGTTCGACTCCTCTTGCCTAATAGGTTCGTTAAGATGGCCTTCTGCATATGCAACCGATTCTCCGCCTGGTCGATGATGACCGACCGCGGACCATCCAGCACCTCGGCACTGATTTCTTCACCCCGGTGGGCGGGTAAACAATGCATGACAATCGCATCGGGCTTGGCGCGATGCAACAGGCGGCTGTTCACTTGATAAGGAGCCAAGACTTTTAGTCGTCGCGCATGCTCCCGCTCGCGCCCCATACTGATCCAGACGTCGGTGTAGATGACGTCCGCTTCCTTCGCCGCGACATGAGGATCGTGCCCGATTTCGATCACCGCACCGGTTTTTGCGGCCTCCACTCTAGCCCTATCCACAACATGCTGCTCAGGCTGATACCCCACCGGACACCCGAGGGTGATGGTCATCCCCATCTTCGCCGCCGCCTCGATCAGTGAATTCGCCACATTGTTGCCGTCGCCGATATAGGCGATCTTGATCCCCTTCAACCGGCCCATCTTTTCGCGAATGGTCAGGAGGTCTGAGAGGGCCTGACAAGGATGGCTCAGGTCGGTCAGCCCATTGATCACCGGCATCGTCGCCTCCCTCGCCCATTCCTCCACGATCGAGTGGTCATAGGTGCGGATGACGATCGCGTCGAGATAGCGCGACAACACGCGCGCCGTATCGGCGACACTTTCTCCGCGAGAGAGCTGGATGTCGGCCATGGGCAGGACCAGAGCATGGCCACCCAGCTGGTTCATGCCCGCCTCGAACGACACCCGCGTCCTCGTCGACGGCTTCTGGAACAGGAGCCCCAGCGTCTTCCCGGGAAGCAGTGGATGAGGAACCCCGCGCCGCTGCTTGTCTTTCAACAGGGCAGCCGACGCCAGTAAACTCTCCACCTCCGCCTTGCTGATGGCCGCAACATCCAGAACATCCTTTTTGCCGGCCCGCATTCCTGTCGCTCGTGTGGTCATGCCTGTTGTGTCCATTCGGCGTGAGTACGCCTTACGCCGCCTGTTTGCTGAAAATCTGAGCAAGCGTATCGAGCAATCGATCGATTTCCATCTGGGTGATAATTAAGGGCGGTACGAACCGCAACACACGCTCGCCGGTCGCATTGATCAGAATGCCTCGAGCCAAACACTCGCTCACAACGGATTTCCCATCCATATCGAGCTCAATCCCCTGCAAGAGCCCGAGTCCACGCACTTCTCGCACCACCCGGTGTCGCTCTTTACAGTCGGATAACCCCTTCGCAAAATACTCTCCCATCCGGCGCGCATGATCGAGTACTTGGCCTTCCAGCAGGGCACGACAGACGGCCAAGCCCGCCGCACAGGCGAGCGGATTGCCGCCGAATGTCGAGGCATGACTGCCGGGCGAGAAGGCCTTCGCAACGGAGTCCGTCGCGAGGCAGGCTCCGATGGGCACACCGCCCCCCAACCCTTTCGCCAAAGTCATGATGTCCGGCTGCACCCCTAACTGCTCGTAGGCAAAAAGCGTCCCGGTCCGTCCCATTCCGGTCTGCACTTCGTCGAAAATCAACAGCACGTCTTTTTGGGAGCACAGATCTCTCACCTGCTTCAAATACTCGCGGTCCGCGACATAGATACCCCCCTCACCCTGAATCGGCTCGAGTATAATCGCCGCGGTCTTGTCGGTCACGGCCCGCTCCAGTTCCTCCAGATTATTGAAGGCGACGTAGCTGAAACCCGGTAGCAGCGGTTCGTAGCCCTTCTGAAACTTTTCCTGGCCCGTCGCCGTTAACGTCGCGATCGTCCGGCCGTGGAACGAGTTCTTCATCGTGACGATCTCGAACCGCCCGGCTCCATACTTGTCATGGGAGTAACGGCGGGCCAGCTTGATCGCTGCTTCATTCGCCTCTGCCCCGCTGTTGCAAAAGAACACCTTGTCGGCAAACGAGTGATCCACCAGCATGTGCGCCAGCTTCACTTGTGGCTCAGTGTAATAGAGGTTCGAGGTATGGATCAGTTGCGCGGCTTGGCGCTGGATCGCCTGAACCAGATCCGGGTGGCCATGCCCGAGGATGTTCACCGCAATCCCGCCGACGAAATCGATGTATTCTCGCCCCTCGAGGTCGTACACCTTCGTCCCGCGCCCTCGCACGATCGAGAGCGGTTGACGTGTATAAGTCTGCATCAAATAACGTGCAGCGTCCTGCATCAGTTCTTCTGTCGGCATGACAGACGTATCCCTTTGTAAAGTAAGGGAAGGTAGCATAGGCCTGTCGATGGAAGCAACTTACTGCTTCTTTACCCAGGTGGTGTCTTTATTGTGCTACTCTCTGGCAGATGAAATCCTGCGCGCAGTGCCAACAGCAGAACCAGGAAGACGCTAAGTTCTGCTACCAGTGCGGAAACACGCTTACCGCCGAGCCTGAAGCACCGATCGCCACCCCCGTAATCCACGCCGATGAACATCTCTGGCGCCAATTCATCGGTCCCCACGCCGATCGCTACCTGAAACATTTTAAAAAGTTCGGATTGGGGGAAGAGCCGAAGTTCGCCCTGACGTGGAATTGGCCGGCCTTTCTCTATATTTCCTTCCTCTGGTTTCTCTACCGAAAAATGTATGTGTACGCGCTGGTCTACGCCCTCGGTCCGATGATCTCAACCTACTTGACCGGCGACGTTACCGTGGGCCTCGTCTGGAGCATCATGGCCGGAGCTACAGCGAATTATGTGTACTACTGGCACTGCCGCGAGCAGATTGGCGCTCTCAAAAGGAACGCATGGACCGATCCGGCAAAGCAGGATGAGGCACTGAAAGAACGTGGAGGCGTCCAGTCCTATGTGATCTGGATCGGAGTCGCCTTATACGTGTTGTTCGCGATCACCATGATGTTCAAAATGCTTCAGGACGGGCCACCGGACGGCGAACGCTCACCAGAAAAACCGGCGAAGCCGACTGCTGCGAGCAGCGTGTAACCCAGAAACTATCTCGATGGCTGCCGGTTGATCCACGCCTCAAACCATCCGAAATCTTGTTCATAGGCCGCGCAGCCCGAATCGGTCGCTTCTTGCTTCTGCTCCAGCTGGGTCCTGTGTGGAGAGAATTGGGCGGCATGTTACTGTCGGAGTCTGTCGAAAGCAACCGCTTGACTTGGGCACCTGTTCCAGTATGCTTTGGCCTGTGAAGATATCACTTCAGGCGCGAGAGGAACACACAATGGCTCGATTAGTCCTGCTTCGTCACGGCGAGTCACAATGGAACTTGGAAAATCGTTTCACGGGCTGGGTCGATGTGCCCCTGTCTTCGCGCGGCATTCAGGAGGCGAAGAATGCGGGTGAGAAACTGCGCAGCTTCACGTTCGACCGCGCCTTTACCTCCGTGTTGGCCCGCGCGAATGAGACGTTGCGACTCGCGCTCGAAACCATCGGCCAGACGGGTGTCCCGATCGAGAAAGACAAAGCCTTGAACGAACGGATGTACGGCGAACTACAAGGGCTGAACAAGGCGGAAACGGCCAAGAAGTATGGCGAGCAACAAGTCAAAATTTGGCGGCGGAGTTACGACGTGCGTCCGCCTGGGGGGGAAAGTCTGAAAGATACCGCCGAGCGTGTGTTGCCTTATTATGAACGCACCATCAAGCCCTATCTCTTGAAAGGGGAAACGATCCTCATCGCGGCGCACGGAAACAGCCTACGGGCCCTGATCATGGAGTTGGAGCAGCTCTCCCGAAAGCAAGTGCTGGAGCTGAATATCCCAACGGGTGCGCCGTTGCTCTATGAATTAGACAAGACGGGGAAGGTCGTCAATCACCGCTACCTCTGACAGGTCGCGGCAGGTCAAGAGATTATCCGACATCTTCCAGTAACTGCCCGTAGGTGTCGACTGGCACGAAATCGATCAGCAGGGTCAGTAGATTACGCCGCTCTGCTTCTTTGACCAATTGGTTCTCCTCCATCAGCGCAGCGGCTTCCGCACTCACCGCAAGCGGACTCACCCCTTCTTCAACCAAGCGGCTATATCGACGGCGACGTTCCTGCCATTCGTTGAGGTAGGTGGTCCAGGCGGCTGAACCGGCGGGAACGGTCGTGCCCCATCCTGCTTCTATCGTATCCACGATGAGTTCCGACAGCGCAGACTGATACTTCTGAGGGATGTGCGCCTCGATGGCTGCAAAGATCCAAAACAGGTTCAGCGAGAGCACTTCTTGCGCGATCGCCTGAGCCTGCTCCGTCGTCGCCTCGATCCCATATTCCTCCAGCTGCTGAACGGACACGCCGGTCGGCATCGCTGCGATCAGGGCGACCGCGGCTTGCCTCGGTGTCATCGAGTTGACAGACATACCTCACTCCCCTCTCGTCCACGGTGGCAGAGAATACCCTACTGTCGCCTGTGTGCTCAAGCTGCTTGTCCCAGCCTGCCTCCTGTGCTAGAGTCCGCCGGCATGATTCGACAGATCGCCACCACATTCTCACGATGGACCTGCGCCGCCGGTCTGTTGGCTATCTTGGCCGCGGGCACCGCCGTGTCTGCACCTCGGGCCCAAGCCGACGAAAACCGCTGGGGGTTCGGAAGCGACCTGGGCCTCACATCCGGAATGGTCAATGGCACGGTGTTCACCCTGGCATTCAATGGTGACTACTACCTCGATCGAAACTTCTCTATCGGACCGATGATGCAGATTAGTCCGATGAGCGATCTTTTCCAGGTCTCCTTCGCCGGGGTCGCTCGCTATCACTTTCGCCTCAATAACGGCATCAACTTGGTACCCTTCTCGGGAATCGGTTTGCTCCATGTAGACCTAGACCGCGGGACCGGCCCGGGGCGCATCGACCGCAGCGACACGAGTTGGTATATTCCCATCGGTGTCTCACTGGAGTACCAGGCTGCCCACAACCTCGCCTTGTCTTCGACGTTGATCGTTAATCTCCACGACATCGATCTTTCTCCGTCATTATCGGAGAATGACCATACAAGCGTTGCCCTGCTTTTTGGTTTCCGCTTCGGCCCCTAGTTAGGACGATGGGGGAACCCCTCGCTTCATTCGCGCCCTCCACCTCACGCCCCGAAGTTCGCGTCGGCCCACGTTAAATCAGCGCAGGCACTTTGGTGGGTCCCTGCAAGGATGCGGCACTCTGACATGCGAATGAAGTATCCGAGGATGTGGAGTGAAGTGGCAGCTACGCCGCTTTGGCCGGCCGCCAGCGAAGCCCGATGTTCAGCAGTTCTTGCAACAGATCTTTATAAGTGTAGCCGGCTTTCTCTGCCGAATCCGAAAAATCTTCGTCGTGCGCGATTTGTGGATTTGGATTGGCTTCCAGTACGTACACGCTCCCCTCCGCGTCCATTCTCACGTCGATGCGTGCATAGCCGCTCAGGCCGAGTGCTCGATAGACACGCTTCGCGAGATGCTGAATCTCCTCGGCTTTCCCTTCAGGGAGATTCCTGGCTTCGCCTGACCGAATCCCATACTTGGCTTGATACGTGCGACTCCATTTGACTCGTTCGGTCGCAATCCGGCGGGCGTCATCCGGAAGCTTGTCCATGATCAACTCCCACACCGGCAAGACGTGGACATGCCCATTGCCCATCACCCCGACGTACAGTTCGCGCCCTTCGATGTACTGCTCGATGAGGGCGCCGGTCCCTATGCTCGCATGGATGAATTCGACTCGCTCCTTGAGTTTGTCGTCATCCTGGACAATGGACGCCTGAGAGATCCCGAGCGACGCCTCTTCGGTCACCGATTTGACAATTAAGGGAAATGACAGCCACTTGGGCCGCTTGACCGTCCGCCCCTGCGGCACCACCATGAAATCTGGGAATGGGATTCGATGGAACGAGAATAGCTTCTTGGAGAGGACTTTGTCGCGCGCTAGCATCAACCCACGAGGGTTACAGCCGGTATAGGGCACGTGCAGCAGTTCAAGATACGACACGACGTTCTGGTCGTATACCGCCACCCCATCGAACTCTTCGAGCAGATTGAAGGCGATGTGAGGCTTCCAGTCTTCGATGGCCGATCGAAGCACCCCGAGATCGCTCTTGACCCCCAGCGGCTTGACGTCATGCCCGAGCTTGCGGAGCGTGGAGACCACATCGTATTCCGTCTTCCACTCGGCTCCTGTTACGTCCTGCCCGTTGAGGGGATCTGGAGGAACCAGATCTTCGTGCATCAAGACGAGAATTCGGAACCGTTTCATACCGCCACCTTATGCCGCCCGCTGCGCAAGTAGTTCATCGTGTGGACGGTCAGCAAAATCGTGAAATCCAACTTCGCCTGCTCTTCCGCGAGCGGCAGTCGCAAGCGGAGCTGACGGCAGCGCTGAATCATGTCCTCGAGGACCTGATCGATCGTATATTGATATTCACCGGTCCAGGCGGCAACTTTGCGGCGCACCTCTTTTCGAAAGCGGTTCAAGAAGGTGGCGGCGCTCAGTTTATCCGAATGGGCAGGAGCGTCGGAAAACAGTCGCTTCAGGTCCGGATCGTACAATGACGGTCGTTCAGTCCCATAGTGCTTGCGCTTTCGCTCATAGTGCTCGCGCAGGGTCTTCTTCAGTTCGGACAGCGGATCGATTTCCTCACTCGTGACCACCTTGGGCGGAACATCAACCAGCCCCTTCATCAGCCCATCTACATACTGCAGCTTCTTGAGCACCGGCCATCCCTTGTAGCGGTCAGCCCATATTGAATCGGGCGTGAGCCAGACCGCGAAGGTCTCCGCAAAGTCTTCATCCGGATGGCTTTGCGCATACCACACATCGAGATGACGCACGAAGCTCCGACTATAGGGCCGTGGGCTGTAATATTTGGGATAGGGATCGGACGAGCGCCCAAAGACGTATTGCCGACCGCGGAGACGGCGGAGGCGATAGGCATTTTCAATGGCGTGGCCAGCCTCATGCCTCAAAATTCGCATGCACCAGTCTGGTGTCCCGCCCTCGACCTCGAGCATCTGTTCCATTTCAAGTTTCGCGAGTCGCGGATGGGCCAGATAAAACGGCACGGCAATCCCCGGCACACCATCCGGAGTAAACCATTCGTTGGACAACCAAAAGTGGGGACGGAATATGAGCTGTCTGGCTTCGAGTTCGGCGTAGAGTTGCTGGATCCGTTCTGACAGGAACGCCCTGTCGAGGGTGACTCCGAGTTGGCTCATGGGGAGGTTCAGGAGCTTGTCGTTGGACCACGAGACCCATTCTGGCTCGTAATCATGGCTGTCAGACGCTGTCGCTTCCTGTGTCCGTGATGGTTGCATCGATACTATGTTCCGCGAGTCAACCTGCAAGAGATGCTGTGGAAAATATAGCACGCGCCTCAACATTACCCCAATTTAAGAGGCCTTTCCGTTGACTGCCGCCTATAAGTGGAGAAAAAATGTCCGATCGAGTCCAAGAATGAACCGGCACAGGCAGTATGTACCGCAAAGCCGGGCTAACGGAGGCGAGGTAGAAGGGCTGGTGCCGTGGCCCAGATGACATCGATCACCGACCACACGTAGGCGCGGGCCCGCTCAGGGTCGGTCTCCCAATCCGGCATCACTTCATGCAGATCAAGAATCGGCTGATCGTGGCCGAGACAGGCCTGATTAAACAGGGGAACATCACGCCCAAATTGTTCCCGAACGAAGACTTGGTGGTTTCGCCCCATTGCAATGACAAGGTCGGCAGCCTCAGCTAGCTCCCTGGTGAGTTGTCGTTGGACGTGTGTGGTGGGATCAGCTCCCTTCTCGCGCAACCGGGTCTGGACCCAGTTATGCACCGACTGAGGCTTGGCGTCGATCCCGGCCGAGCTGACGACGCAGGACATGCCGGCGCCGAGTCTCGCCTTGAGTGCGTATTCTGCCGTCACACTCCTAAAGATATTCCCCGTGCACACGAACAGGACTGACTGAAGTTTCCCGCTCGAGCGGTTCTCATCCTTCCCCATGATGCCCCCGGGTGAAGATCGACAGCCGCGTGGCTGACCACGTAGAATGCCAACCTATGTCACATTCGGCAAGCCCCTCACGCCCATACCTAAGACTGGACGAAGCCACGGAACAGCTTCAAACCAAGCTGCTTCGACTTGCTGGGGAAACCATTGGCGAGTATGGTCTCATCAAAGACGACGACAAGATCATGGTCTGCCTTTCAGGCGGGAAAGACAGCTATGCTCTGCTCGACTTATTGCTGGTCTTGCAACGACGTGCTCCGATTCACTTCGACCTTATCGCGGTGAACTTGGATCAAAAGCAGCCCGGGTTTCCTGCCCATGTACTTCCCGACTATCTCTCACATATCGGAGTGCCATTCCATATCGAGGAACGAGACACCTACTCCATCGTCAAGCAACTCATCCCTGAAGGGCAGACCACCTGTTCGCTCTGCTCCCGACTCCGTCGTGGCATCCTCTATCGCGTCGCCACGGAATTGGGCGCGACCAAGATCGCATTGGGTCACCACCGCGATGACATTGTTGAAACCCTGTTCCTGAACTTGTTCTATACCGGCAAGCTCAAGACGATGCCGCCGAAATTATGCTCGAAAAACGGCCGGCATGTGGTCATTCGCCCGCTGTCCGCCGTGCGGGAGAGCGATCTTGCTCGGTATGCGGAACTTCGCGCGTTTCCCATTATTCCCTGCGATCTCTGTGGCTCACAAGAGGATCTCAAGCGGAAACAGGTGAAGGAGTTCTTGCGCGAATGGGAGCAACGGGCGCCCGGCTGTACAGACAGTATCTTCGCCGCCCTGTCGAACGTGGCGCCGCCGCTCCTCCTGGACCGACAGCTGTTCGACTTCGTGGGTTTGCGCGCATTCGACCAGGCGGAGTGGGAGGAAGACGCCTGGCTGGATCAAGACCCTGACCCACTCTCATGAGCCTCACAACTCTACCGAATGAGAATGAGATCAGCGGCACAGGCCTATTGATGCAGACGGACTCAATCCTTCAGCCGCCCCCCTCCATCTACTTCTCTATCGCACGATGGGAGCACCCGCCATCCCATACATCCCGATCTTACGTACCTTCTCCTCGAAGGATAGACGTTCCTATTGACGAATTGTTCGGGATGCATCGAAAGACACCGTGTGAGGTTACGTTTTCAACTTCGACGCAAATTGCTTGCGGAACTTGACCACTTTCGGCCCGACAACGGCTGTACAGTAGCCTTGGAAGGGATTCCGCGCAAAATACTCCTGGTGATAGGGCTCGGCTTCGTACCAGGTTCCGGCAGGAGTGATTTCCGTCACGATCGGATTGACATAGAGCTTCTCTTTTGTCACGGCTGCGATCACCTCCTCGGCAATCTGCTTCTGCTCAGGTGCATGGTAGAAAATTGCCGAGCGGTATTGTGTGCCGGCATCATGACCTTGCCGGTTGAGCGTCGTAGGATCGTGGATGACAAACAACACTTCAAGCAACTCGCGATAGCTGACGACAATGGGATCGAACGTGATACGGACCGCTTCTGCGTGACCAGTCCTGCCGCTACACACGGCTTCATACGTCGGATGATCTACCTGACCACCCATATAGCCGGACTCGACCGCTACCACACCCTTCATCTGGTCATAGACCGCTTCGAGGCACCAAAAACAGCCGCCGGCTACAGTTGCAATACTAAATCCAGTCTGCGCTGGAAATGCGGTTTGTCCCATCGTGCAGATCTCTGAATACGTGGTCTGCGAAGGAGCCCTGGAAGGCTCCACTTCCTTCAGATCCTACCGTTGCCTTATACCATAGGGCGCCCTGAGGCAGCGAACAGTTCCGCGAACGAACGCAGGATTCCTCACGCCTCAGAGCAAGGCGGGGCGTCCAAACCGTCTGTATCAAAGGGAAGAAAGGGGAACGAGAAAGGCTACGCGTTAAGTTCTTCGTTGAGACTGGCAATGACCCGCTTGAG
>CAZPWD010000031.1:0-17626 GCA_964590025.1 uncultured Nitrospira sp.
TCATCGGTCTGTAAGACGTGCTCGATCGCTCAGTGAAGAGACATTGATCACAGAGGGCATTAATGAGCCGCCCGATCCCATTGCCCTGTTCATAAATGACTGCGTCGATTGGAAGAGCCCAGAGTCCCAAATATGTCGTATAATTGACTTCTGAGTTCATCGTGCCATCATCATCACTCGGAGGTGCTCTTTCGTCTCACGCCTCAACGAACCTGTGTACGGGGTGTCGGCATATTGGTTACGAGCGGCTGGCAGGGAGCAAATCATCGATCGCGGTTCGTTGGGCCCGCCCATGCTCCACCCACTGGCGGATGGCACCGCCTATCACGTGCAGCCGTGCCGTCACCGATTCCACCCGTGTGGCAGCCAGATGCACTCGACGTTGCGCCACCACGGTCAGCAGACTGTGCAGACCTGTGAAAAACATCATGGCCGAGCCCGCATTCACCTGCTGCGCTTCTGTGCGCAGACGTGCGACGTCTTGAAGAGAGGCTTCGAGGGCCATCATGCGTGAGGAGGCCTCTCCCCCGTCCATCTTGAGGGCACTCATCCTCTTAACAATCTCGGGCACCCGCTCGTCAATCGCTTTCAGAAATGACTCTTCCGCTTCGGACACCCGCGCAAGATATCCTTGAATGACCGTGGCATCGATACGTTCGACACCGGCCTGAACCTGTCCTTCCATCTGCTCGATCAAGCTCCGGATAAGGTTGTGCCCGGACGCAATACCGGAAGTCTGCTTTTGTTGTAGTTCCCGAAGCGCTTGCAGAAACTCCCCGGGAGAGAGACTTGCGTAAACCGCCTCAGCCGCCGCACCACTCCCGTCGTCTTCAAAGGAGATGCCCGTCGCACGGGTCAACGCCGTATGGATCTGTCCCAGCTGTTTACAGAGCGCAATAAAGTCTTGAGCAGAGAGCGCCTTCTGTGGGTCCTGGAGAGCTTCGACAAAGGGAATCGCCGCGAAGCTGACATGCTCAACGTCTGGAAGATTGATCGTGGCCGCGGTCCCGCCGAGATTCATTACTCCGGCCGAAATCGTCTCAATTAGCTTGGCATGCCGCTCCGGCGCCGGTCCCTGTTGCAGCTCATCAAGAGCGACATGAATGTTCTCGAGCCATTCATGCGCTTCCTGAACAAAGATATCGACCAGCTCTTTCTGAAAATCGTCTGTGGTGTCGGCAGCCATGACATCAGTCCTTCAGGACAGTAACGGCCCACGAGAATGGATCGTACAGGATCAGGACTGTCGTTTTCCGCTTCCGAGCTGAGAAGCCAATCCCGCAATCTCGCCAAGCTTTTTCGCCATCTCTTCAAACCGCTTGGTGGCTTGCTCGGCTGATTGTTCAGTTTCCGATACGTGCTTCGCCAGAAGGCTATTTCGTTCTCGTTCCGTCTGAAGCAGTGTTTCAAACTCCTGGGCTTTCTGCGCAGCGCGCTCAGCCTCGGAAACACGCGCGGCAAGACCCTTGCATTTTTCCTGTTCAGCAGCGAGAGCTTGTTCTAACGTGCGCACTTGTCCAGCAACCTGTTCACTCTCGGCCACACGACGAGTCAAATCGCTCGTACGCTCCTGTTCTTTCGCAAGTCGCTGCGCCAAGTCCTGAGACCGAGACACGGATTCTTCCATCGCGGTCATCGTTTGAACCAGTTGCGCGGCTGCCTGGCGCTCGGCATTGAGAGTCGCCTCCAGCTCTTGGACACGACTTGCGTTCTTCTGCAGCTCCGTTAGACGCGTTGCTTGCTGGGCGCTGCCTTCCCGTTCTTTCTGAAGAGCCGCCTCCAGTTCCTGCACCTGAGCAGTAACGCTGTCCGCCTCTGCGAGTTGCTTCTTCAGCTGGGCAGTCTGTTCACGTTCCCTTGCTAGCATCGACTCGAGTTCCTTGACACTACCCAACAGTCCTTCGAGTTGCGCCACTTGCTGTGCACTGTGCGTCGCTTGATCTCGTTCGGCCCGAAGTTCTTCCTCTAGCGGTTTCGATCGCGCAACTGTCACCGCCTCGATACTCTTCGCCACAGGCGCGGCAGCGCCTTGCCGCTTGGCCAACAGCTCGAGCACGCGATCCTTGAGAGAAGTGCCCTGGAACGGCTTTTTCAAAACCCCGTCGGCGTGACAGGATTCAGCCTGCTTCGTCACCTCATCGTTCACAATGCCGGAGATCAAGAGCACTGGCGTGTTCACTAACGCCCGCTGCGCGCGCACAAAGGCGCAAACCTCATAGCCGCTTTTATCCGGCATAATCACGTCGGACACGACCAAGTCAGGCGTCTCTTTGGCCAGATAGGCCAAGGCCTCCTCGCCGTTCGCAGCAAGAGTGACTCCAAATCCAGCCTCAGTCAGTAACCGTTCGGCAACTTTCCGAACCGCAATACTGTCGTCGGCAACCAACACTTTCGGCATAGCAGAGTCCTTTCCTCAGTACTCTGAACTTCTAACGGCATCCTGCCTCGACCGGCCAAGTTGCTGCAAGGCCACGATAGCGACATCGTTTTCGCCAATCGTGATTGAGCCCAGCGTTTCAATATCCCCTCTGCCGTTCGGACGAATCGCCGTCGCATCCACAGTCTCGAGAGACGGCACATCGGCGTCGATGCAGATGGCCATCGGCCCGTCGAGGTGGCGAGCCACCAGGCACAGCAAGGGATCTCCCTGCACGGTGCGACTCAGTCTGGCTGCCAAATCGTAGACCGGCATCACATGGTTATCCCGCTTCAGCATGGCATGCACGAATGGAGTCCGACTCGGCACCGGAATGCTCTCAGTCCAGGGCGACACCCCCCCCACATCTTCTGTCCGTGCGGCCAGCTTCATTCCACCTATGGAAAACACTACCACATTCCACGACCGTTTCGTGGCCTGAGCGTGCTGTTGTCCATGAGCTGCCCTCAGCATGATTCACCGACTGCTGCTGGGGTTGCCGCAACCATCTGTTCCGCCTGCCCGACGGACACAGGTATTACGTCGGCCAACTCTCCCAGCGCCCACGAAGGATTCAGGATCAACACCAACTGATCCTGATACAGCATCATCCCCCCAAACCAGTTTCGTTCATCGCGTTGAAACTGTGGTGGCAACGGAAGACAGTCCTTCCGTTCTACGTCCGTCAAGCCCACCACCTGCTCAACACGAATCGCGCCGTGGGAGCGGCCGGTCGAGTACAACACTGTCCTCATCTCTAGACCGGACAAGTTGGCGACCACCGAAAGCCGTTGGGCAAGATCTACCGGTTGGTAGACGGTCCCCGCCGCAGTCACGGCCTGTTCGTTCCCTGCCTCTGCTTGCGTGAGAACGCCACGAACACCGTCCGCAGGCAGGGCCACATAGCTGCCCCCCAGACGGACGACCAAGAAACTGGCCGTCTCCACGAGCATGTTTTTCAAATTATGACGACCTCGTAAACTCATAATTGATACCGCATGTGCGACTGTCCGATACCAGGAACCACTTCAAGGATCGAATGATTGAACCTTATTTACGCGCGGCGGCTTCTTTGCCGATCAAGCGTTCAACTTCCTGGATCAAGGCCCGCTCTTCTACCGGCTTGGCAATATAGGAGCTCGCTCCGATATTGAGTGCCATTTGTTGGTGCTTGTCACCGGCTCGGGTCGTCATGACGATGATCGGTGTCTGCTGCGTTTGCGCTCGGCTGCGCAATCCCTGGATAACTTCATAACCATTGAGCTTCGGCATCTCAAGATCGGTGATGATCAGCCGATAGTTTTGCGCAGACGCCTTACGGAGACCGTCTTCTCCATCCACCGCCGTATCGACTTCAAACCCGGCCGACTCCAGCATCCGACCCACGAACTTTCGGATGCTCAAGGAGTCGTCGATCAAGAGAAGCGACTGCTCCGACGCGTTCGGCTCTGGGGCCTTGGCGTATGGAACCAGCGAGTCCGCCGACGCCGTCGCATCCGAAGGCAACTCCGGTACCGCAGCGGCGTGCGCCCCTCGCGCTATTAATCGAGCAGGATCCAACACAAGAACCACGCGCCCTTCCGGATCGATGGTGGCACCGCCGAAGCTGGAATGTTCCAACGACTTAAACGGCCCCAATGGCTTAATGACGATTTCCTGACGACCGAGCAATTCATCGACCAGCAGACCGATCATCCCATCGGCCGTTCGCACGATGACAACCGGCTTTCCGGTTTCCATCGGTACTCTGCTTCGGTTGAGGAGCTGTTGGAGGGGCTGCACTTCGATCGCCTCGTCACCGATATGCAAGATCGATCGTTCGCCCATCTGTTGATGCACTTTGGGCGTCAACATGGTGACTTCGCGCACCGCCGGCAGAGGAATCCCGTAGCGCTCACTCCCTACTCGCACCATGAGAGCCGTCGCAATCAATAATGTAAGCGGGAGACTCAAGGTAAACTTCGTCCCCACGCCTCGAATGGATTCGACGTCGATGTGGCCGTTCATGCTTTCAATGACCCGCTTGACCACATCCATGCCGACTCCTCGCCCCGCGTGATCGTCGATCTGGTCGGCCGTCGAGAATCCCGGTACGAAAATAAACCTGATGACTTCGGATTCAGGCATCGAACGGGCCACCTCCGGGCGGATCAGTCCTCGCTCTACCGCCTTGGCCCGGATCTTTTCGACGTCGAGCCCGGCCCCATCGTCTTCCACTTCGATCACCACCGCACTCCCACGATGCGCCGCGTGGAGATAAATCGTGCCAGTCGCCGGCTTCCCCTTCGACACGCGATCAGCCGCAAGCTCGATCCCGTGATAGACCGCATTGCGCACGAGGTGCACTAAAGGATCGACCAGCCGCTCCACGACGCCTGTATCGACTTCAGTATGTTCACCGGACGTGACCAACGTCACTTCTTTCCCTGTCGCACGCGCCATCTCGCGCGTGGCCCGGCGGAATCGGGTGAACGGGGTGCCGACCGGCACCATGCGGGCCCGAGCGATTTCATCCCGCATACCGAGGGTCAGCTGTGCCAGATGACTCATGTCTTCATGTGAACGGCGGATCGACCCGCTCAATTGCGTCATCGATTCTGAAATATCCGCCGTAACCTCATTGATGCGTCGAGCCAATATATTAAAATCGTCGTACTTGTCGAATTCAAGGCTGCCGAAGTCGCTGAGACTGGTGACTCCTTGAACCGGGGCGGTCGCTGGACCGGGGGAGGCGGTCGGAAGAGTAAAGGTATGCTCTTCCGCAAACGAATGGACCGATTCGACCAGTCGGCCCTTGTAGGCCAATACTTGTTGCGAGAGTTGCTCCAGCATATGCAGCCGCTGCTCGAGCCGTCCTCGACCGATGACGAGCTCACCGACCAGATTCAACAATCGTTCCAACCGATCGCGGCTGACGCGGATGACTTCGCGGTCTTCTGCGGCTTTACCGTCCGCCGTTTTACCTTCCTCCGCTATGGCAGGTTCGATTTCCTGTTGATCGCGTGGTTCTTGGTCCACCGCCGCTTCGACAAGATGGACGGCTGAACCCGACTCCACCACCTGAGCCGCCAGTGGCTGATCCAGCTGTTTAAGTCTTTGCATCGCGACAGCAAATCGCTGGCGCAGCATGTCGAGGGACGTGGGGTCCCGCCGCATCAACATGCGTACCACATCGACCGATCGCAACAGCACGTCCGTATGCCCAGGGAGAATCTTGACGCGGCCCTCGCGCACCGCCCCCATGAAATCTTCGACATAGTGCGTCAGATCGCCGATCGACTGGAATCCAACGGTATAGGCAGACCCCTTGAGCGTATGAGCTGTCCGGAAGAGTTGATTGATCACTTCCGGATTGTGCTGTTCCTTCTCGAGACGAAGTAGCTGGGCCTCAAGAGACTCTAGGTATTCCTGTGCTTCCGGGACAAAATAGGACAACACTTCGGCATCGAGAACCGGCAACAGATACTCATCCGTCAGCGGACTCGATGTAGAAGACGATTCCACCTCAGGGCCGGCAGATTCCTCGGGACGATCCATGACGGCTGTCGCAACCTGAATAGCCGGAGCGATCGGAACCGCCGCCTGAGCCGTTACCGCCATCTGTTCCCCGTTGCGAATCTGCGCCAGTGCCTGAGTGACTTCCGGCACATCATGCTGTAGCTGGGCGACCTTGCCGTCGTCTCGACGCATCAGCATCCGAATGACCTCGACGGCCCGTCCGATGACCCCGAGTACATCCGACGAAAGGGAAATCCGTCCCTCGTGGATCGCAATCATACAATCTTCGACTGGATGGACCACGTCGCCGATCACCTTGTACCCGATCGAGTGTGCAGATCCTTTGAGCGTGTGGGCCATACTGTAGAGCCTATGGATGGTCTCCCCATCCTTGGAGTCCTGCCGCAGACGCTGAAGCAGCGCCTCCATGGTTTGCAGATACTCATCCGCCTCTGGGGCGAAATACGATAGGACCTCGGCATCGAGAGTCGGCACGAGATAATCCGGCGCGAGCAAGGTCGGTTCAGATGGGACCACGGCAGGCTTAGATGGGAACAATCCGGCCACTTCGCCTTCCCATCGCGCACTGACCGAGGGGTCTTCAGCGCCCCCACCAGCGACGACTTTCAATTGAGACTCGAACGAGGTCACTATCCCACGTAAGATTTCCAAGGCCTTCGGCCAGAGGGAATCCTCTATAGACGGCGCCTCTTCCAAGGTCGATTCAAGCAACGCCCCCATCAGGGCCAACCCCTCGTAGCCGTAAAGCCCTGACGCCCCCCGGATCTTATGCGCCCACACGTACTGCTCTTGCAGTTGTGCCGGAGTTGGCGCCACCCCATCGGAGGGATGGAACGCCTTCGTAAGCACGTCCAGCGCTTCCGACGCTTCGGTAACGAAAATATCAACGAGGCCCTGTCGGTCAAGTTCGGAACTCATCCCTGTCCTTTCTTACCCGAAACATCCAGAGGAGGCTCCCGGAAGCTGACCCAGGCTCACCCATTCACGACCTCTGATGAGCCCTCCCTTATCAGGGCCGAAGATCGATCACCGCTGCCTTACGAATAGGCCTTTTCATCGTGTTGACTGAGATCCAAGCCTGATCGCTCTTCTTCTTCATTCACACGCAGACCCATTATTGCATCGACGATCGCAAGAATGATTAAGGTCCCGACAAACACGAAGACCATGGTAACCAGTACGGCCATCGCTTGGATGCCCAACTGTGCCGGATTACCAAAGAACAGCCCGTCGGCCCCTGCCGAATTCACCGCCTTCGACGCGAAAAGACCAGTCGCCAGTGCGCCCCAACTGCCTCCGATTCCGTGAACGCCGACCGCATCGAGGGCGTCATCATAGCCAAACAAGGGCTTCAACATCACCGCCGTATAACACAAGACACCCGCGCCAATCCCGATCCAAATCGACGAGATCGGGCCGACGAACCCCGACGCAGGCGTGATGGCCACCAATCCCGCCACCGCCCCGGTTGCCGCGCCCAAGGCCGACGGCTTGCCTCGATAGATCCACTCCGTGACCATCCAAGCCAGCGCCGCGGTAGCCGCCGCCGTATTGGTGGCGGTAAAGGCGCTGGTCGCCAGTGCCCCGGAGGCCAACGCGCTGCCGGCGTTGAACCCAAACCATCCAAACCAGAGCAAGGACGCGCCCAACAGGGTCATGGGCAAATTGTGGGGGGGCATATGCTCCTTGCCATGTCCCAATCGCTGCTTTACCATGATGGCGGAAGCCAGCCCCGCTATGCCGGAACTGATATGGACGACTGTCCCGCCGGCGAAATCCAACGCCCCGAGGTTTCTGACCCAGCCCCCGACCCCCCACACCCAGTGTGCGAGCGGATCGTAGATGAAGGTCGCCCACAGGAGCGTGAACAGGATGAACGCGCTGAACTTCATCCGTTCGGCATATGCCCCGGTGATCAGCGCTGGTGTGATCACCGCGAACATCATCTGAAAGAGCATGAAGGCCTGGTGCGGTATCGTGGCCGCATAATCGGCATTGGGCTCCACGCCAACCCCGTTGAGCCCGAACCATTCGAGCCCACCGATGATGCCCCCTTTGTCCGGCCCAAAGGCGAGCGAGTACCCCCACAGCACCCACTGGAGACTAATCAGAGCGAGGATAACGAAGCTCTGCAAGAACGTGGACAACGCATTCTTGGAACGCCCCATCCCTCCATAGAACAGCGCAAGGCCCGGCGCGGTCATGGCCAACACCAAGGCCGTCGAGACCAACACCCAGGCCGTATCGCCGGTATCAATCTTCGACGGAGTGGGAACGGCTGCCGCCGCTGGAGCCTGCGCACCTGCATCTTGCGCGTACAGGGCCGCTCCCCCTGCCAACATGGCAAGGCAGATAAGGACCGGCAGAATCTTCCTCATACTGCTCATATGCGATAGCATAATTGCATCCTTTCATCCCCTGTTTCAGAACGAGGTTGTCAAGAAGCTCGTTGAAATATTCTCGCCTGGACTATTCATGAACACCTGCTGCAATCGTCGACATTTAAATGTTTTCCTTCTCGTCTCCTGCCACTCGCCGGGATTCTAAGCGATTTCGCTGCGGCATTCATGACTAATCCGGGCTAGGCCAATTTGAACTTGGCGACGGAGACCGTCAGCCCTTCGGCAAGTTTTGCCATGTCTTCGACGGTCACACGCGCTGAGTCCGTCGCTTTTTGCGTCGCCACGGCACCGCCGGCGAAGTCTTTAAGCGAGCGACCCACCTGATCCGTCGAGGCGCTCTGGTTCACCGCGGCACTGGCGATGGTCTGTGCCAGCTCCGACGAACGCTGGGCGATCCCTGAAATTTCGTTGAACACTTCACCGGTACGCAGCGCGGAGGCCGATCCGGCTTCCACCGCCTGAGTTTCCTGCTCCATGGCCACAACCGCGTCCTGCGTTTCTGTCTGAATCACCTTCACGAGGTCGGTGATTTCCCTGGTGGCTTGCGTCGAGCTTTCGGCCAGTTTTCTGACCTGGTCGGCGACGACGGCGAATCGGGCTCCGGCTTCGCCTGCGCCGGCCGCCTCGATGGCCGCGTTCAGCGCGAGCAGGTTGGTCTGATTAGCGATGTCTCGAATCGTCGACACGATCTGCGTGATTTCCACCGACCGGTCGCCGAGCGCCTTGACCTGCTTGGACATCCGTTGCACCGTGGACCGGATGCCCTGCATGTCCTGCACGGTTGCATGCACGGCCACACGGCCACGCTCCGTCGCCTGCAACACTTGCTTGGCGGACTCCGATGAGGCACCGGCTGTTTCCGAGACCTGACGCATGGACAAGGCCAACTGTTCGACCGCGCTCAACGTCTTGACCGATTCGTCGGCTTGCTGCTTCGCGGTGCCGGCCATCTGCCCTGCGCTGGTTCGGAGGGCCCCAGCCGACTTGTTCACGCTTTCGGCTGAAGCTCGAACCTGTTGGAGCAACTGTCCGAACTGGCCAATCATGAGGTTGAACCCATCCGCGAGGTTGCCGAACATATCGGCCGTCACCTCACCGCGCTTCGTCAGGTCTCCCTTACCGACTTCCGAGACCAAGACCAGAAAGCCCATCAACCGCTTTTGCAACTCGTCGCGTTCACCTTCCGCCTTCTCGAGGGCCGTCGTGATGTAGTCCAACATGGCATTGAACGATGCGGCCAGCTGTCCGAGTTCGTCCTTAGACTCGATCTTGGCGCGGACTTTATAGTTGCCGCTGGCGGCCAACTGGGAGACCTCCGCGATATGGATCAGGTTCTTCGAGAAGAAATTGACAACCCAATACGCGATGACAATTCCGAGGACCACCGCGATGAGTCCGCCGAGGGCGAGAACCACCATTCCGATGAAGCCGGTAGTCTGCGCATCGTTGTTGAGATCCTTCGCCACATCTTGCATGTCCAATACCTGTTCACGACTGCGTTCGATGGCCTTCTCAAATGTCGGCTGCAAATTTACCGTCAAGGCCAAGATCCCGAGGTTTCGCATGTGCTCAGCCTGTGCCGAGGTCAGCGACTTCCCGAAACTATCGTCCAGCGCACTCAGAGCTCCATCGGCCGCCTGGAAGTATTGCTGAATGGCCGGCTTCAAAATCGCCAAGTCCTTTGCCTCGTCACGGCCCGATCGAGAGACACGGAGTGTGGAACCTCCATATTCGGCGATAACCTGGTCCGTCTTCTTGCGAAACGATGACAACCGCGCGACTTCCGACACAAAATCATCGTGGTTCGTGACGCTGACAATCCCGGCCAAGACCTGATGGTGGTGCGTTAATGCAGTACCCATTTCAGCGAAGTTCGCCAACGGAAGCGTATAGCCTGTGTACACCGCTTGTGATACAGCGCTCAACTGCCGAAGCGTCAGCACACCGGAGGTTGCCATTACGAAGATAATGGCGCTGACGATACCGTAGCTCGACATCAGCTTTGTCCGCGTCTTGAGATCGTCGAACCCACCCCTGACTCCTGTACTTAGAGTCTTTGCCATCTTTGCCATCGCGTCCTCCTTCTCTCTGATCGTGCCTCGACTTGCGTGAAATATCTGCTTGTTGTCCCCTTGTTAGCTCGTCCCCTCGAGATATGAGAGCATCACCGACGTTTCCAATACGCCTCGGAGCCGATCCTCCAACTTGACGACGGTCGACACGAAGGGAAACGCCCCTTCCCCCGTGCCGGCTGGAGCCGGCAGAAATTGATCTTTGGCAATAGTACGAATTTCCGGAACCGTATCGACGAGGACACCGACCTGCCAATTTCCGTGTTGCACCACAACGGCATACCGCAAGGGCTCCACGGCATTGAGGCTGAACATCGGTCTGAGGTCGAGCAACGGAACCACGGTGCCGCGGAGATTCGTGACTCCCACCAAGCCGGAGGGCATCCCGGGAACCGGGGTGATGGATTCGACGACAAAAACTTCTCGCACGTTTAGCAGGTCGATCATGAAGAGCTCTCCACCCAGAGAGATGATCGCGGCACGCATGGTCGAGGATCCGGCCGCCTGGGTCTGACCGGATCCGGACGAAGAAGTTCCCTGTACAGTCAGGGCACGATCTGCAGCCGTTGAACGCTGTGCGGAGTCCATCCCCGTTAGCCTATTACCTTCTTGACGACGGCCAACAGGTCTTCAGTCTTAAATGGCTTGACGATATAGCCGTTCGCCCCTTGCTGCTGCCCCCAGAACTTATCGCTCTCGGTGCCCTTGGATGTGCAGAGAATGATCGGAATGTTCTTGCAGCGGTCATCGTTCTTGAGGTCGCGGCAGGCCTGAAAGCCGTTACGCCCCGGCATGACCACGTCCAACACGATCAGATCCGGCTTCTCGGTGGCCACCTTGTCTTCCAGCTTGTCGCTGCTCGGAAAGGATACGACTGTATGGTTCGCCCCTTTCAAACAGCCTTCGATCAGCTGAAGCTCGGCATAGGAATCATCCACGACGATGATCTTGCTCATTCGGCATCTCCTTATAGTTCGATGTGTGCTAATGCGTAGGTGGTCATTGAAATCGCCCCTTCTTCTTACTTCAACGGAAGCACCAGGCTGATCGCCCCGGCTAAATCCCCTTCCTTCCATCCTTCCTTCTTTATGCCCGTGATGTCCCGCTCTCCCTTAGGCACACCGTGGCAGCTCAGGCAGGAGACGGCTGCATATTCGGGGTCAACCATACGCAGCACCGGTCTTCCATCGACCATCGTGTTGCGAACATAACTCTGGCCCTTCGGATGGCGCGGATCGCTGAACATCCGAAGCACTTCCTCCTCGAAATAGTCCGGCTTGTTGTTCGGGTTCCGATAATTGATCCCGGTCAGCTTCATACGAACACCGGTCTTCTTATAGTAATGTTCTCCGACGCGGCGGGTGAACACGGCATGAAGAAAGCCCTTGAAGCCGACTCCCTGTCTATTGATGACCGGCTGCGCCTCGTCGATCACTTCTCTCTCCGCTTCCACCAAGGCGAGATAGAATTTGGCTTGGGGAACCACATTGGGAATGCGGAGATCGATCTTGGTCTTTTTCTTGAACCGCGCCATGACTTGATTGGCCACGAAATCGGCCGTAAAGCCCTTCTCGGCTTTCGTAGCGTCATTAATGGTGGCTTGATGCTCCGATACCACCGCGCGGCCGATCTTCACCAATTCGATTAGGTGCTCCGCCACTTCGGCCTCGTTCTTGGCTCGCGCCGGCGTACTCCACGCCATCGTGATTGTCGTCACCCCCACTGCCACCATCATGAGAACCTGTCTGTACATAGCCATTCGTCTCTGCGTCGGGGCACATGGTGACGCTAGTTGTTTCTCTCGGATTGAATTATCGTTACTCGAGCTTGAGTGTAGCCGGTCATTCACCATTGGCAAGTAAATCAACAATTTCGACATCGCCTAAATATCAAATCGTCATCGGCCTGTGCGTCTTGGCTGGACGAGTGATCCTCCACCACGGCACACACTGTGTTCGCTGAACATCCGCAACATACATGCCGACACAAGAACTTGAACGGACGACCGATTTCCGATCCAGTCGCTTCAGGTAGACAAATGCTGTTAAATCAACAACAACTCACGTAAACGCTATCGATAGTCATAAACTTGGTCATCATCTTCGCGTTTATACACAGTTGTGCATTGCAGACGAATTTTGACTTCTTCCGACAGGCTCATCTTTCGCTGACGGATCGTATCAGTAAGGAAGATTTGACCACCTCCGCCAACATATCGGCACGATGAAATTGCTCAGCTGGCCGAAGCACTCAGCCGATTGCAGAAAACTCTACAAAGTGGCAGTGAAGTGAAGGTCGCCGTGTAGAAACCGAGCCCCTGGTGCGGCGGAGAAGGATAGGCGCGCGATCGAGCAGACAGCGGAATCGGCACATTCAACGCATTGCGATCAACGAGGAGAACTGCGCTGATGCACGAATGGACGGTTCGGCACGTAATGACATCCCGTCCGTTGAGCCTTTGAGCGAAGCGAGAGCACCGTATAGGTAAAGACGCCTCCTTGGGGAAAGAGGTTGTCTTGGCAGCCTTAGGGAGGACGGGTGAAAACGCGTCTTTTTCGGCATCCTGCTACGAAGACGGGTCTCGAAGGGCACAATTCAGGTGCCCTTCGGGTCTCGTTCCCACAAAAACTCCGGCTCACTCTGCTGCTTGGCCATCCAACGGGCCAAGACAAACAACGCGTCGCTGAGTCGATTCAGAAAACGCACGAGAGCCGGATCCAGAGTCTCTTCCCTCCCCAACCGCACACAAATACGTTCAGCCCGTCGACAGATCGTTCTGGCCTGGTGTAACAAGCTGGAAATCTTCCCGCCCCCTGGGAGAATAAATTCCTTCAGAGGCGGCAAGTCTTTCTGACACCTATCCATGAGCTTTTCCAGCCTGGTCACGTCCCGTGCTGTGACCGTCGGCATATTCTTGAATGTCTGCCCGGGCGCCGTGGCCAGCAGGCCACCAACATCGAACAGCTTATTCTGCATCCAGCGCAGTTCCTCTTCTAACCGATCGGCAGACGGATGAATCCCGACCAACTCTGCATTAAACGCCCTGACGACCCCGATCGTCGAGTTCAGTTCGTCCACGTCCCCATAGGCCTCCACCCGCAAGCTGTCCTTCCAGACCTGCTGGCCGCCAGCCAAACGGGTTTTTCCCTTGTCACCGGTTTTGGTATAAACCTTCGTAATGCGCATGCCTGCTCCCTTCTTCATCGACCTTCAAATACAGAATAGATGGCATCCATATTCACATACTGCTCCAGGTGGTCAGCCCAGCGATCCAGTTCAGCGCGCAGTTGTGTGGTGACGAGTTCAGACTCACGAGGCGAAATGGGTGAGAGTCCCTTCCGGCCACGTACGCGGTTCAACCAGCCTCGACGGAACCCTGCCTGATCGAACAGACCATGAATGCTGGTGCCCCAGATACAACCATTCTCACTTGCAGCGCCTTCATCACCTCTTGCCGTGCCTTCCCAGATTTCAGATGCTTCAATTTGAAAACACGGGTTGGCGGTTCCACGACTGGTGCGGCCCATGTGGATTTCATAGCCACAGACTGGCGCGTGCTGTTCCACGCCATGAAGCAGCGACGTAGCACGAACTTGCCGGCAGATCTTTGGCGCATCAAGCTCCGTCGTCACATCGAGAAACCCTAAACCTGTTGACGTTCCTCCCCGCTCCAAGCCCTTGGGATCGGCGATCTCTTGCCCAAGCATCTGGTACCCCCCGCAGATTCCAACCAGCTCGGCCCCTCTGTGCACATGCGATTCCAAGGCACCAGAGAATCCTGACGTCATAAGATAGTCGAGGTCTTCGAGCGTATTCTTGCTCCCAGGAATAATCACCACGTCAGCTCCTCGGAGATCGTCCGGCGAAGCGGCAAACCGAAGCGCCACATCCTTCTCAGCAGCCAGCGCATTGAAATCCGTGAAGTTGCTCATGCGAGTAAGCAGGACCACGGCTACGTTTATGAGATCAGGCTTGAACTGAACCGACCGGAAACGAACGAGATCGAGGCTGTCCTCTTGGTCCAACCGAAGCTTCCGCAGGTAGGGAACGACTCCCAGGACCGGAAGACCTGTGCGCATCTCAAGTATGCGAACACCATCTTCAAACACCCGACGATCTCCGCGGAACTTATTCACGATCACACCGAGCACTCGCTTTCTTTCATGAGGGGCTAACAAGTCGAGCGTCCCAATGATCTGCGCGAAGACCCCGCCCCGATCGATATCCGCCACCAACACGACTGACGCATCGGCCAACTCGACGACAGGCCAGTTCACCATGTCTCGATCGCGAAGATTGATTTCCGCAGCACTCCCCGCCCCTTCGATCACGACACACTCATATTCGGTGGCCAGTCGAGCATAACAATCTCGAACAATCTTGAAAAGTGTCTCTCTCCGCTCAAAGTATGCGAGCGCATCCAACACCTCGTATACCTGTCCTTTCACGACCACCTGAGATCGTGAATCCGATTCTGGCTTCAACAGAATCGGATTCATATCCACCGTCGGCTCGATCCCGCAGGCCTGAGCCTGCAGCGCCTGCGCTCTGCCAATCTCCCCGCCATTGAACGTCACGAAAGAATTCAGCGCCATGTTCTGCGCCTTGAATGGCGCGACCCGTGCACCTTTGCGAGACAAGAGTCGGCAGAGCCCGGCGACAATGAGGCTCTTTCCGACATCCGAGCCGGTTCCGAGAATCGCTACTGCACTTGCTTGTCCCATGGCTTTGCCTGAATGCATGTGTGATCCAGATTACAAACCCTCAAATCGATAGCTCAAACCTCCATAGATTGCGATGCCCGGAGCCGGCATCACGAAACGCTCAACTGCGCCCCCACCCGTCAAGGTATTTGGCGCCATGATGCCGGACGTATAGTAGCGCTGATCCAGCATATTGTTGAGCATTAAAAAGCCGCTCAGATGCCCGCCGGGCACAGGTCGTTCGTAGGCAATGCGACTATTGAGCGTGAAGTAGCCAGGAATGCGCGGTTGCGCGTTCTCTTCGTCGCCTTGGTGAAACTGCGTACTCACGTAGAGTCCGGTCAACGAAACTGTCCAGCCAGGCGCAGGATGATAATTTCCCGTCACACTCAACCGATTCTTCGGAACGAGAGGGATACTGTCGCCCCTCTTTACGTTCTCCAGAAATGGATTAAAGCCCACAAAATACGGGTTCAGGACCAGATCGCTCTGAAATGTCGCTTGGGTATAGGTGTAGTTCACCATTCCATCAAAATACTGGTTGAATCTGGCCTTGAAGGTCGTTTCGATGCCCTGACGCCTAGACTCAGGGATGTTCTGGTTCGCTGGAGTCCCAAAGTTGCAGGTGCTAGGATCCCCGCAGACGAGATAAATTTCATCCCGCACGTCAGCTCGGAACAGGGCCACGCTCGCTTCACCCCAGGTTTGAATACGCGCTCGCGCGCCTACCTCAAAATTGTTCGATCTTACAGGCCTGAGGTTGGGATTTCCCGATCCAAACGGTCCAAGCCCTGAACCAAAAAGCTCGTTGTAGGTCGGCACACGAAACCCCTGCCCATAGTTGAAATAGAAACTTACACTCGGCGTGACCAGATAGGTCAGCCCTGCACGAGGGGTTGTCCGATGAAAGACTTTTGAGCCGTTATTGGTACTGTCGAGATTATCGATGAAGTCAAGCTCATTGCGATCGTATCGAACTCCGGCAGTCAAGATCAGTTCTGACGTCAGATGCAGGGCGTCCTGCGCGTAGAGCCCGAGAATCGTTTCATCTGTCGATCGTAAAGACGGGAACGATCCAGGAAACGAAAAGAACGAGGCAACTGACCGATTGTCAAAGTCGTTTCTGGTGTATTCGTTCCCCAGAACAAGAGCATTCCGGTGGCCAAACAGGCTGGCATCATGATTGAGCTGAAAGACTCCCCCACGAGATTCAGTCGTGAAGATATTGCTGCTTTGAGAGCTCTGCCCTCTGGTGAATTGATCTTGTGCAAGACGTCGGTAAAAACCGTTGACGTTAACGGAGAATCCAAATGGCAATTCGTGCCGGGCATTCAATCGCAGTACGCTCGTCTCTGAATCGAAAAAGTCGCCCGGCGTAAAATTCCGTTTGGGGTCAATCGCGGCTTGGCTGAGAGGAAGCGTGCCAGCCTGCTGCAGTCGATCTTTAACATAGGTATAGGACACGGTAACGTCCGTATGCTCAGTTGGACGATAGCCGAGCTTACTGAAAAATCTCGAAATGCGAGCGGCGGATTCATCCCGATACCCGCTCTCGGTCTCACGTCCGAAATTCGTGTAATAGTCGAAATCTCCGATCGGCCCACTCGCATTGAGGGTGTAGCGTTCCCGGTGAAAACTGCCGAACAAGGTTTCGCCAGTCGCCTGATGTTTATCCGCGCCACGCTTCGTAATGATGTTGATTACCCCTCCCATCGCATTCTTGCCATAAATCGCAGCGGCTCCAGGAATGATCTCGATCCGGTCGATCGTCTCATATGGGATAAGGTCGAAGTTGACGGTGTTGAAATCCGGTTCGTTCATCCGCTGACCGTCCACGAAAACCGTAGTATTCGGGACCGGTAGTCCGTTGAAGCCGCGGAGATCGATCGTTGGCTGAAAGGCATTGCCGACACCGTCATACATCACGATGCCGGTCGCCAATTGTATGGCTTCTTGTACCGTCTTTGCGCCGCTTTTTTGGATATCCTCTGCGGTGATGACGGTCACTTTTGCCGGAAGCGTTCTGGCGTCAACCGGAGTATCAGGCAATCGTGTGCTGGAGACGACGACTTCTCGCGTCTCAACCACATCCTCTGACTGAGCATGGGTGGTGGAAGCAACAAGGCAGGATAACAGGACAACACAAACAGAAAAACTGGCTACATGAATGCACATAGAGACCTCCCTTAGACTCGAAGGGTCCAGTCGAAATGCCCGTTGGATGGGTCTCCTGACTTGCGGCTCGTCGCTTCCCTGCGCCTTCCCATCTGGAGACGTCAACCGTGAATCGTTATACGTTGAACGTGAAGATTTCTTCCTGCGTTTAACGGTTCACGAATAACGCTTAACGTCCCACGACAGTGGCTCTTCTGCAGAGTTACTCCCCGCTTACAGTGGCGGCACCGTGATGGATTTGCACCATCTTCCCCGTGTCTAACGGTACGTTGACTCGAACATCCTTTCTCCCTGGTTAAACAGTACCCCCTTGGACCAACGGGCGGTTCGGGTACGAAA
>CAZPWD010000032.1:0-17087 GCA_964590025.1 uncultured Nitrospira sp.
GATCTGTCACGTTCCATCCGTCTCATGTACCACAATTCCAAGATACAAGGCGTACGTCCTAGTACGTTGAGGCCTTGAGCGATGTGAGAACGAAGCTGGCGGTCGTTTTCAACAGCTTCCTACTCGTCGTCCTCGTCTTCTGCGTCTAGTACTTCTTGCCGTTTCTGCTCTTCCATTGCGTTATGCAGGAGCATCCGGACAAACATCGAATAGAGCGAGCCTTTTTCCAGCGTCCCGCCAGGAGGAATGGCGATCTTGCCTTCCTTAATCATGCGATCCATCCAGACCTTTTGATCGGGTGCGATCAAGATCGGAATCTCGACCAGCCCCACACGTCCCATCATATCCATAAAAGCCTCCGTGAATTGTGAGCGAGACGAGCAAGCCGCGCGCGACAGGCGCGACTCGCGAAGATGAAACATCCGACCCGTCCCGCTTTTCTCGCAAGTCTCGCGCGACTCGCACGAATCGCGAGAGACACCGTCATTCGAGCATGCGGATTTTTGTATTGTCAACTAGACCGCTCTGGCATGATGTGTGCTTTCCCGCGAGCATCATGGCACAAGGTCGAACCACGTTCGGTGCGCTCATAGCCGTCAGCATCATCCTGGTCTGCCCCCATCTGATTCCGGCACAACAATCGACCGCCCCACCCTCATCATTGTCCACAAGGCCGTTGGCTCCCGGGGCAACCGAGTCCGAACTTCGCCCGTCTTGTGACCTCTGCCGGAAACCAGACGCACGGGCGGGGAGCGACATCAAGCCTCATCGACTTCACCGCGAGAAAGGATTGCGTCCGCACAAGAAAGCGAAGGGAACCCATCGCTCAATGGACCAAAGCCTCAAGTCGACGTTGCCTTGTCGTCCACTCGCGCGCCCAGAAGTTCAGGGACAGCGGGATTCGCAAACAAGCGGACCTGCTGAGTAGCTACGCTGGGCATCACAGAGGAATCCTTCCAAAGCGTACACACGGCAAGGATGTCTACGATCATCTCGTGGCCGACGTCTTCGTCGATGGGCGAAATGTCCCGGAACTTCTCAAGAGGGAAGGCTTCACCAAGCCAGGATAATCTTGCCAGCCCACTACATCGCTACAGTCATTCAATCGTCCGCCTGTGTTCAACCGAGGCGGGGGTGGGGGTAGACAGCCCCGCAGACCGCCTCTGACTGTGACTCGTTGGCCGGATATACTGCGGGCTGATAGCTGGATACAGTCTATCCCGGCCGGTGGAACAGGAGGCACTATGAACAAGTGTTGGATTCTCAAGTAGACTCGCTTTCCATCAGAGTGTTCAGGCGAACGTGCTATGCTGCACGGCAGCTTGCAGCAGACTTACTAGTTGAACGACTTACCGAGCTTTACCGTGAATGCCACGCACCTTTGGCGCTTCTCCGACACCTTTTGCGAAGCGAGGCGCGCAGCGCTCTCCTCAGTTGGCAGATCTTGTGAGGTGATTGATTTGATCGCTGGCTCAATCGAGTCAATCCAGGTCGAAGCATGCCTTGGCCGGAGCGAAGGGTTCGAAGCCTACGTCCAACCAGTCTTCACGCTCTCCGTTTCACCAGAAGCGTTTGACGCCTTCTTCAACAGCCCTGCAGGCTATCGAGCCTGCTACCTTCACCACCCACACTTGGGATTGGCCGCCAACCTTGCGCTCATCGAATCACTTGCTGAGCGGCTATACGCGGCGGCAATGCAAGAGCGAATCTCGGAACTCGCACCTATCGACGTCAAGGCATCGATCCTTGCGGCGTCGTGCAAGGTTTGGGTGCACGAAGAGGATTTCCCATTTCAATCGCTGACCACCGACCTTGCGGTTGTACGGTGGGTTAGTGCCGCTGCGGCCGGTGAACAGAAAGCGAAGTGGGGTCTTTGCGCTCCGCATGGTACGCGTATTCAAGTAAAGGGCGCCCTTCTAAGCCCGTGGGGGAATGAGGCAGTGCCAACGAAGAAGGTCCTCCGTCGATTCGAGATTCACCGGTATGGCTTCAGTTGAAGAGTCGTCCAACCCTTCCATCGAGCGGACATGCCCCGTCAAGCCGGGTCATGCCGCTCATGTCAATTGTTATACCTTCGTCTCAATCTCGTGAACGCCCTTGAACTTAAAGTCCCGCCGCTAATTCTGGGACTCGTGCTTGCCGTGGCGATGTGGTTCGCTGCGATGCAGCTACCATCACTCGCTATTACGTTGCCTTGGCGTCTTGGTCTCGCAGTCACTATCTCCGGTGTCGGCATCCTCCTCATCCTTGCGGGAGGGTACGCGTTCCAGAGGGCCAAGACTACCGTCAATCCCACCAAACCCGCCGCGGCTTCATGTGTCGTAACATCAGGCGTCTATCGCTTTAGCCGAAACCCCATGTATGTTGGCTTCCTGCTCGTGCTCACCGGTTGGGCGATATTTCTGTCCCATACATTGCCATTCCTGCTCCTGCCGGTCTATGTCGCGTACATGAACCGCTTTCAAATATCGCCCGAGGAGCGCGCGCTGTCTGCCAAATTCGGCGATGAATATGAAACCTACAAGCAAGCCGCACGTAGATGGCTATGAGGCATAGAGCTGATAAAGGTTCCAGGAACCATTGATTTGCCAGACTATAGAATTTGCAGTCTACCCGCCCGGCGGAACAGGACACACTATTGAACAAGTGTTGGGCTCTCAAGTAGACTCGCCTTCCGTCAGAGTGTTCGGGCGAATGTGCTCTTCGGCGCAGCAGCTTGCAGCAGACCTATTCGTTCGGCGTAAGAAACACATGAGAAAGAGGACAACAACATGCCTGGAGTCAAGTTCATGGTGATCTACCCTCGTCCTACCGATATTGCGGCCTTCGAGAAGGTGTATCAGGACGAGCACGTACCCATGGCAGTTGAAAAGCTAGTCGGCAAGACCAAATTGGTGGCGACGAAGGTGCTGGCATCTCCTCAGGGGACGCCACCTTTTTACCGTATCGCTGAGATTCACTTCCCATCGATTGAAGCCCTGGAAGCCTGCGCTTCTTCACCAGGGGCACAGGAAACATTGGCCCATGCCGTGTCTATCTCCACCGGGGGAAAACCGATCTTTTTGGTCGCTGAGGAGCGGACTTTCACTTTCTAGCATTCGTCAGTCGCTGATCGGCCAAGCAGAGGCATCGCGAGGAGGGTGACAACTAGCCGGGATTATTCCTGAATACACCAGGCTCACTCCTCATTCAAGCCAACCGCCGGATGCATGTAATTCTACGTAGCCGCTGTCCCTCTCGGCGGTGGCTTAACTCAATCGGTAGCCACCATGTCGCACGAGGCCACACTCATCTATAGCAAGGCGCTGCTGCGCCACGCCGTGTTCGCGTTTTGGCGGCGCTCCGTAGGTATCAGTTTCTTTGTTGCACTCCTCGTTGCCGCGCTCGGTCTCGGTGTACTCGTTGCGCAAGGTGTGGCCTCTTGGCTTGTCGGTGCGCTTGCAGCCGTGCTGGTGCTGGGCATCGCGTTCGCCACGGTTGTCTACGTCGTTCACTACCGCAGATCGCTGCGCAAGTTCCTCCAGATGGATGAGCCTCGAGCCACGTTCCACGCTGACGAGTCCTCGTTCACCATGAGTTCGGACATCGGCACGACAACGCTTCAGTGGTCCGCCGTCAAAGAGCTGTGGCAGTTCCCTAGCGTGTGGCTTTTGCTGTACTCCAAGGCACAGTTCAGCACGTTGCCGCTCGCGTGCTTGTCGCCCGAAACGCAGGCGTATATTGTGCAGCGCGTTCGTGAGTCAGGCGGTAAAGTTGATGGCTAACCCGTCCAGCAATCCGTGAAACGTGAATCGTCAAACGTGAAAGGTTTCGGAAGAAGAGCACTCGGCAATCCCACGTTTCACCTTTCACGTCTGACGTTTCACGGTTCCTAGGGTCTTATCCAACATCTCAGGACAAGTGGCTTGTTATACGGAACCAGATAATACATATTTAGGCATCACCGGACGCATCGGGACACTCGAATGACAGAGCCAACCAACACATCTTTGAATAAAAAGAGCAAGATTCCCTGGTCCATCGTCTACTTTGTTGGGGGAATCCTCTATGCCATTTTCGCCATTTGGCTGTTCATGGATGGGACTTGGCCTATCCTGGCATGGATTTGTGCCCTCAGCGCGCCGATGGGCTTTTACTATGCCTGGGGAGCTTGGAAACGAGAGAAACGCGAAGATGCCGCCTAACCATGCGCTGCAGCGAATCCGACTATCGCACTGTGGTTGCAATCCATGCTCCTCGTGAGCAGGGTCGCTGAGCTCGAACGTTGGGCCGTTCTCGTGGGTGACACACGCCGGACCTTCCCGAGGAACTGATCCGAGTGAATGCAATCCTTTGCGAGTACGTCACGATTCACGACGCGATCTTTAAGTTTTCTTGGCGCAAGGCACTCCCAATTCCAGGACTTTTCAAGACCACTGACTTTGGGGCTCACTTTAGAGACCTCGGTCGGTTGGCATCCGAACTGGCTGCTATTTCATCAGCATTGAAGGCAGAGTCAGGGTCTTTGGAAGGTTCCCACCAGTACACGGCGGCGTTGCTCGAAGCTGTCCAAGCTCTCCAGGAGATCTGCGGACAGTCCTATGAGAAGAGCCAAGGTGATCTCGGTAAGTATCCGATGGCTGAGTACAACGCCAACCTCAAGACCTATGAAGGTCTCATGAATAAGTGCCAAGGGCTCGGCGTCGCACTATACCAGCACCTACGCGGTGAAAGTGCCCAACCAGAGGGTTGAACCGGACGGCCCAACATCGTTGCCGTTGCGTACCCTCCGCACTGCGCGCTCTGGCGACCGGTGAATCCCGTTACATTGGATGACTCTGGCGATGGCGAAGACCAAGGTGGAGGAGAATACTTTTAGTTGGGTTAGGGCTTCTTATTCCTGTCCTTCCTGTCTTTAGCCATCGGGTTTGGCATGTAAAACCACCAGCCGAGTACGAATACACCGATCGCCATGCCGGCCATGATGAGCCAGCCTCCCAGCGATATTCCAAAACCCACCCATTCCGTTTCCATTTCATGACTCCTTATTGACGACGATTATTTTAATACGGCACTCATCGCCTTGTCGAGTCGCTTCACTTTCCCATTTCCATCCGTTGCCGCCAACCTGGCCGATCCTTCAACGACCACACGCCGGCTCTCCCGTTCTCGGACCACGTGCGAAAACGTGAAGGAGGCTGCCGTCATGTCGGAAACGACCGTCTCGATGATCAGCCGGTCGCCATAACGGGCTGGAGATCGGTAATCCACTTCTGCGTGTACCACGACAAACACCGTACCTTCTTTCATGAGCCCGGCCACCGATAACCCTCGCTCTTCGAGATACTGCGTCCGCGCCCGCTCGAAATATTTCAGATAATTGCCGTAGTACACCACCCCGCCGCAATCAGTGTCTTCATAGTAGATTCTTATATCCATGGCGATATCAAACTTACAATTTGCAACTGTTAGCTCGTAACAAACTACAACTCTTCATGCCATTTTTTATCTTCCTACCTGAAACAACCCAACGGTAATACATCATTTTTCGGAAAACAACTGTGAAGTAGTGATCGCCCCCCCTCCACAAACACAACTTTCCTTCATCTCACTCTGACAGACTTTCACTTCGTTCCACTTGCCTCAAACGTTTCATTTGACCGCCCCTCGCTGCAACGCCCGCCCTACACTCGCAGTAGACATGCCAATACTTTTCGCAATCGCCCGTAGCACCAGTCCTCCCTCAAGGTGCCGCGAAGCCGCTCCGAGTTTCGTTTGACCGCACCCTCAAACGGGAGCACACTGCCGCAGTCCTGACGATCTCTTACGGAGACATTCTCAATGACACGACTGCTCCTAATCATCCTTCTCTTCCTGATTAGTAGTCCTGCGTATGCCGATTGGGTGGCGGTTGGTGGCAAAGTCGAAGCAGGAATGGGCGCATACGCGGATCCAGTCACCATGCGCCGCGAAGGGGATCTGGTGAAGATGGAGGTACTGTTCGACTTCAAGACAAGACAAACCAAGGCGGGCATCTCATATTTGTCGGCAAACGCGCAAATGGAATATGACTGTGCCGAACAGCGCTTTAGAGGGCTTGCGGTCATGTACTTTTCGGGCAATATGGGAAGTGGTAATGTGCTTGATCGCAACTCAGGCAAAGGCAAGTGGCTACCAGTTTCACCGGGTAGTCTTGACCAAACTCTGTGGAAAGTTGCCTGCGGCAAGAAGTGAACGCGCGGTCAACCTAACTGGTCACTGTGAGGCACATGAAACGACTGATCGTAATAACTCTCCTGGTATTGAGCAGTAGTCCAGCGTATGCGGAGTGGATAAAGGTTAGTGACAGCGACGAAGCAGGAAAGACTGTATACGTGGATCCAGCCACCATACGCCGCGACAGTAATCTGGTGAAGATGTGGCAATTCTACGACTACAAGACTGTACAGACCGTGGGGGGCATCAGGTTTTTGACTGCCAAGGAACAATGGGAATTCGACTGCGCAGAAGAGCGCAGTCGGGTGCTTGCGCTCAAGGAATTCTCGGGCAATATGGGAAGTGGAACGGTAGTTTATACCAACTCACAAGTAGGTAAGTGGGTACCAGTCATGCCAGGCAGTATGGGTCAAACTGTGTGGAAAGTTGCCTGCGGTAAGAAGTGATTGCGCAGTGAACTACGCACGTCTGTCAGTCTAGTTCTCAAACTCATGACATGAATAAGAGCTTATGGCTAATAGCGTATGGCAAGAGAAAACCGGCCTTATTCGAGCGTGTTTCTGAATGCATTAATGCTTTTCGCAAGTCGTTGACCATACTCATATAAGGCACTGTGCTCAACCTCTGTGATGTAGGCTCGATCCTTGGCAAGAAACGCCCCGGCAACCACTTCAAAGGTCGATCCCAACGCAATCTCCAGGTGATAGTCGAATGCTTTGTTACTGTTCTTGGCTGTGCCCTCCGCAATATTAAGCGCGATCGAGTTAACTGCCCGATTCAGCTGGGACTTCAATCCATAGTCTTCATGCCTCGGAAACTTAGCGGTAACGGCATAGACTCTTGTCGCATACTCCTTGGCCATCTGCCAGATTTCGAGCGTCTCAAACCGAAACGCCATTCTCTGCCTTTTTCTTGTTCATGCTATACGCCATCAGGAATTCGCCATCCGCTCTTAATTTCTCCCTCTTCGTCTCGGCCATACGCTATACGCCATAAGCTCTTAGAGATTCAGCGTCGGAAACTTCGGTAATGACGTCTCGCTGACACACGATAGCTTGACGACAACTTCGTACAGCTGCTGCACTCGCTCGGCTTTGATCGGCTCGAAGCCGTGGCCGAGGACAGCATGGTTGGCGGCATCGAGCAGGGGTTTCATCGTCGGCCACTCGCGCAAAAAGGCTTGGCCCATCTGGTCGCCCAATCCGGCCAGCGCCCGAAACTGCGCCTGCAACGGCAATTTGTACTTGCCGTCGAGATCTTCCAGCCAACAAGACCGACAGGTTTCTCTTAGCGCCTGCGGCAATTGATCCAGCTGCACGTCCCAAGTCTTGATAGTGTATTGCTTGAACAGTTGTCGCTGGGCAAAGGCTTCGAGCGCACGAACGAGCGAGACCATGGCCGCTTCCGGATCGTGCAGGCCATGCAGTCGCCGGCCGGCATGGGCCAGGAGATCGGAGGCCTGCATGTCTTTCACGGGAGCAGGATCGAGGACGAGCTTTTCCAAAAATCCCGCGTTCGCTTTAATGGCTGGTAACAGCGACGTGAGTCCTGGTGGTCCGCCCCACAGGGACGCCATCTCGAAGGCTTTCACGGCAGTCCTGAGTTTCTCCCAGGCTTGACGATAGTGAAACCGTTCCCACAGATCGTAGCCATCAGCCAGGTCTCCAAAGGCACGATAGAGCGGTTTCTGCCCGCCGCTCACCCGTGCTTCGACCTCGCGGAACAGCTTCGCCGCTGCGGCAAACAGTCTCCGGTTGAACAGCTCACAGCCCTCGCGACGAGAGACAGATGCCGCCTCGTCCCACGGATTCCCCTGCGTCCATACGAACGGCTGCCCGGCGATATCAATCCTGTCCCCCTCCTGTCCCTCTTGCGCCGGCACGAGCGACACGATCCGCGAACTCATCGGCATGGTGACCAACGTCAGTGCACCCGCCATGGCTGGGGTGGCCCCGGTCACATCGACGACGAGCTCGCCTGGCTGCACATCCCATGTACGCAACATCTCCGGGAGTGTCCTGGCGAGCGTCTGATAACAGCCGACAAATTCGCAGGTCTCCGCCATCACCACCCAATCCCACCGTCTAGGCATGTGCTCGATCTTCGGCTGGATGTTGGATTCTACGAGCGATTTCGCCCCTTCAGGCAGCACGAAGCAGAGCGAATCCGGCTGCAGACGATTAATCGAATAGACCGCCGCCGCCGCATGGTCGGTAAGCGCGATCACTAAGGCTTTGACTGGTTGGTCGTGCGCCATTGCGCGCGGACTATAACATAGGACGGCGTAAAAGCCTTCCGGCTTCGTTCTCGCTTCGTCCCCAGGAACCGTGAAACGTGAGGCGTGAAACGTGAAACGAGGGTCAGCTGGGAGCTGCGGCCTTGCCGGGAAGACTTTTCCCCCGCCCTATGAGTTATCGCCACACTGAGCGATCAATTCACGCCTGCGAATCACGTTTGACAGGTGACAGCAGGTTGCCTAGAATCGCTTCCCATGAAAGAGCGTGTACTCAGTGCGTTTGCTGAAAGCACGACCGTCAAGCAACAGTTCGCGTATGAGCATGCCGATCGCATCGTGCAGGTCGCGAAGCTCATCGCCACGGCCTTTCGCGACGGACACAAAGTGCTGCTCTTCGGCAACGGAGGCAGTGCCACCGATGCGGCCCACCTCGCCGCCGAGTTCGTCGGGCGGTATAAAAGGGAGCGTGCCCCACTCCCGGCCATCGCCCTGGCCACCGACATTGCCGCCATCACGTCCATCGCCAACGACTACGGCTTCGACGAACTCTTTGCCCGCCAGGTTCGCGCCCATGGACAGAAAGGCGACGTCGCCATTGCCATCAGCACCAGCGGCAATTCACCCAACGTGTTGAAGGGTGTGGACGCCGCGCGGGCTTGTGGCCTCACTACCATTGGCTGGACCGGGGGGACCGGCGGGAAACTGGCTGGTCTGGTGGAATATCCGTTCGTCGTGCCCTCAACGGTCACGGCCCGCATTCAGGAAAGTCACATCACGCTCGGCCACGTCCTGTGTGAACTCATCGAGGAACAGCTCCTTGGCAAAGCCTCCTGACCGGCAGCGGCCACCTGTCACGGCCCCGAGCCTGATCCCGCCGATCAACGTGACTGATCTCACGACGTATCCGCTCAAGAAACGGTACAGCAAGGTCCGTGTCTCCGACTGTGCTCGCCCCTGGCACCGTGGGGGCAGCTTCAGCCAATTCTATCGCTCGCTACCGGATATCCTCGGCGTGAAAACTTTGCGCGCGGTCGCCAAAGCCGTCGCGAGGGCCCATCGAAAGGGCCGACCGGTCATCGCGGGAATCGGCGCACACGTCGTCAAAGTCGGATTGAGTCCGATTCTCGTGGACCTCATGCAGCAAGGGATCGTGTCGGCCGTGGCCATGAACGGCGCCGGGATCATTCACGATTTCGAATTGGCGCTCATGGGGCACACGTCTGAGGAAGTCGACGCGGAGATTGACGAGGGACGCTTCGGGATGGCGGAAGAAACCGGCCGCATGCTGAACGAGGCGATCGCCCGCGGGGCCCACGATCGCGAGGGGCTCGGCGAATCCGTCGGTCACTACATCAACCGACGCCAGGGGCAGTTTCCCCATCGCGAGACGAGCATCCTGGCGACCGGAGCGCGGCTCGGTATTCCGGTAACCGTGCACGTCGCCATCGGTACCGACATCATCCATATGCATCCTGCCGCGGACGGAGCCGCCATTGGAGCGACCTCGCTGCTGGACTTTCGACGGTTTGCGGCCGTCGTGTCAGGGATGGAGGGGGGCGTGTATCTCAATCTCGGCTCTGCCGTCATTTTGCCGGAAGTCTTCCTCAAAGCGGTGTCACTGGGGCGCAATCTTGGTCATGATCTGACCGACATTACGACCGTGGACATGGACTTCTTGGCTCACTACCGTCCGCTCACAAACGTGGTGCGGCGGCCGACCCAGAAGGGCGGGAAAGGTTATTCCCTGATCGGCCACCACGAAATCATGGTGCCGCTGCTGGCCGCGGCGATCCACGAAGAATTGGGGTGACCCCTTTCGCATGTCTCGACGCCAATCCCCTCCAGTGACTTCGCTGCATCTGACCCAGATGTGGAGCGAACTGAATGGCCGCTACTTCGCGGGTCTGCTGCCCCCGATCGATCTCGTCTGGAGCCGCCGGCTGACCTCCTCGGTCGGCATGTTCGTGAGTCGTCGAGGGCCGCGTCCCCGACTGGATCGGGATGGTCTTCGCCCGCCGACCAGGCGCGAGATTCGCCTGTCCCTCCCCTTGCTACATCAAGTTGTCCAGCGGAGCGAGTATGGTAAGCAGGAGATCGTGAGCACGCTGGCGCACGAAATGATTCATCAATGGCAGTACGACATCCTGAAGCGGCGGCCGAATCATGGGGCGAATTTTCTCCGCAAGATGACCGAGATGAATCGGGACGGCGCCCTGGCGATCACCATCTACCATTCGTTACAGAAGGAAGTCCTCGCCCTGGCACGATTTGCCTGGCGCTGTCAGCAATGCGGCCGCGTGTACCGACGTCAGCGACGGACCATTCAGCCGCGTCGACACCATTGCGGCATTTGTCGGGGATTGTTACAGGAGCTGGTGGGATCGGTGAGTCGGGTTCCGACTGATTACGAACGATCTTCCCACATGACAATGCCTCTCCCTCAATGCCCCTTGCAGCTTCTTCAATTGTCCTTTGCCTTCTAGGCTCCTGTTCAGGAGCAAGCGATGCGTTGGTTGCGCCAGATCCTCTTCGGAGACGTCGACGCCATGTTCGCCTCAGCGGCCGTGGTGAAGGACCCGAGCCTCGCCGGTAAACCGGTCGTGGTCGGCGGTCCACCGCCACGTGGGATTATCGCCGCGGCCAGCTACGCCGTGCGGCCATTCGGCATCCACTCGGCGATGCCGACGGCGAAAGCTCTCCAGCTCTGTCCCAACCTCATTCTGCTTCCTCCTGATCGGCCCCTGTATCGACAGCTGCATGAAGCGATGCGGGCCGTGACCGATCAGTTATTCCCGCTCACCGAATGGAGCAGCATCGACGAGTTTTATGCCGACACGACAGAACTCCAGACCCGCCATCCCGATCCTCGCTCACTCGGACAACTCGTGAAGGATGCGCTGTCCGACGCCACGGGATTGCGCTGCACCATCGCCGTCGCGACCGGCAAGACCGTCGCCAAAATTGCAGCGGATAGTCACAAGCCGGATGGACTGGTGACGGTCCCACCAGGTACGGAAGAAGAATTCTTAGCGCTGCAGCCTCTGCGCGCATTGCCGGGGATCGGTCCCAAAACCGCCGCGCGCCTGGAACCGCTCGGACTCAAGACAATAGGCGAGTTGTTGGACCAACGCTGGGATCAACCCTTGCGTCATATCTTCGGCACGCGACTCCACTGGGTTCGAGAACTGGCGCGGGGGATCGACCACGAACCGGTGGTGGCCGATCGCGAATCCAAAAGCCTCAGCCACGAGATCACATTTGAACACGATACGCATGATCGCCCGTTTCTTGAGCGAACCCTGCGCGGATTCCTCCGCGACCTGGCGAGGGATCTCCGACAAGAAGGATTGGCCGCCGGATCCTGCACGGTGAAGCTGAAAAACGCCCGTTACGCCATCACGACCAAGCAGCATCGCTTTCCGCACCCGCTGAACTACGATCCCGACATGTGGCCGACCGTCCAACAAGCGCTGCACGAACTCATTCGGCCCGGCACCGAGTACCGCTTGGCCGGGCTCGCGCTCTCCTCCTTGACACCCGCGCCGCCCGGGCTGTTCGATCAACGGCGGACGAAAGCCATCGAGGCGATGGACGCGCTGATTGCCAAGCACGGGTCGTCAGTGATTGGGTTAGGCGGGGTGAGCCACGACGACACGGAGTAGTGTTCTGTCTCTTTCCATCCGCGCGCACAGTCGGTATGATGCAGACATGTCCGTGAAAGTTATGACCAGAGACCAGCTCGTCCTACTTCTACAAGCGGCGCGAACCCAAGGGAAACGTATCGTGTTCACGAACGGCTGTTTCGATCTCATGCACGTGGGCCATACGCGCTACCTCCAGGCCGCGAAAGAGCTGGGCGACCTGCTTGTCGTCGCGGTCAACAGCGACGCGTCCGTCAGGAGTTTGAACAAGGCGCCGGATCGGCCAATCGTCTCGGAAGCGCAGCGGGCGGAAGTGGTCGCTGCACTCGGCTGTGTCGATCATGTGATCCTGTTCGATGAACCGGACCCCCAAAGCCTGATCGCCGCATTGCAGCCGGATGTCCTCGTCAAAGGCGGAGATTGGGCGGTGGAACGCATCGTCGGCCGCGAGATCGTCGAATCGCGCGGCGGAGTCGTCCGTACCATTCCCTTGGTCCCCGGCGTCTCCACCACATCGCTGATCCAACGCATTCGCTCAACAACAGCTTAGCCCAAGCAGTGTCCGATACTATCCACACTCATGCAGCATCCCAGTGGTTCGCTCCTGTCGCCGCGGCACTGGCAGACGAGACAGGCCGCCCCGCTATCACCGGCATGTACGGGTCCACCGCCGGGCTTGCCCTCACCACGCTTCTGCATACTCAGTCGGGCACATTGGGAAATCGATCGTGGCTGATCGTCACCGGGTCGGACGAGGCGGCTGAACGCCTCTTTGATGACCTGCACTTTTTCCATGATCTCATCGGTCTCCCGACGGCTCCCCTCGCCCTGTTCCCGAGATGGGAAACCTTGCCATACGAGGGCAGCGCGCCCCATGTCGGTCTGATCGCGCGCCGGATGAATGCCCTGCGTCACATCCGCACCGCGCCACAGACCTGCCTGGTCACCTCCATCGCGGCCCTGATGCAACGGCTGTTGCCCGTCACGACCTTCACCAATACTACCCTGCAATTCAAGCTGCGCGGCACGATTGAGCGTGAGGCCCTCACCGGAGGGCTCTTACGTCTCGGTTACCGCCGGGTCTCGGTGGTGGAAATCCCAGGCGAGTTCAGTATTCGAGGCGGCATTGTGGATATTTTCTCGACGGCCTATGCCGACCCGCTCCGCGTCGAATTTCTTGGCGAAACCGTCGACTCGCTCCGCCTGTTCGATCCCGCCACGCAGAAATCCACCGCGAAGCTGGATCGAGCGGTCGTCCTTCCCGCGCGGGAATATCTCCGTGCAGAGACTTCGCCGGATGTCCTCGCTCCCATTCCGGCGGATGCCGAGTGGCGCGCGCCGGACCTCTATCCCGATATGGACACCCTCTTCGATTATTTCACTGAACAGCCTGTATTGGCCCTGGATCAGCCGGCTGCGTTGACAGGGGCCTGCGCGGATCTTTGGAGCAAAATCGACGACGGCTATCTCCGCCATGCCGATCGGGAGACCAGCGTACCCTACCCGTCACCGGAGCGGTTGTTTCTCTCCTGGCCGGAACTCATGGATCGCACGAACGGCTGGCCCACGCTCGCCCTCGAGCCGCTCACCGCGAGCGATGCGTCCTGGAATCCGGTCCAAACCTTTCCCGCTCAAATCCCGGCCAGCGCTGGGCTCGGTGCTCGGGGGATGCCCTTCAGCCAGACCCTGGCCATCATGGATCGCCTCCGAGAGGAGTGCCGAGTGGTACTCGTCGCAAGAAGTCGAGGCCAAGTGGATCGCTTGCTGGCGCTCTTACGCGAACACGATGTGCCGGCGATGGAATGGACAGTGGGGGCCTGGACCGCTTCCAGTAAAACCAAAGCGCCGTTTTACGTCTTGCGCGGCGATTTATCTGCGGGATTCCTCGCACCGGACTTGCGCTTGGCCGTTCTGACGGAAGAAGAACTGTTTGCCAAAGGCGCGCGCCACAAGCCGCAAGCCAAGTGTAAAACCGCGACCTTCCTCTCCTCGCTGGAAGATCTCAACGTGGGCGACTATGTCGTCCATGTCCAACATGGCATCGCCAAATATCAAGGCCTCAAACGCCTCTCGGTGCAAGATTTCGACAGCGATTATTTGATCCTGGAATTCGCCGGCGGCGACACGCTGTACGTCCCGCTGGAGCGGCTAAACCATGTGCAGCGGTATAGCGGAGCGGAAGGCCATGCGCCGCGCCTTGAACGTTTGGGCGGCACCAGTTGGGCCAGGACGACCGCGCGCGTGAAGCAAGACATCGAGGAGATGGCCCACGAGTTGGTGGACCTCTATGCCAACCGTGAACTCGTGACGCGCCATGCCTATGGGTTCGACAGCACGATGTATCACGAGTTCGAAGCCGCGTTTGAATATGAAGAAACGGAGGACCAACTCAAAGCGATCGAAGACATTACGCACGACATGGAGTCCAGTAAGCCGATGGACCGCCTGGTCTGCGGTGACGTCGGGTACGGAAAAACGGAAGTGGCCATGCGAGCAGCCTTCAAGGCAGTGGAAGATAATCGCCAGGTGGCGGTACTCGTCCCCACAACTCTGTTGGCTCACCAACATTACGACAACTTCTCAGAACGGTTCGCGCCGTTTCCGGCTCGCGTGGCCCTGCTCTCCCGATTCCAATCGCCGAAGGAGGCCAAAGCCATTCTCAAAGACGTGGCAGCCGGAAACATCGACGTGGTGATCGGAACGCACCGGATCATCCAGAAGGATGTGGTGTTCCGCGATCTAGGCCTGGTGATCATTGACGAAGAACAGTGGTTCGGCGTCAAACACAAGGAACGATTGAAGCAACTCCGCACTCAAGTCGACGTCTTGACACTCACGGCCACCCCGATTCCTCGCACCTTGCAGATGGCCATGGCGAGCGTGCGTGATCTCTCGATCATCGAGACCCCTCCGGCGGGCCGCTTGTCCATTCGCACACAGGTCGTCCGATCGAGCGACACGCTCATCCGAGAGGCGATGTTGCGCGAACTGGGGCGTGGCGGGCAGGTCTACTTCGTCCATAACCGAGTCGAAACGATGGAAAAGACGGGAGCTTGGCTCCGACAACTGGTGCCCGAGGCGCGCATCGTGATGGCCCATGGGCAGATGACCGCCAAACCGCTCGAAGCCGTGATGTTGAAATTCTTTCGCCGAGAAGCGGATGTGTTGATCGCCTCGGCCATTATCCAATCGGGCATCGACGTGCCCCATGCCAACACGATCTTCGTCAATCGTGCTGACATGTTCGGCCTCGCGCAGCTGTACCAATTGCGCGGGCGAGTGGGACGAAGCGGCGACCAGGCCTACGCTTACTTCCTGGTCCCCGATGAGGGACGGTTAAGCGAAGACGCCCGGAAGCGCCTCATCGCTATTCAGCAATTTACCGAACTGGGCGCCGGCTTCCGCATCGCCGCGGCGGATATGGAAATCCGTGGCGCCGGCAACCTTCTCGGGAAACAACAATCTGGACATATCGCTGCCATCGGGCTCGATCTGTACATGCAGATGGTTGAGCAGGCCGTCCAGCGCCTCAAAGGCCAGGTGGTGGAAGAAGAGCCGGACCCCACCCTCCGGCTTAACGTCTCCGCCTTTATTCCGGACGACTACGTCGCCGATCCCCACCAGCGCCTCTCGTGCTACAAACGACTCTCCTCCTGCACCCAAGTCGGAGATCTTGCCCTACTCCATGGCGAAATACAGGATCGGTATGGGCTGGCCCCGGACTCCGTCGAGCGACTGTTCGAAGTCATGCAGGTGCGGCTCCAGGCCAAGGCCTTGCGCCTGAGCACGATCGAACTCAAGACCCGCTCCGTCGTCGTCACGCTCGACGCCAAGAGCCGGGTCTCAAGCCAAGCGATTCACCGGATGATGGACCGGTACAAGAAGCGGATGTGCTTCCTGTCTCCGCTCTCGTTCGAGCTCCAGATGCCGCATCAGGACTGGTCTTCCATCTTTCGAGAACTCACCGCAACCTTGCAAAGCCTGGGAGGCTGTGATACCAACACCTCGATGTCCTCGTAATCATCTCTCTAGCAAGGTCTCACGCGCCTATGACTCGATCATCGAACGGATCCGTGAGCGTCGTCGCTGTCCGCCTCGTCACTCTGCTCGCCGGCGCCATCGGTGGCACTATCCTGTTACTCGCCGGCTGTGCGCCACCGCCCGAGGAAGGCGTGCTGGCTCTCGTCAACGGCCGACAGATCACGAAGGCCGAATTCGAAACCCGCTGGGGAGAACTGGCCGAGGCCACCAGGGCGCGGTACGAGAAAGAAGGGGGGAAGCGCCTCTTCCTCGACGAACTCATCACCCGCGAACTGCTCATGCAGGAAGCGCGCAAGCAGGGACTCGACCAGAACGATGCCATCCGTGATAGGGCCCAACGCTACCGGGAACAACTGATTCTCGACGAGCTCCTCAAGGATCGGATCAAAGCCAAGGTTGAACTCTCGAAGGAGGAATTGGACGCCTTCTACGAGCAGCATGCCCACGAACTCCTGACGCCATTGAAAGTGCGGGTGTCCCAGATGCTGCTGCCCAATTTCCCGGCCGCGAAAGATCTCGAAAAGCAGGTCAATCAGGGGGGGGACTTCGCCAAGTTTGCACAGCGCTATTCCGTCGACGGCAAAACGAAAGCGAAAGGAGGCGATCTCGGCCCCTATCGCAAGGGATTGGTCATCCCCGAAGTCGACGCAGTCATTCATACCCTCAAGCCCGGGATGGTCAGTGCGCCGATCAAGACGGACGCCGGCTATTACCTCGTCATGATTGCGGCGCTCGACAAGGAAATTATTCAGGCGGACGTGGCCGTTCGGGAACGCCTCCGACAGGAACTGCTCAACGAGAAACGCCGAAAACGTTTTGACGGCGTGATCGCCGACATCCGCGCGAAGGCGATCATCCGCCTCGCCGACGCTTCCCGCTATGTCGCTGACGACATCGGCACACGCTGAATCGTCACGGATCGAAATTGCCCTTGCTCAGGCTCCTCAAGTCCCTCGCAATTCGTGTACAATCCA
>CAZPWD010000033.1:0-17016 GCA_964590025.1 uncultured Nitrospira sp.
AAGATAGCCCACTAAGAATATGGTCTTGAAGAAGAAAGCGTACAGAGCGGTCGGGTATTCTGTCCTGCTGTTGGTCGTTCTCGCGGCTTTGGGGATTGGCTGGGGTCTTCAGACCCTATCCTTTGCCGAGGACGCCACCGATCTGTATTTCAAGACACCAGGGACTCCCCAGGGACCGCCGGCTCCTTCTCCTCAAGAGACCGTCTACTCGCGCATCGGGTCGTTCGACAGCCGATTGCTCGTGTGGTTCGTCACGCAACAACACACCTATTTCGGAGGGTTTGTTCTCGCGTTGCCGATCTTTTGTGTGTTGCTGGAATTTCTGGGACTCAGCAGCAGAAAGCCCGCGCTCGCACTTCGCTATGATGGTCTTGCGCGGGATTTGGCAAAAGTCGCCCTTCTCGCCCTGTCGGTGACGGCTGTGGTCGGGGGCCTCATGCTGGGGATGTTTATCTATTTCTATCCCAGCTTCATGAAGTACATGGGCGGGACGTTCAAGGCTTTTATGCCTGTCTATGCAATCGTGTTTGTCGGAGAATCGCTGCTGCTCATCCTCTATTACTATAGCTGGAACCGAATGGCTGAGCCGGCCTTGAAGTGGGTTCACGCATCGATCGGCGCTTTGACCAACGTGTTTGGGACAACACTGCTGCTCCTGGCGAACGCCTGGTCGGCCTTCATGATGGCTCCGGCCGGTGTCGATGCGCAAGGGCGGTTTTTGGGGAACGGATGGCATTTGCTCCATTCGGCCCTGTGGAATCCATTAAATGTCCATCGTTTCCTGGCAGACATTATGTCCGGCGGCGCGGTGGTGTTGGCCTACGCCTGCTATCGATTTTTCACCAGCAAGACTGAAGAAGCGCGCGCCTATTTCGACTGGGTGGGGCACATCTTTCTGTTTGTCACGGTCTGCGCACTGTTACCGATGCCCTTTGCCGGCTACTGGTTGATGCGATCGGTCTACGCGTTCAGCCAGAGTATGGGTGTGACGATGATGGGCGGATTACTCACCTGGCTCTTTGTAGTGCAGGCCCTCTTGATCGGCGTCCTCTTCCTCGGAGTGAACTTTTATCTGTGGCAGAGTATGGCCCGCCTTCGTGGAGGGGAACGATATCAACCCTATTACCAAATGCTGCTCTCGGTGTTTATGTTGGCTCTGTTTATTTGGCTGACGCCGCACACCGTCTTTATGTCGGCCGGTGAAGTGAAGGCGATGGGCGGAGCGTCACATCCCGTGGTCGGCAACTACGGAGTGATGTCGGCGAAGAACGGCGCGGTGAACATCATGATTCTCGTGACCGCCCTGAGTTTCATGTATTACCGCCGCGCCAATCGAACGATGGTCGTGTCCTGGGTCAAGAAAGGGAACATCCTCATCGGCGCGCTGTTCCTCCTGGGGGCGCTCAACATTATCTGGCTCTCAGTGTATGGATACTATCTGCCGGCGAAGCTCCGCGTCGGGCTGTCGTCGCCGCAGGCTGCGACCACGTTGACGGTCCTTGTGGTCGGTGTGGTGATCAATCGCATGATGCTCAAAGGGGCGCTCCTCCACGGGCCGGTCCAGTGGGGAAAGATTTCTCTCAGAGGGATGGTGGGCTTATTCGGATTGGCTGCTGCATTCTCGTGGGTCATGGGTCTCATGGGCTATATCCGTTCCTCCGGACGGCTGGCGTGGCATGTAAGTGAGTTGATGGCCGATGTCTCTCCCTGGGCCTTTACGCCGGACTTCGCGTTTGCCGCAAAGATGGTGACGCTCAATATGATGGTGTTCTGGGGCTTGGTGTTCACTCTATTCTGGATGTCTCAGCGTGACCAGTCGCCTGTCATGGGAGAAGAGTTGGCCGAGGGAAACGCGAGGGTACTGGCGCCGTCATCGTCGCAAGAGGCCTAAAGATCGAAAGGGGTAGAGGAGTATGAGGCGAGGGGTGATGGTCCGGAGATTTCTCACGGTCGGGCTGATGGTGTGTGGAAGCTTCGTGATGCAGGGAGCGGTTTCGGCCCAAAGCCAATCCTTGGTCCTGGAGGATTTTCAGGTGAAAGAAGCGGACGGATTTCCCTCGAATTGGGAACATGAAAGTCAACGAAGCCAGTCCAAGGGGCGGGATGCGTATAAGGTCCAGGCAGAGAACGGTGTAAATTTTCTGGCAGCGAAGGATGCGGGACAGAGGATCAAGAAAAAGAAGATCGATTGGGACCCGAAGGCCCTTCCAGTCCTCACCTGGCGTTGGCGCCTGCAAAAAGCCACGCCGGACACTGAGCCTATCGCGGCAATCTATGCCTCACTGGATATCGATCTAATGTTCATTCCTGTGTTTACGAAGTATGTCTGGAGTGCCACCAAGCCCGAGGGCACGCTGACCGAAGGAGGCATGTTCAGCGGCTCGGAGATCGTGGTGCAAAGCGGTATGAAGAATGTCGGTCAGTGGTTTGAGGAACGGGTGAACGTCTACGAAGATTTCAAACGGATTCACCAGCATGAACCAGCTGCCAAAGCCTGGGGTATCTCGATCATCGCCGGGCCCGGCGTAGAAATCGATTTTGGTTCGATGATCGCGAGCGCAGGACGCTAGACAGATGGAGCGTTGTTAGCATGGCCAAGTCCGGCACGGAACAATCGTCACTTTTAAAGGTGATTAATATCCTATTCGGCATGGCCGTGATGGGAACCGTGGGGACGCTCATCGGGGTCATTATGGGCGGCGGCATCATGCCGCTTGCGAGTGGGATAGGGCTGGTGTTCGGCGGATTCATCGGCTTTATGGGTGGGCGACGTTTCCTGGTGAGTATTTTGGTGGGAACTCTGTTGGGCGGGGCGCTTGCCTGGTTCATTGCCGGTCCGGAGAGAATATCCGTGGGCGCGGGGGCCGGCGCCGCCATGGGTGGATTTCTCGGTGTGCAGATTTCGATGTTGCTGGATATGCGCGCGACAAAGAAGAAGGCTGCAATCGGAGGAGTATGAGACGCGATGGAAAATAGGGGAGTGCTCATCGGCTCGATCGTTTTTGTCTTTGGGGCGTTCGCCTTGATGATTAGCTTGCTGGTCTATGAGTCCTACAAGGCGAAGCAGATGAAAGCACTGGCCTCGTCGATCAAGACCGAGGCTCGACCTGCGCCGACCAGCGCACCCTCGCTGGATTATTCCATGTATAAAACGAAGATAGGCGATGAAGGCCGTGAAATGGTGCAGATTCCCGAAGGCCCGTTCATCATGGGCAGCAAAGATGGCGACCCGGATGAGGTGCCGGAGCGTCAAGTGTTTCTCAAGGCATTCTATCTCGACAAGAAAGAAGTGTCCCAAGAGGAATATGCCCAGTTCGCCAAAATGACCAAGCGGCCGCTGCCCAAGATAGAAGTGTTTGAAGACGATCAATCCAAGCTGCTGCAGCCCGAGTTTGCGGCGATGAGCATGACTTGGGACGAGGCGGCGGCCTATTGCAAATGGGCGGGAAAGCGCCTTCCCACGGAATCGGAATGGGAAAAAGCCGGCCGTGGTGAGGGAAAACGGAAGTACGCGTGGGGCGACACCTTCATGAACGGCCGTGCCAATGCCAATGTGGATGGGAGTGAAGACGGGTATCGGTATCTCGCGCCTCCTGGATCGTTCGAGACGGGGCGAAGCCCCTACGGAATCTATGACATGACCGGGAACGTCGCGGAATGGGTCGCGGATTCGTACGATGAACACTACTACCAGAAAGCGCCCTACCGCGATCCGAAAGGGCCAGAAACCGGAGATTTGAAAGTCGTGCGCGGAGGGTCGTGGCGAGAGACCGAGCATAACACTCGGCTATCCAAGCGATTTGCTGCGAAGCATTGGCGGACGGATATTACGATCGGGTTTCGCTGTGCGAGTGATATGGAGGTTGGCGATAGCCCCACGGCGTCATAACAGACATGCTCGAAACCAAATTCAAGGTCTTGTTTCTTCTCGCCGTCCTTGCGTTTGCTGCGATTCCTATCATGGGGATCCTCCGCGGCACCACGCTGACCCCGTTTGAAGAGTCTCCTGCTGATTCCACGGATTCAACCCCATCAGGGTCGCTTGATCCCTCTCAGGTGTCTCGTGAAGAGCCAGTTCAGGAAGAAATGGTCTCGATTCCGGCAGGACCCTTCCTCCGTGGGACCAATGAAGGCGGGTTCGATGAACAGCCGCAGCGTACGCTGGTGCTGGATGCGTTTGCCATTGATCGGTACGAAGTGACCAACTTTCAATACCAGCAATTTGTCGATGCGACCGGACATCGTAAGTCGGGTCCTCCTGCCCGCTACGCCAAGAACATGAGCAAGATGCAAGGCATCAATCAGCCTGTGGTCTACGTGTCATGGGAGGATGCGGAGGCCTATTGCCATTGGAAAGGGAAGCGGCTTCCAACTGAGGCGGAGTGGGAGAAGGCCATGCGAGGACCTGATGGCCGCCTTTGGCCCTGGGGGAATGTGGAGCAGCCCAACGGAGCGAATTGGGCCAGGGTGCAGGATGGGCATGATGTATCCGCATCAGTCGGTACGGTTCCGACCGATAAGAGCCCGTACGGTGTCATGGATGGGGCAGGAAACGTGATGGAGTGGGTGACCGACTGGTATGCGGAACGCTACTTCGAGGAAGCCCCAGAACGGAACCCGCCGAGCCCTGATCACGGAGTATTTCGGGTGCTTCGTGGGGGGGGGTATGCGACCACGGGAGCCGATATTCGCATCACCAGCCGGAGCAAGATGGTTCCGGACTTTCGCGATGAAACAATCGGGTTCCGCTGTGCGGATTCAGGTACGAAATCAGAGAAGAGCTGAAGGGGAAAACTATGAGAAACTTACAAGAAATCAAAGTAGTAGAGAATGAGAAACACGGCCAAAAGTATATTGACAACCATGCCGGCCAAAACTATAATATCGAACATTTTTGATTTTTTTTTCATCGAGTTTCCCCTGACTTTTCGTGTGAGGCAAGGAATTTTGAATAACATACGGATAGCGGTGTGTCAAGAAATTCGCTGAGCTGATTCGGGACTTATTGTTTGCATCGGTATAAGGAGACGCGATGGCCACGGCAACAGCGGATAGCGAGCTAAAGGTCAAGATCGGCAAGATGATTTTTTACGTGACCTGTGCGGTGGCCCTGTGGTTTTTTTATTGGTTCAATGGAATTCAGTGCCCCTGCTAAGCAGGGCCGCTGCAGCGCTGGGATTTCTTGAACGTCCGCAAGGTCTGAGGGAGGGAATGCGATGGGTAAGACAATCGTTTACGTGCTGGTGTCTTTAGTCATCTGCATCGCGTATTTTACGGCAGTCGATCACTATCTGATGGAGTCTCAGGGGCTGGACTACTGGTACCTTTTCCGAAAGTAGAGCCTGGTAGTTCTTCTCCCCCGATTCGGGCTTGATTGGGGTAAATGATATGAGTCTTTTTCGGAATGCATCATGGAGGTATTTCATGGGCCGTGTAGCCGGGAAGAAGCTGTTCTCAATCATGGCGCTTTGCACGATGGTTGGCCTTCTCCTGCTCCCCATCGCTGTATCGCTCCCGTCACTGGCTATTGGCGCAGATGCACCTGATGCGGTGCAGAAGGAAGGTGAGGCGAAGGTCGAGAAGGGGCGAGACGTCTATTATAAAACGGAGGGTATCGTCGTTGGTGCCCCTGCTCCGAAGACCGTCGATGGACCCAAAGATTATCCGCGGTACAACTTCGAGAGCCGCGTGTTGCTCTGGTTTGCGAACCAGCAGCACCTTTATTACGGAAGTTTCGTGCTCGCGGTTCCAATTTTCTGCATGGTTATTGAGTTCATGGGGATGGTGACGAAGGATAAGATGATGGCGAAGAAGTATGACCAACTCGCCTATGACTTCATCAAGATCAGTCTGACGGCCTATTCGATCACCGCGATTCTTGGCGGTATCCTGATCTTCACCTTCCTGACGCTCTATCCTGCATTCTTCGGCTACTTATCCAGTATCTTCCGCCCGGTCATGCATATCTATGCGCTGATGTTTCTGGCGGAGAGCGGAACCATTTATATCTATTACTACGGCTGGGATAAAATGAAGGAAGGGTTCCTCAAGTGGATTCACTTGAGCATGTCCGTGGTCTTGAACGTGATCGGTACATTGCTCATGATGCTGGCCAATTCCTGGATCGGCTTCATGATGTCGCCGGCCGGCGTCGATGAGCAGGGCCGGTTCCTGGGTAACATCTGGCACGTCATTCATACCGCCCTCTGGAATCCACTCAACGTGCATCGCATTTTGGGTAATATGGCGTTCGGCGGCGGTGTCGTGGCGGCCTACGCGGCGTACAAGTTCTTGGCCTCCAAGACAGATGAGGATCGTGCGCACTACGACTGGATGGGCTATATCGCCATGGCGCTCGGCGTGGCGTTCTTGATTCCCTTGCCGTTCGCCGGTTACTGGCTGATGCGCGAGGTGTATGCCTATCGCCAGCAAATGGGCATTACGCTCATGGGTGGTCTCCTGGCCTGGCTCTTCATTATTCAAGCCACCATGATCGGCATCCTCTTCTTGAGCACAAACTACTATCTCTGGCAGGCGCTTGGTCGGATGCGCGGTGCTGAGAAATATCAACGCTACATTAAGTATCTCGTATTCGTTCTCTGTTGCGGCTACCTGGTGTTCATTACCCCCCATACGATCGTCATGACTCCAGCGGAGCTCAAGGCGATGGGTGGTCAACAGCACCCGGTGTTGGGAAACTACGGGGTGATGTCGGCCAAAAACGGTGGAATCAACGTGATCATCATCACCACCATTCTGAGCTTCGTCTGGTACATGCGAGGCAATAAGGTCTCGACGGTATCCTGGTCGAAGTTCGGCAACATCTTCATGGGTATCTTCTTCGGCTGCGCCTATGTGAACGTCATCTGGCTGGCGATCTACGGATATTACATCCCGGCAAACGTGCGGGTGGGTCTGTCAGTGCCTCAAGTCGCCACGACGCTGTCCTGCCTCTTCTTCATGTTTCCGCTGAACGCCGCCATGATGAAGGGCGCCAAGCAGATGGGGGCAATTGAGTGGGGCAAGATCTCTGTTCGATCGCAATATGCGTTGATCATGCTCGCAACCGCCTTTACCTGGATGATGGGCTTGATGGGGTACATACGCTCTTCGGTCCGATTGTTCTGGCACGTGAATGAGATCATGCGTGATAACTCGCCTTGGGCTTATACGCATACGGTGGGTTTCGCAGCGAACATGATTTCATTCAATGTGCTGTTCTTCTGGTTCAGCATCCTATTCGTCTTCTGGCTGGGAAGCCTCGGCGTAAAGAAGGCGCCCGTTGAAGCGAAGGCAGGGGTTCCGGGTGCTGCACCACAGCCGGCCGGGGGCCACTAATCATCTTTAGGATCTTGGTTTGGGGGAGTGGAGGCACGAAGAACGCGCCTCCCTCCTACCCAAACCTCCGGAGGTTTCAACCGTGGGCGATCTGATAAAGGAAGCTCTATCAATAGGGTGGCCGCTACTCGCGCTTGTCGCCGGTCTCTTCGTATATTCCCTGGTAACCATCAGCGATCGCGCTGCAAAGAAGCGCGCGACGTTCAAGCTCTTTATCGGCATGATTGCCGCCTTCATGCTGATGGTGGCAGTTGCTCACTATAAGGGCAGCTTCTATGAAGCGAACCGGATGCTTCCGGTCTCCTTAGTTCTCATCACTGCGATGTGTTTTATGATGGGGATCTATTTCCCCAATCAAGCCGCAATGCTCAGGATCGGTGGCTTCATGTTCCTTGTTGCCGCCGGCCTGTCAGGGTATGGGAATTGGTTGCCGCAGGTCGAAGGCGGCTTTCCTCCTAAGGAAGAGAAGAAAGATTTCAGCGCGTTGACTGCCCAGCAACTCGCCGATGAAGGCGAGAAGATCATTTTCGGTGGAATTGGAAAGAACAAAGAACAGGGCGCGGTCGGCAAGGGCCAGTGTCCTCTCTGTCACGCGTTCCACGCGGGGATGCTGGGTGAACGCGCGCCCAACTTGCTTGGCCTTCCGGACCGAGCGGGCAAGGAGCGGCTAGAAGATCCAAAATATAGTAAGGGGAAGCCGGCGGCTAGAGAGTATGAGCAAAAGGAATCCTTCCCAGGTTCGGGGACTGCGGAAAATGCTCAGGAATATATCGCTGAGTCCCACTCGTGCCCGAGCTGTTATGTCGTTGTCGGCTACGGCGTCAAGGGAACGAACGATAAGTCAAGCCCGATGCCGCCCATTCACAAACCACCGATCTCGTTGAGTCTTCCTGAGTTGGCGGCCGTGGACACCTGGTTGTGGGTCCGCGAAGGGCGTGACGCTCCAACATTCGAAGAGATTGTCAAATCGTATGAGAAGTTTATTCCCGAGGCTGAGCGGCCTAAACAGCAGGAAGATAAGCCGGCAGGTGAGGCAAGCGCGCTCTTGGCGGATGGGACCGAGACGGTTGATCAGATTTTTACCAAGGCGCAATGCATCATGTGCCATACGATTCCAGGCATCCCTGGCGCGGTTGGCAAGCAGGGTCCCCTGCTGGAAGAGGGGACGAACGCACCGAACCGAATCAAGGATGCAGCATACAAGGGGGCCGCGCATAACACTCAAGAATACATCATGGAGTCCGTGGTATCACCCAGTACCTACGTTGTAAAAGGTTTTCCTGACAATCTGATGCCGAAGGTCTTTGGGCAGAAATTGAGCGCAGGCGCTCTGAAAAAGATCGTCGATTATCTTTCGCAGGTAAAAGCGGGTTCGCCGCCACCGAAGATTTCATGATCTTGGCTATCTATCTCTTTTGTCGAGCAATGGGAGTTCACCGATGAAAGCATTAATGTCAGTCGGGGCACTCATAGGGGCAGTTGGAATACTCCTGCTTGCCGGAATGGTCGTGGGCATCGTTCCGGCAAACACTGTGCGCCTGATCGAAGGGTACATGCCGGTCCAAGTGATCTTGGAGCTCACGCTGTTCGTGGCGGGCTTTACAGGGATCAGCTATATGATGGCGTCCATGGGAATGGTGTTCCCGCGGTTCTGGCAGGGGATTCTTCTTTGGGCGTTCATTCTCCTGTATTTGAAGTTTCGTGTGTATCCTCCGATTCCGTTCAGCGTTCGCGCTATGTATGGGACGGTCTCGCTTGTTGCCGTGTTCATGTGGGTTTCTGCGAACGAAGAAGATTGGAAGAAGTTCAAGCAACCGATCATGAACGTCTTGGATGCCAAGACCGGGGGAAACATGATATTGCGTTATGCCTACCTGGTTATTCTGCCGCTCTTGATCGGCGGGTTCTCGTACAACGCGATGGTCCCGAAATCAGAGGAGCCGATTGAGTTGCGGACGGTACATCCGGCGCCACCAGCCAGCACCAAGGTGCATGGAAAGACCTACACACTTCAAACGTCGCAGAACCCCTATCGTGTCAATCCTGAAGGAAAATATGATCAGGAGTATAGCAACTCCAATATTGTGGAACAGGGCATGGGGCGCTTGATGAAGCCGAATGCCAATCCCTGGGATAAGGATGCTCAAGGGTACCTCAAATATGTGCGTGAGGGCGGAGAGATCTTCTACCAAAACTGCCACTTCTGCCATGGCGATAACCTGAACGGCCGCGGTCTCCATGCCTTCGCGTTCAATCCGATCCCGGCGAACTTTACCGATCCTGGTACGATTGCGCAATTACAGGAAACGTTCATCTTCTGGCGTGTGTCCAAGGGTGGAATCGGCCTGCCGAACGAAGGATTCCCCTGGGCCTCTGTGATGCCGCCATGGGAACAGCATCTGACTGTGGACGAAATCTGGAAAGTCGTCTTGTTCGAATATTGGCACACGGGGTATTACCCCCGGACCTGGGACTAGGCGTTCACGGGAATTTATCGCCGACCTGTATGTACGACATGAGGGAGATCATGAAGAATTCGTTTAGTCTGAAGGCGGGGGCACTTGTCACGACTGCCTTCGGAATCATCCTGGTCTCCGGAAGCGCCGGGGGCTTGACCTTTGCCGCAGATGCTGCTCTTCCTGCGGGCTTCAAGACGGGCGCTTTAGCACCTGAGCCTTCTGCCGACATGATCGAAGCAGGAAAGCGGGTCTACTTCACCAAATGTGTCTGGTGTCACGGGGTCGATGGCGCGGGCGATGGGCCCGGTGCCGATCGTCTCTGGCCACGTCCCCGCAACTTCAACCAGGGAACGTTCAAGATTCGGCACACGGCCAGTGGCGAGTTGCCGTTGTTCGATGCCAAGAAACCCACTCCCGGTCAGAACGATCTGTTTGAGACTGTCACGCATGGTCTGCCAGGTTCCGCCATGCCGTCCTGGGAAGGTATTCTGACGGAAGAACAACGGCTCCAAGTGTTGTCCTTCGTCACCACCCAGCTCGTGAAAGACCGAAAATTTACCGACAAGCAGTCAGAGAGCCAGACCATATTGCAGTTGGACGACCTGAAGCCGATTGCCCCGACGGAGGAGAGTTTGAAAAAGGGAGCAGAGCTCTTTGTCGAGAAGAAGTGTGTCGAGTGTCACGGCGCTGATGGCCGTGGTGACGGTAATGCGTTCAATCTGAAAGATGACTGGGGTTTTTCGATACAGCCGGCCAACATGCACAAGTGTTGGAACTTCAGAGGCAGCCGGCAAGATCCCTATAACGTCAAGAACATTTTCCGGACGTTTTCGACCGGAGTCAACGGCACTCCGATGCCCTCGTTCGCTGACAACACCACGGTTGAAGAGCGGTGGCACATTGCCAACTTTGTGAACTCGCTGTGTGAGCGTGAGGCAGATGGGAAGCCCCTCTCGATCGATCCATTGGCGGACAAGCCGAAGATCAACTTTGTGGTGTCCTCCGGCGTGGTCGAGGGAGAGATTCCGGCAGATCCAGAGCACGAACTGTGGACGAAGCGGGCCAGGCGGTTTGTCGCGATGGGTGGTCAGATCACCCATAAACCCAGAAATTTTGTGAACCGGATCGACGATATCTGGGTGAAGTCGCTCTACAACGACCAGTACGTCGTGTTCATGTTCCAGTGGGACGACCGGACGAAGAGCGTAGCCGAAGGGAAGTTGCCCTGGGCTCCGACCTCAGTCAATATCGATGTCAAGGAACAGGAGCCGAAGACCGGCGAAGAGGGTTCTATTGCCATGCATCAGAACAACTACACGGTCTACAACGATGCGATTGCCATGGAAACTGCCGTGAAGTGGAAGGAGCTTCCCTCACCGATTAAGCCGCGGTATCTGTTCGGCAGCAACGATCAGTTCCCAGTCGACATTGTGAAATGGGAAGCTGACGGTTCGCTCCGCGCCTTCAAGGGTACCGGATGGGATAAGGACTTTGAAGAGCGGTTCAACTACGAAGAGAACATCAAGATACTTCATTCGGAGTGGAAGAATGGCCGATGGACCGTGATCGTTCAGCGGCCGTTGGGCAACAAGAAGGATCAGGAGTACGACGAAGATACCTTCTTCGAAATGGGACAATATATTCCCACTGTGTTCTTTGCCTGGGACGGCCATAATGGCGACGCAGGGCGGAAGATGGCCGTCTCGGCCTTCTACTATACCTTCCTGGAGCCGCCGACACCTCGCGAAGCCTATATCTATCCGATCGTGATCGCATGTGGCGTGGTCCTTCTGGAAGGTTGGGTGCTGACCAGACGATCGAACAAGCGGAAGGGAAAGACTCTCTAACGTTCGCCTGAACGGAGAAAGTCTAGCAGGCTGCGGAAAAACTATTGTGGCACGGTGGAAATTCAATGGTCCGCACGTCTAGGACAACAGGAGAACACCGCGCAGGATGCTCAAAAAGGCCGTCCAGCAAGGCCGCAGCGAGCGAAGAGGCGAAGGCGTACGCTTCGGTACGTTGAGCTTCTGATCGAAGCGAGAACGCTGCTGGCGGACTTTTTCAGCTTCCTGCGAAAGCATCAGGAGGGGGTGGGGTAACCCACCCCCTCTTTCTTTTTGGCTGTCTGCATTGAGGGCATGATGGAGATTGAGGTGACCGGCGTCCTTCTCGCCGGGGGCAAAAGTCGGAGAATGGGCGAAGACAAACGGTATCTCGTCGTGGGAGAACAGACCCTCCTTGAACGAGGACTGGTTGTGCTTCGCTCAATCTTTCAGGAGGTACTGGTCGTCATTGCGCAGGACAGCCCTCCGCTCGACGTCGACGCCCGAGTTGTGCGAGACCTGGTGCCTGATTGCGGCAGTCTCGGAGGGTTGTACACCGGGCTCACGCAGGCAACAACGCCCTGCATATTCGTGGTCGCATGCGACATGCCGTTTCTCGATCCGGCGGTCATTACCCAGTTCACGAGTCGAAGAGCCACCACAGATATTGTGATGGCGAAACTCGGGGCCCGGTTACATCCGATGCATGCGTTGTATGGCAAACGATGCCTGCCGGTCGTGGAACAGATGATCCGGGCACGACAGCTCAAGATCCAAGAGATGGTGTCGCACGCGTCACTTCGAGTACGCTATGTCACCGAGGCGGATTTGCTCACCCTCGATCCCTCCGGGCGTTCCTTCCATAACGTGAATACACCGGCGGATCTTGAGGTGGCGCGGTCCCTGCTGGCTCGGGTACCTCCCTCAGGAGAACCGTAATGCACACCGTGAGAAGAACGATCGTGATGATCCATCCCGGCGGTCTTGGTGATGTGCTCTTGGCGGTTCAGGCCATGGGTCGGTTGCGGACCCGCTTCCCCAACCATCGGCTGGTGCTCTGCGCAGAGGACCAGGTTGCGAGGTTGCTCCTCGCATGCCGCATCATTGATGCGTGGACCTCAGTGCAGGGGCGCTACTGCGCGGACTTGTTCGCCGGCGCGGACTCAGTCGCGGGTCAGGTACAGACATGGTTGGAGGACTGCGATCTTGCCATTGGCTGGACGCAGGATCTCGATGGCAAGTTGAACGAGACCCTCAAGGCAGTCGGTGTCCGAGAGGTTATCGTGAGGTCTCCGTTCTCGACTGCGATTCGGGCGACACATCAACGTGACCGGTTTCTTGAAGCGATCAATGAGGAACCGTCTGACGACGAAGGAGATGTTCTGTTGACGGTGACGGAACCGCTCCTCCATCTCGGACAAGCCTGTCTTGAAGCGGCAGGTCTCGCGATCGGACAGTCTCTTGTCCTCATCCATCCGGGGAGTGGGAGTGCCCATAAGTGTGTGGCACCGGAGATACTCGCGGCTGTAGTTATCGCGCTTCAGATTTCCGGGGCGACTCCGGTGGTTCTAGAAGGGCCGGCAGACCGGGAGCCGGTCGAACGTCTTGTCCAGTTGTGTATGAACCCACCGATCGTCCTGAAAGGCCTCGATGTTCTTACCGTCGCCGGGGTGCTTGCTCAGGCACGGCTCTTTGTCGGGCAGGACTCGGGAGTCACACATATGGCGGGGCTGATGGGGGTGCGTACGGTTGCTCTATTTGGGCCGACTGATCCCGATCGCTGGGCTCCCCGTGGCGCCCATGTTTCCGTGATGCAGGGCGCACTCTGCCTCTGCCAATCATGGGGCGACGTCAGCCGATGCGAGGAAAAACCTTGTCTCAAGATGCCCCAGGACCATCTTGTGGCACTCTGTCTAGCCCGCATGAATCATGACGGTTCGTCGCGAAATCGCGCAGTCGCCACGCGAGACAGGCGCGCGGAGCCGTGAGGGAGGGAAGCATACTTGAAACAGTATGTTGACAGACCGAGCGGCGAGCCCGCCTGCCTGGACGCTGGGCCACCGCGTCCAGGTGCGTCGCTACCGCGCTTGCGAGGTCGAGCGCCCTTTGCATGATCGTGGCGCGAAGAGAGAATACCACATTGGATCCTGACCTCCGTCCCCGCGATTGCAGCAGAAGCGCTCATGAATCATGCGGGCTCACACACCTCAAGGAGGCAGCGGTCCGGCAGAGAATCCCATCCGGCTGCCTTGTCACTGACTACCCCGTATGCTAAAGTGACCAGTTCATTTTTCCTTTCATTGGTAAGGACTTAGGAGATATTTTCTTGTCCAGCGGGGTCGTTCAGGAAAAGGTCACCAGCGCGCTTATCGGAGCGCTCAACGGGGCCAAAAAGAAGGGCCAACTGAAGACGGAATCCTGGCCTCAACTGAATCTTGATGCTCCTAAACGACCTGAATGGGGGGACTTAGCCTCAACGGTTGCCATGTCTCTCGCGGCATCTGAGCAACGAGCGCCCCACGATATTGCCCAAATTATCATCGACAATCTTTCTCAGCGCGAACAGCTCTTCGACCGAGTCGAGATCGTCAGGCCGGGGTTCCTCAACCTCACGCTCAAGCCCGCCGTCTGGCAAGAAGTGCTTAGAGAGATCGAAGCACAAGGGCCTGCCTATGGACAGGCGGATGTGGGAAAGGGACAGCGTGTGTTGGTGGAGTACGTCAGCGCCAACCCTACGGGGCCGATGCATGTGGGCCATGGCCGAGGTGCGGCGGTGGGGCAGGCGCTTGTACGTCTTCTCAAGGCGGTCGGCTACGTCGTCGTCAGCGAATATTATATCAACGATGCCGGTCAGCAAGTGAAGCTCCTCGGTGCTTCCGCCAATGCGCGGTTTCTAGAATTAGCCGGTCGGCCGACGGAATTTCCGCAGGATGGCTACCACGGCGCCTACATTAGAACCATCGCAGAACGAGCGAAGGAGCAGGAGCTTGATACTCAGTGGGAACGGTTATCTGATGCCGATGTCAAAGCGCGCTGGCAAGACTTTGCGTGCGAACAAATGCTCGCGGTCATTCAAAAGGATCTTGCGGCGTTTGGAATCGAATTCGACGAATGGTTCAGGGAAACCTCTCTTGTGAACTCAGGGGCCATCCAACGGGTTTTGGATGAATTGAAATCGCAACATTTCCTGTTTGAGCAGGACGGCGCCTGGTGGTTCCGATCCTCGGCATTCGGTGACGAGAAGGATCGCGTCGTGCGGAAACAGGATGGCGAGTACACCTACCTGGCTTCCGACATCGCCTACCACCAAAATAAGCTGCGTCGCGGATATGATCTCCTCATCGACGTCTGGGGCGCGGATCACCATGGCTACATTCCTCGCATGCAAGCGGTGGTGCAGGCCTATGGGTATCCGAAAGATCGCCTCCAGGTCGTGCTGGTTCAGATGGTGAATTTGTTGCGCGGCGGAAAAAAAGTTGAAATGTCGAAGCGGGCCGGCGAGTTCATCACGATGCGGGAAGTCATCGATGAAGTCGGGGCCGATGCGGCCAAGTTCTTTTTTTTGATGCGCGATTCCGACTCGCATCTGGATTTTGATTTGGAACTGGCCAAGCAGCGGTCATCCGATAATCCCGTGTACTATGTACAGTATGCCCATGCCAGGATCGCCAGCCTCTGGCGCGTCGCAGCCGCACGAGGCATTACCTGTCCCCTGCCGAGCGAGACAGATTTGACGGTATTGACGGACCCGGATGAATTGGGGTTGATTCGCAAGCTCTCTGCCTATCCCTCGGTCCTGCAGGGCAGTGCCATGGCCTACGAACCTCACCGGATGACCTATTACCTCCAGCAATTGGCCGGGCTGCTGCATACGTTTTATAACAAGCACCGGATTCTGCCTCCTGCTGCGGATCGGGATCTATTGGCGATCACGCCGGAGGGATTGGTCTCGGGCGAGGGGCCGCAGAAAGAGGGGCTGGCCCCAGAACGGACTGCGGCGAGATTGGCGCTGATGCGAGGAATCCAGCAAGTCTTGAAGAATGGACTCGGAGTGCTCGGGATTTCCGCACCGGAGCAGATGTAGCCAACAAGAGGGACTGTGGACTTTTCAGTTCAGCAGGCGGATCGTGTGACGCGCGCGCGATTGGGGAGACTCAGCACCGCCCATGGCGAGATCGACACGCCGGCCTTCATACCTGTCGGCACGTTGGGGTCGGTGAAAGGAGTTGATCCAGCCGACCTAGAGCAGCTCGGCTTTCGACTCGTGCTGAACAACGCCTACCACCTCTATCTGCGGCCTGGGCATAAGGTCGTGGCAGAGATGGGTGGATTGCATCGGTTCACCGGGTGGCCTGGAGCCATCTTGACGGACAGCGGCGGATTTCAGATTTTCAGTCTCGCCAAAATGTGCAAGGTGACGGACGAGGGCGTGAGCTTTCAGTCGCATCTCGATGGGTCCACGCATTTCATCACGCCGGAGACCGCCATCGAGATCGAAGAAGCGTTGGGGGCCGATATCATGATGGCGTTCGATCACTGTGTGGCCATGCCGGCTGAAAGAGAGGTCGTGCGCGATGCCGTGCGACGGACCACGCTCTGGGCAGAACGCTGTCAGGCCAGTCGGCGTCGCACGGATCAAGCCCTCTTTGGAATCGTGCAAGGAGGCTTGGATGCAGATCTCCGCCTGACTTCAGCGCGAGACCTCATCGGGCTTGGCTTCGAGGGCTACGCGGTCGGTGGGCTCTCGGTGGGAGAATCGAAGGCAGAGATGTATGCCATGCTGGATGTGACTGTGCCGGAACTGCCGGCTTCGAAGCCGCGGTACTTGATGGGTGTGGGGATGCCGGAGGATTTGATCGAAGGTGCGGCGCGCGGGATCGACCTTTTCGATTGCGTAGTGCCGTCGCGCCATGGGCGGACCGGTTCGCTCTTCACGAGTGTTGGGCGAGTGGTAATCAAGCAAGCGCGGTATGTTCGGGATGAACAGCCGATCGATCCGGCCTGCGGCTGTCCGGTCTGTGCGCGCTACTCGCGGGCCTATCTGCATCACCTCTTTCAGGTGAAAGAGATGCTGTCTTCTAGACTGAATACGATTCACAATCTCTGGTATTTTGCCGATCTGATGGGCCAGGTGCGGTCAGCGATCGCACAGGGAAGGCTACGGTCGTTCCGGGAGGAGTTCTACCGATCCTGCGACCGGACTTCATCGGACGCCTCAGCTGTAGACGTGGCTGAGGTCGATCTGCATCGGCATGTCGGATGGGACTAGCAGGATGCTGAAAAAGGAGGTGGGGTAGCTGGGACGATCCCCGTGCTCGCGCAACGCGCGGCTTGAGAAGGGTGGGGAAGGAGCGGCCAGGTGCCCTTCTTGCTCGCAGAACGCGCACGATAAAACT
>CAZPWD010000034.1:0-1653 GCA_964590025.1 uncultured Nitrospira sp.
CATCCACAATTCCTAAAAGACCGAGTCCCAGGAAACGGTTCTTGGAACTGGTTTCTCTACGGATACTTCTGAGGATGTTGCAAAAGCCTTCCAGCGGCGTTCTCGCATCGCTCAAGGCCTCAACGTACAGAACAGAGTACGCTTCAGCCTTTCACTCGCTGAGGCCTTGCTGGGCGGGCTTTTCCACCATCCTCTGCGCTCAACGTTGCCCCCTTCTACTTCTTCCAAGGAGGCCATGGCCCCCTGACCTCTTGGGGTTTTGCAACAGTCTCAGTTCTAGGTTCCATGACTTACCTGCCACGCGTGAAAGCCGCCGTAGAAAAAGGTCCGATCGGCCGCGGACAGAGCATCCGAGTCAAGCTGACGCGAGTCTATCTGTTCCACCAAAGTCGGCGGCACCGGACGCGGCACAAAGAGTGTCCAGAACGCCAGTCTCGCGCCGGCTCGGCACACTCGCAGGATCGCTTGAAGATTGCGCTCAAAGTCCACTTCGGACATATATTCAACGATATCGGACAGGTTGAAGCTGGAAACCGTTCGGGGTGGCAAACTGTTTAGATACTCTTCGAGGCTGCCTCGGAAGAGACGCATGTGCCCCGCTCGGTCTCGCAGACATTGGAAATTGGCTTCGGAGAGATAGGGATGCGCCGAGGTCAGATCACGATAGTCGCCGGTCAATATGTACTCGACGAAGAAGTTATCTCGCATCAGAAGCTCGGTCGCTCCCCGCCGCGTCCGTCTTAGGAGTTCCCCTGCCACGTCATGGAGTTGCACGTATTGAAAGAACGCGGGGTCCCGCCCCAGACGACCCAGCAGGGTCTTCCCGAAAAACAGATAAAAGAGCCACCGCCACCTTCGGCTGTCCCAGACTGTGCCATAAAACGTCCGCTGCTGGTCCAAGGAGGAAGCCGCCAGCAGTTGCTCAACAGCCGTGCGGTTGTGGATGAGCGGTAGTACGAGCCGCCGGAAGAGTCCGAAGTACTTTTCAAATTTGCCGCAGTGGAGGATCCCTTGCAGTAGATCCTTGTATTGCCTGTCCCAGTATCCTCTGGCCTCCTCGCTCAGCAAAGGTCGGAGGTGCCGGTAAAGGGCCAGTCTGCTCCCACAGGGCCGAGCCCCGAGGAACGCGACAAAGTCGTCGTAGTCGAAGTTTTGGAGGGCCCGCTGTTTCAGCTCCACCAGGTAGATCTGCGTGGGATTTGTATCCACCAGCGTCAGCGAGCGGGGCTTGCTCAGCAGAAGCGCGAAGCTGTTGTCACCTCCGGAGCCGATGGAGACGACGTCATCATCGGAGCAGACTTCCAAACCCCGGCACAACGTCCGCGGGTCCTCCCAACATTGTGCGTACCGCACTCCGACCATGATCATCCCGCCCCTTCGCAGTCTTGCGATCTTCACGCGGTCAGCGACTCAGTGCTTCCTCGCTTCCACAGGAATCAATCGAGCATTCGGTAGGAGTCCCCTCCAGATGACTTTGAAGAAGTCAATGCAGAACTGTGTGTACGACGGATAGACGGAGCTGCCGGCTTGGCGGTATTCGTCCTGCAAAAGACGGTGGACCTTGGGCAGGTTGTACCAGGGCATGCCGGGGAACAGATGATGTTCGAGGTGATAATTGATGTTGCACATCAGAAACGAGACAACTCGGTTGCT
>CAZPWD010000034.1:1753-16290 GCA_964590025.1 uncultured Nitrospira sp.
GTACTTGGGCACCGATGTCGCATCGCCTCGAGGAGGTGCTTTCCCTTCAGCGGATTCGTCGTACGACCCTCTTCGCGCATGGTGGAACGCGTGGTTCGTTCGAAACCCGGTCACCGAGACCAAAACCGGTAAGCCGCACAGTAACCCCAACCACCGGTTCACTGTAGGGTTCTGGAAGAGCAGGTTATGGCTGGCTTCATGCACCAGCACGGTGCACCCGATGATGGCACACGCGATCGAGAGGCAGCTCAGCACCTGGACCGCGAGCAGATCCACGGTCAACGCCGCAACGCCGGCAACTGCCCAGATCGCGAAGAAGACCAGGATCCTCATATTGTGCTTGTCGTCCCGCCGGTGAAGAAGCCGAATCGCCTCACGCTTGTCCTGCGACAGGTCCTTGAGGTCCAGGATCGAGAAGCCCGCCGGCTTCTCCAAGAAGTAGATTTGGGATGTCTGTGGGGGCACCGTCTTTTTTTGAACTGCTGCGCTGTCTTTCATGACACATCCTCCTGACCAGCATGGACTCCTCGTACTCCCGGTGTCTGCCGATCATGCTTTGCCGATCGATTCACCGAATCGCACAAAGGTTTCGATGTTCTCCTCCGTCCTGGCGCACAGGTCCTCGTCGAGCCGGATCGCCCCTCTCTGGAACAGCAACACGACCGTGGACCCGCCCAGCTCAAAGAAGCCCTTCCGCGCGCCTTTGGGCACGCGCACGCCCGGGTTGAAGCGTTGCTGTATGGAGCCGACGGTGAACGCGCCGATCTCCATCATCGCGATCTGGCCGAAGTGATCAGAGTCGAAGAGCGTGAGCATCCGATAATTCTCCGAGAACCAGGGAACCGGCGTCCGTCCCCAATACGGTCCGAGCGCGTAATGTTTCCCCTGGATGGGCAGCGCCGGGCCAGGCGTCCCAGAATCCGGGAAGTGAAAATAGTGATAATCCTGCAAATAAAAGCGACTGATGACCATCGAGCCACCGACATACTGCTTGGCCAGCCTGTCGTCGCGGAGGAACCGGCTCAGATTGAAGGTGTGCCGCTTGATCCCGAAGGTCGTGGTGGCGTCAACCACGGGATACCCGAGGATCCGACCGTCGTTGGGCGCGATGCAGACTCGAGGATCCGGATGTATCGGGCGTGTGGCAAGGTCGATTTCGCGAGTGAAGAAGTCATTGAAACTGGTGAACTCCTCGACCCGGCGAGCAGATTCCTCCATATTCACGTTGTACCTCAGGACGAACGCGTGAATTCGTCGACGACTCCAGGGCTGCTTGTAATACCACCCACACAGCCTGGTGACACACCTGTGCCGGAAGAGGAGTTCTGTGGCCAATCCCCCCGGTACGGTGGTATAGGACCACCTGAAAAAGGGGCTCGCATAGATTGGTTCTTTTACCAGTTGCCTGCTCCGGCGGTCGTAGAAGGTAAAACAGGATTCTGTGTGTGCCATTGCAGTCCTCCTGTGGTTCCGTTGATTGTGATCTTCGCGCCATCCGGAATCCTCCGTGTGGCGTCTTTGACCCCGATGATGGTGGGCACCCCCAACTCACGTCCAATGATGGCCGTGTGCGAGAGGACACTACCCTTTTCCACGACGATTCCTTTTGACGCGATCATGAGGAACACCCAACCGGGGTCTGTGCACTTTGCGACCAGGATATGATCGCCCTCCCCGAGCTGGCGGCGCGGGTCAGAGACCACTCTCGCGATCCCTTCAGCGATCCCCGACGAGCATCCGATGCCTTTCGCGGAGTTGCCGAGGCATCCGGAGGCCGCGTCTCCGCGGAGATCGTTCAGATAGGGAATACCCATCGTCTGAACCCGCTCCCCCACGTCCCGCCGCGCGAACTCCGCGTATTCCTGTCTCCGGATAGCGACCAGGGCCTTGAGATTGCGCGTCACCGCCGTACCTTGGACCACGCCGAACACCTCTTCCACTGTCAGGAAATGGATGTCGGGGGCGCTCACGATCAGGCCCTTTTCGGCAAAGAGCTCCCCCATGCGCCGGAATAAGCGCCGCACGATGCCGAACAGGCGACTTCGCGCGAAGCGCATGTTTTCCCGATAGGCAACTGCCAAGCGCGCGCGTCGGACTACGAACCCTAATACCAACCGCTTGAATGGATTCTTCAGATTCTCCCGCACGTATCGCTCGGCGTCGCTTCGAATAGCCTGCTCGTGCCGTTCCATGGTTTCGTCGGTCAACTCGCCATGGGCGTACCCTCTGATCAGCCGTATCAGCTGCTCAGGCTGTTCCCGAAAGCTCGGCCTGTCGAGTTTCAGTTCTTCAAGACCGCGGTCGCCGAACTGCGCGAGGTAACGGTCCAATGCCGCCTTGAGCGCTGCATTGGCGGGCTCTCGCTGCACCGTTGACCACAGGCCCAGGTCGTCGTGCTCACTCATCAGCACCTGCAACTCCGGCGTCGCGCGAAACAGTTCGGCCAGGCGCACCAGGGAGCGGACCGGCTCGACACTCTCCACTCCGTCCTCACCGCAGAGCAGGTCGTTGTGGAGGTTGAGGCGTCGAGACAGTTCCCGCCTGCTGCAGAGAGATCTGAGCCAGTCGAAATACGTCATTGCCGCAAAGTCGTTGTCTAACGTCAGAGACCATTTCCCGGTCAGTTCCCGGGCCAGTCCTTCGTAGATCGCGACCAGTTCGTGCTCGTCGACGGCGGCCAGATCCCTGCCGCTGAAGTATTGGTATACGGCGACAAAGTGTTCGAAGAACCGTAGGGCGGTGCGGCGCACCGTCAGCAGTTTCCAGGCGGTGATCCACGCTGCCCAGACGCGATAGAAAAGAGGCAGTGTCGTTTGCGGGAATTCGATCCGGTGTTTGATGCCGATCATGCGGTCCCAGGATTCCTTGTGCCGCCTGAAGCCGGGGAAAAACGATAGCATTTCGTACCAGTTGAGCAGGTTGTAATAGACTCTCCCGTCCAGCAGCCCAATCATGTTCTTGAAGATGTGTAACCTGGCGTTGAGCGGGCTGTTGAAAGGCGGGAAGGCCAGTACCCGCTTCCGCGCGAATTGCGCGAAGGCCCGCTCATAGCCTTCCCGCACGAAGGTGAACGTCAAGGGGAGGGTCATCCCGGGAAAGCCTTCAACGACGTTCGAGTTGTCCCAGATGCGAAACGCGGCCCCGGCAGCGCGTCGCGCCGTGAAGACGATGGGCCGTGCCTGTAGCAGGAACAAGTTGCCTCCTGCATCGAAAGCCCACTCGACGTCCTGCGGCGCGCCGAGTCTCCGTTCGACTTCCACTCCCACATCGCGCAGCACGCATACCTGGCTGTCCGTTAACACCTGCCGTATTCCCAACTCTTCGGGAATCGCTTCCGTAATCGTCCCATGGCCAGTGATCGGATCGAGAACCACACGGAAAGTTTTGATGGAGCCATGCTTCGAAATGTTGTCTGATCGCCACCCGATGCGGTAGGTATCAGTTTCCACCTGGTCGGTGACGACGCCCTCGCCCAATCCGAATCCGGCGCAGATAACGCATTGGTCGGCTCGACTGTCCAGCTCTCTCGTAAACAGCACTCCGGAGGTAGCGGCCTGCACCATGGCCTGAATAATCACGGCCGTGGAGACCTCGGTGAGGGTGAGACCTGTCCGGTGTCTGTACACCAGCGCTCTGGACGAGAACGCGGACGTCCACACTCGCCTCACCTTGTCCATGACGTGCGCGGCGGGGACATTGAGATATGAATCCATCTGCCCGGCAAAGGAGTGCTCCGCCGAATCCTCTCCGACAACGGATGAGCGGACGGAGAAGAGCCTGCTGTCTCCCGGCATCCGCTCAAGGGCCGCTTCGAGCTCCAGAGCGATCTCTCTGTTGATCTCCGCACGGAGAACAAGTTCCCTGATGAGGCAGGAAGCGCCGTCGATCGAGCTCTGATCCGTGAAGTCGATGTCCGCCAAAATCCTCGCGATGCTCGCCCTCTGTCCAGCCACGGCCTCATCGAAGACCCTGGCAGTAAGGACGCACCAGGGCGGTACGGGAAAACCGCCCCCCTGCAATCTGAAGAGATTCCACGCTTTACCACCCAGGTCTCGCTCACTGAGACCAACAGGAGGGCTCTGCGAGAAGATCAGCGGGCTCACAGTGCAGACCATGCTTCACCCCCCTCTCAAATCCGGAAGCACCGTGAATTCCACGCCTAAGCCGACGAGGACACACAGGATGAAGGCGTCAGCAAATGGGGCGAGTTTCGCGTTGGTCCGAATCGGATTGAACGCAAACCGCATGTTGGCCCAGAGGGCGACCGCCCATCCCGCCGCCATTAGCGTGAGAAAAACAGACGAAAGAGAAAGGGACCAGAAGAAGTAAAGTCCGAGAGCGCAAGTGATCGTCTCCGCGCCTCCGGCGATCGCCACAGCGCCCCGTGGGCCCCAAAGTTGGGAGTAGGTCACATAGGCGTTCTCATCCTCTTGAGCCCGAATCTTGCGGGCCACCTCCTGGGAGAAAAACATTGCCCAGTACATCACAATGATTGCCAAAGCAGCCGGCCAATTGAGCGTGCGTAACGGTATTCCGCTCTGGACGGAAAACAGCGTAAACACGTACACGAGCATGATTGGGATGAGCGGATTGTGCGTCGCAACTGTAAGCAAGAGGCTCCTGTCGAGGAGATCCGGAATATAGAATTTTTTGAACATCAGGCACGTGTAGCTGAACACGATCACGGCCATCCAGAACGCCTGGCCGGCCCACAAGTTGGCAGCAAGATACAGGGCGATCACGATCCAGAGAGTGAATGTGATGTCGGATTCCTGCACCTTTCCTGAAGGCAGCGGACGGTCAGGGAAAAATTTGAAGTCTGTCTCTTTATCCTTCAGTTCATCCATCAGCCGGATCATCAGCTTCACGGCGAAGATGCTCCAGATGCCGAGGATGCTGACCACATCAAGACTCGGTGCCTTCACCTTGTGGACTCTGCCCAACAAGCCCAACAGCCCAATACAGAGAAGGGCCGACACCACCAGGTGCAGCGTGATCGGGTACATTGCCGCGAAGTAGATCCGCATCCGCCCCCGATAGCCCGGTCTCGGCAGGTCGAGCTTCACGGTCCGTAGGACTCTTTGCACTGTCGCTGCCATCGCCAGTTGCGCGTTTCGCCCTCCCGGTATCACAGTGTTCTTAAACACGACCCTCATGGCACAACCACGTTCAGGGCATTCGGGTGAACTCGGACCCTGAATGTTCGTTCCGTCTGCAGGACTTCCCCGTCTCCGAAGAAGGTGAGTGGATTCTGGGATGTGATAACCAACTCCTGAGCCCGCCATGTCTTTATGAATGGCGACCGAACATGTCGACCGGCGAGCAGTTGCAGCATGGTCGCAAGATCTCGCAGGCGATTTGGTGATTTCTCAATGAGACAGACATCGAACGCGCCGTCATTATTGGCCGCGCCAGGCGCTATCCGGAAATGTCGGGCCACAAAGGGCAGATTCGTAATCACCAAGCCCAATGGGTTCGAGCTGAAGCAACTCCCATTCGCTTGAATGGTCAACCAATGGGACGTCAGGTCTCCTCTCATAAGCGCGTATAACGTCGCGAGGATGTATAGCCGGCTTCCAAGCAGGTGTGTCAGCCCTTTGATCATTGCGTCACGTCGTTTGACCTCGTTCACCATTTCGGCCACACGAGCCGGCAGGCCCAGGCCACCGGTCGTGACGTAATGGTGTCCGTTGACAGCGATGACGTCGGCCCGCTGGAGCCGCCGTTCGAGGATCACGTCACAGGCTTGCGGAACCTCACGCGGAATGTGGTAGAACGTAGCCAGGTCGTTCGCCGTTCCACTCGAGATAATCCCCAGTGCGGTCCCAGTGCCAAGCAGGCCGTCAAGAACGCCATTGATAGATCCGTCCCCCCCGACTACAACCACTGTATCGACTCCTTCTTCAGCCGCCTCGCGAGCGATGTCGCTTGCGTGCCGAGGATCAGCCGCCACCTTGATCCCCGCGAGTGAACGGCCAAACTTCTCTTCCAAAACGGACGCAAGGGATCCTTCTTTGCCATTCCGCGAGCGTGGATTTAAGACGACCGTGATCCTCATGTATAAAGTTCCTCCGGGACCTGCATGACCCGGTCTGGCCCGCAGCGCGTGTCGGCGATCGTTGAGTCACCGACTACTCGCTCTGCGATCTTGGTGATTCGCCGCCTCCGGGCCAAGCATTGATGCGCGCGAGCAAACTCGCCAGCACTCAGCGCCCCGGCAAGAGACAGTTCCCCGGCCAGGCAGAGAGCAGCGCAGACCTCGGCGAATGCCGTAGCCTTCTCCGGGCCGGAGAGTCCCAGAATCTGAAGGCAAGCCTGTTGACTGGGAAGACCCGTGCCGCCCCCTATCGTCCCAACCACCAGATTGGGCAGGGTCACGGCAGCGTAGAGGGAGCCTGTGTCAACCACTTCAAAGCGGGTCACTCCGACCGCGGACTCGGCTACACAGGCAGCATCCTGCCCGCAGGCAATGTAAAGCGCGGCCAGACCGTTGGCGAACTGCCCCTGTAGTCCGATCGCGCCGCTCAATGCGCTTCCGATGGCCGACATGCGCCAGCTGTCCACAATTCGGTCAGGTGAAACATGCAGGCGCCGCTCCACCAACTCGGCCGGGAGGACGACTTCGGCCGAGACCTTCCTGCCGCGTACCGAGAGGAAAGACTGGGCGCACGCCTTCTTGTCGCCCGATAAATTGGCCTCGATGATGAAGTGGCGCGGACGCACTGGAGCATGGGCATTGATATATGCGCAGATGGTCTCGGTGGCGATGGTCACCATGTTCTGGCCTGCGGCGTCACCGGTCAGAAACTCAAAGATCAGGTAGACGTGGTTCCCCTCAACCGAAACTCGCATATCCACAAGTTTGCCGTAGCGAGTCGTGGAGGCGGCCTGACGCCTGAATTCATCGAATTGGGACGAAGCCCAGGTGACGAAGAGCCCGACCTCACGTAGGTTGGTGAACGCAAAGCCGGGCGCCCGGCTCATCCCTTCATTGAGCACCGCCACTGTGCAACCGCCAGCCTCACTGATCATCTGCGATCCGCGGCTGTAGGAAGCCACCAACGCCGCTTCGGTTGTCGCCAGGGGCACGTAATAGTCGCCTTGAGCGGACAGTCCGTTGACCCGCAAGGGCCCTGCGAGCCCAACTGGCACCTTGACGGTCCCAATGAAGTTCTCGACGTTGTGCTCGTACCGCTCCATGTGCGACCGGGTTTGCGGGTCCAAGAGGATTTCCTGGCAGCCATTTCCGTTCGACAGGTCCGCCCATCGTTGCTCAACTGACGCAGCAACGAGACGGAGGCCATTCGGTACCCTAGACGAAGGACTGCCACTCTTCGGCTCCAGTCGCCATTCCAGTTCTCCAAGGCTGCGGTTGCGTAGCAAACGCTCAAGGTACTCATTCACACGCCGATAATCAGTTGACATGTGGTATGCCTTCCTGTAAGCGGGCTGACAGCTTGTCCCCTCGAATGGCCATCTCGAAGGGTCCCGATAATCTCCCCCAAAAGCAACGGTGAAACATCCGTGCTGGCATGAAACGCCACGCTCACGACCTTCCAACCGGTCGCAGAGACTTTATAGAACTCATACACGTCGGTCCGAGTTCCGTTTTCATGCATTACTGACGAGGTTGGAGTCCCGCGTTCCGCCACGATCACGTCTCGAGTCACGCCACTTTGAGAGAAAGCGTCGAGATCAACTTTCGGCGGCTGACTCGCAGCGAGGTATACGTTGCACCCTACTAGCGTGAGAATCCCAACTGTAATGATTACTAGCCAAAACGATTTCTGATTCATGGTCCAACTCCTTTGGTGCTTACGGCAATGCCGCTCTGGATCGCATCACTGACTGGAGAGGTGTAGATCAATTCGCGTGCCAGCAGAGAACGTGATCGAGATGCGGTGATGCCGGTTGTGCAGATTCTCCGTAAGTTGGCCACTGATGGAGACTTATCGGGAGCGTCAAGTGCGGAAGAGTGAATAAGAAGGAATTTCCGATCCGACCCGGCAAGCGCAAAGTCATGAACGGTGATTCATAGCGATGGAACTGCTGTTCACAGTGTGTGGAGGACACAACGGGCTGGTATTAGGGAATGCGGACTGCTCTATGCAGACGTACTTTGGGGAGCGCATTGAGCTGGTTGCGGAATCTGATCGTTCGGCTAGGCAGACATATTCGCCTTCTGCCAGCGGAATGGCTGAGAGCGCGGGGCTGCAGTACCGCCGGCGAAATGTCTCGGTTGTGGCTAGTTGTTGGAGCGAGAAACCGCGCTCGTGGAGATAGCTCGACAATGCTTCACGCCTCACACCCCATGTGAACGGTTCCCCTCGCCACCGTAGCCAGGAATCGAGGAGCCACGTCGCATTGCGGAAGGAGATTTTGCCGGCGTCCGTGGGCTCCATGAACGTGAACAGAAACCGAGAATGCTGATCCGTGTGCTCGCGCAGGAACTTGAAGATGGCATCCAGATCGTTGGGTTGAAGGTACATCAGAACCGCTTCCGCGATGACCAGCGTGTTGGCCTGGTTGAGAAAATCTGATTTGGACAAGAGTGCTCTCTCCCAACTCTCTTGGGTGAGGTCCGCAGCAATAAAGTGGATGTTTGCGTCGAGCATGCTCCGACTCTCCGAGGCCCGTCTCTTCACCTGTTGAGTGGCCGGATGGTCCATCTCGAAGAAGAGAACGTGCGGAAACTCGCGATGAAGCCTCAACGCCAAAGTGTCGAACCCGGCGCCCAGGGTGACGATCTGGTCCACGCCCTCGGCCAAGCAGGCTCGCACGCGGTCTTCGATCCAACGCTTACGCAGCAGGTAATGAAGCATAATGCCGGGAACCACCGCGCGTTCCAGCGCGGCCACCACCACCCGAAACCAGTGCTGCTCCATCAGGCCGATGAGTCGCCGTGAAACGGGTGACCAAGCTCGCATAAACCAGGTGCTGGTCTCTACAGTCAGAGCGGGGACGAGGTGCGCATATCGCGGCTCGTGTGAAAGGAAGACAGTACTGCACGCGATGACATGAGCAGTGGCGCTTGGTCTGCGCTTCCGCATGGTGCAAACCCCGTGAAATCCGTCGGACTCACCGTTCGATTGTCAAGAGAATGTCTTCCGTGCCCTCTTTCGTCTCGGTCAGAAGGCTTGGTTTCAGTTGAGCGTCCCGGGCGCCTTGTTGGAGTCTTCCGCGTACGGTCTGCTCAAACCAGCCATGTTTCATCACGTGCAGGCATGGCGGCCCCAGTCTCCTTGAACGACGCTTTTGGAAATATTCGACGTTCACCTGGCCGAGAACCGTGTCAAGCCGATCAAGAAAGACTGAGAGCCTATCTGTGCTCGGACAGGTCTCCTCGAATTCGACCATGAACTCATACCGGCACTGAATTGCATCGGCCACGGCGCGGAAGTGGCGTAGACAGATCTGAGTATCATCTTGCGACTGCTGCACGGCCTGAATCACCTGTGTCACATGCACCTTTTCGCCGGTCAAGTTCGCCATATCGCGACCCTTCCGGAGAAACTCGATCACCGGTGTGTTGCGGTAGTAACCGGTGACCCGAATGACATCGTTGATGTCATACCTATATAGACCCCCTGCTGTGGTCAGGAGGATGTAGTAGCTCTCGCCCGTCCGAAGCTCGTCGCAGGTCAAGACGCGAGGATTAGCCTTGTCTCGTTCCTCTTCGCGGATAAATTCGTAGAAATTAGTGTGAATGGCAAGCAGGCCTTCCGCTCCACTATCGCTGATCGGAAGCGAGCTGTGCGCTTCGCTCGCCAAGTACCCTAAGTCTCGAACCGGCGTGCCTGGGTGAAACCACTGATCGAGCTTCGCAAGTTGGAACCCAAGGGTTCCGCCTTTCCAGCAAGCGATTACTTGCAGGTTAGGCCAGTAGTCGCGGGGGCGCAGGATAGTGTGTTGCTCAACGTAACGGGCCAGCTCATGCGCCCGTCGGGGGTTTGGCCGGAGGCAGCTCTTCAAGCTTTCCCGAATGTTGGCACACAGATCCAAGCTGCGGGACAGAGTCCCGTTCTGGATGTCTCGGAGGATCTCCTCTTTTCGTGTATCGGCGGTCTCTGCTAGTCGGATCAATGTGCTGGGGTTGGGGGTTATGATAAACGACAGGTGGTGTTCCAGCGCCAACCGCATGGTGAGGTAGTACTTGGCTTCGTAGTCTTTGATGTCCAGGATCGCATCAGAGATTGCGTGCTGTCGCTTGAGCAGCCAGGGAGCGGTTGTCAGTGCGAGGCCGCTCGCCGATCCATAAGGAAGACCGCCTGGCGTGTACCCTTCCACTGGGGGACTGGCCAGAAAGAGAAAGCTTCGATCAAGGAACTGCGGGTGATCGACCAGGGTTCGATACAGCCAGAGTGTGGTCAAACGGGCGTTCATGCTCGCGGCATATCTCGTGACGGGGATCAGTTTTGGTTTGTCGGTCGTGCCGCTGGTCAGGTTGAACATGACCGTCGCCTCGGCGGTTAAGACGCGCTCCTTCCCCTCTAGGATCGCCTGAACATAGGGACGAATGGACTCATAATCACCCCAAGGGACTGAGGTGCGGTAATCCTCCAACGAACGGATTTCAGCGAAGCTGTGAGCGCGCCCGAACATTGTGTTCTGGTTCCGGTGGAGCATCGACATGAGCCATTGTTCCTGAGTTGCCCGTGGGCTGACCGTCAATGGTTCAAATTGGCGCCAAAGCCGCTGACCAAGGAACGCCAAGGCATATTTCGCGAACATCGGGCACCTACCGGTTCAAGATAATCTTTTGGACTGCGAAGCGGTCCAGTGTGTGTTCCTGCACTGTCACGCCCAAGCCCTTCCCATTTAGTATGGGCGCCTCTCCGCCGAACCCGAACGCGAGGTCTTCCTTGGCGATGTCTTCCGAGAGGAGTTTGGTACCGAAGGACCCCTCGGCATAGGCGACGTCGGGCAGAGAGGCCACCAGGTGCCGGCCCGCCGCAGACAAAATGGCAGTTTCGCCAACCAGGGCACCGACCTGCACTCTTATCCCATGGGCTCGAGCAATCGCGGCGATGTCCAAGGAGCGAACAATTCCCCCGCACTTCGAGATCCGAACGTTGAACAGATCGCAAGCGCTCCTGGCGGCTAGGTTCATGGCTTGGTCCCGTGTCACAAGGGATTCATCAGCCATCACCGATATCCCGCATTCCTGTTTGACACGAATCAGCCCGTCGACATCGTCGCCGGCCACAGGCTGCTCAATGCAGGCCAACCGGTAAGGTTGAAGCCTGGTCAACTGCCTCACGGCCTGCCCTGCTGTCCATGCTCCATTCGCGTCCGCCCGAAGTTCGCACGATGGACCGACTGCGTCCCGAATCGCTTCTAGCCTCGCTTTGTCGTCATCGACGCCGATCTTGACCTTGAGGTGGGTGATGCCGTGCGTAACGAAGCGTCTGGCAAGGGAAGCGGCGTCCTCCGGCGATTCAGCGGAAACGACCCCGCTATATGTCACCCGGGTCCTCTCCGGAATCAGGTAATCGGCTAAGGATCTGTCATCACGACGAAGAGCCCAGTCCAATAGCGCCAACTCCACGGCGCAAAACGCCGCATGCCAGGGGGGGATGCCTGTCTGCACACGATGGTCGTCAGCCCACTTCACCGATATGCGTTTCACCCATTCGAAGGGATCACATTGAGAATCGAATTCCAACACGAACAAGCTTGGAGCGAGGCGGGTTCTGATAAATCCAATCATGGAAGAGACATGCTCCCCGGTCACGTAAGGCCTCGGAAGCCCTTCGCCATAACCTCGCACGCCTTCGCGGTCTTCGACTCGTACGATCACGGCGTCACTCGCATGCCGGAGACATCGCGCATGGCGAAACGGTCGTGTAAATGGAATGCAGAGTTGGTAGATGCTGATGGTCATGAGTTTCATATCGGTACCCGCTCAAGCTGGGGCGTGCGCGTTGTGCTGAGCGCTTTAGGAAAGTATCGCTTGAGGAACACGTTGGTGTGGAACGTGGCTCCGCGAATCTTTTCGAATTCGTCTTTGCCGACCCGGTAAAAAGCTAGGAAGTCGGTGATCACTCGGATCCCTTCTTCGGCATGGCGAATATCCGCTTCCGCATGGAGATCAAACCATCGAACAGCCTGCCTGGTCAGCCCGTACCGCTCGTTCAGCGTGGCTCCAATAGAGGCAGCATATCTGGATAACAGGAACTCGAACGCCTCAGTTTCCAATAGCACGGACAAGATGAGATCCCGTAACGTTGGAAACGGCATGGGCGTCGAACAGAACTGTCTAACCTGTTCTTGAGACTCGCTCACAAGCTTGGAAACTTCGACCTCTGTGAATCCTGCACCTTTAGCCAAGTCCACGAGAAGGGGTGGGTGAGCAGAGCCGCCAGACGTCAGCCCAAGCTCTTCGAGCAAATTGTCTCTGAGCAGCCCCGACGTGTGAGAGGGCAATGACGAGAAAAGGAAGGCCAGAATGTATGGGGAATTGAAATGGGTCCGAAAGACGTTACTGATAAAGTCGCAGAGGTCATCTTGTGGGAGCTTGCCGGAGCACAGATTCCGCATCGACTTGCAATTCCAAAAGTCTGTGGCAGCTCGAAGGTACGTCTCCTGGATTTCATTTGGCCGGATCATGACACCCTCCTTCCACTCGTGGGCCATAGGCCCGTTATTGCTGGAAGGATGTCAAATCGCGTGCCACACTTGATCGTGCTCAGCATTCTCCTGGCGCCTCAATGGCTTCGTTGATCTAAGTTCGCGTGATAATGCGGTCTTGGGAAGGAAAGTGGCTGAAGTTTGAGGGCGAACAATGGAAAGGTTACGTAGAGCTCGCTTCAACCAAGATTATGAATACCCGTTCATGGAGACTGAACTCTTGTTCATGTTGGACTGAGAAGAGTGGATACGTTTGGAAAGTGTAACGTGAGGATGTGTCAGGAGTCCGGCGCGGACCGAGGAGTCGGTGGCTTTCTGTTCGTCATCTCGCTTTCGAGTTTCCGCAACCAGCGGTAGGTGCGCCCGAGGACCTTCGCGGCGTGGCTCTTGTTGCCGCCATACTCGGCGACGGCGCGGCGCGTGATGGTCCATTCGAGGTAGTTCAAGAGCCCGGTGAGCGATCCTCGCGTCTCCAGGGTTTTAAGCAGGGCACTCCAGTCAACACGGTCCACCATCTCGGCAAGATCGAGCGAAGGTGCCGATTCCGTAGTCGAACGTAGATTGTTCGGGAGCAGGTCAGGAGCAATCCACTTCTTGCCTTCCGGCGCCAACGTCACGGCTCGCTCCATGACATTCTCCAGTTCACGGATGTTGCCCGGCCATTTATATGACAGACAGAGTTTCAACGCGTCAGGCGTCAAGCCTGCGATGGATTTTCCGGTTTTCTCGGCGAATCGCTGGACGAAATGCTGGGTGAGTTCAGCAATATCCTCCGGACGTTCCCGCAAGGCCGGGACATAGAGCTGAATGACATTCAAACGATAGAACAGGTCTTGTCGAAACTGGTTCTGCTCCATCATCGCCAGGAGGTCTCGATTAGTGGCGGCGATCAGCCGGATGTTCGCTTTAAGATCGCTCGTTCCTCCGACGCGCTGAAACTCTCGCTCTTGAAGAACTCGTAGCAATTTCACCTGCACCGCGGGCGAAATGTCTCCGATCTCATCGAGAAACAGCGTGCCGCCTTCTGCCAGTTCGAACTTCCCTTTCTTTTGGGCCACCGCCCCGGTGAACGAACCTTTCTCGTGACCGAACAGCTCACTTTCCAAGAGCGTTTCGGGCAGTGCTCCACAATTCACAGCCACGAAGCGTCGGTCCTTGCGCCGGCTCAGTTGATGGATCAAACGGGCGGCGAGTTCCTTCCCCGTCCCTGTTTCTCCGGTTACCAACACGGTTGTGTCCGAGGGAGCAATGGTTCTGATCACTGAAAGAAGATCTTGAAGCGGAGCGCTCTTGCCGATGATGCCGCCGGTTTCTTGCTGCGCGGACAGCTCCTGCTTCAGTTGGATATTTTCCTGCGCCAGTTCCACATTGCGGAGGAACATAGTGAGCATGTGCCGATGCGTCGCCTGTAGATTTTTCAAATGGGTAAAGAGCTGGTATGCGAAGGCGCGCCGGTCCGTCAAGTGTTGCGAGCGGCCGGCGGCAGCGGCGTTGTTCGCGTGTGGAGGGCGAATCGTCCAACGCAGGCGATAATGTGTATATGGCGCGTTGTATATCGAGCCGGCTTTGATCGTGGTGCTGAGTGATTCAGCCGAGAGGGTACCGCCGCGCTCGATGCGGATAGCGGTGCAGTGATCGTCCTGCTTGGGGAGGTGTATCTTGGATCTTCGGACTGGCTCTTCAGCCGTCCAGACCGAGAGATGGTCCTGCTGCTCAAGTGTGGCGACAAGTTGTTCGTCGGAACCAAGCGGAGCGGGAATAGGATCGGCTTTGATGGGGATCAGCGTATGAACGAGACGAATCGTTCGTCCCATGATCACGACTTCGCCCGTCGATCGGCGGGCCACAGTGAACCGATCGTTCTTCGTGGTCATGACGTAGGCGTCGCCGAACTCATTGACCAGGGT
>CAZPWD010000035.1:0-16249 GCA_964590025.1 uncultured Nitrospira sp.
GTGAAATTGAACCGCTGGAACTAAGCGCCTGTCGATCATCCACCGGCCGGAAGTAAGCATGCAGTGTCAGCCCCCGTTTCGCGGCTCGCGGCGTCGGTCCCTCCGAAAGTTGACACCTGCCTCTCTGATACGTAGCCTGTCTCTGGTTCCCTTTCATGCCTCACAAACAGGTCGTCATCATCGGGGGCGGTTTCGGAGGCCTCGCGGCCGCGCAATCGCTGCGTGATACCGACGTACTGCTCATCGACCGCACCAATCATCACCTTTTTCAACCGTTGCTCTACCAGGTGGCCACTGCCGCGCTATCTCCCGGTGATATCGCCTGGCCGTTACGCACTATCTTTCGGCGGCACCCGCATGTTCGCGTGGTCATGGATGAAGTCCTGTCCATTGATCGTGCAGCTCATCTCGTGCGGTTGCAGGTCGGCGCGCCGATTGCGTTCGATGTCCTCATCGTAGCACCCGGTTCGCGGCACTCTTATTTCGGGCACGACGCATGGGAGCAGGCCGCGCCCGGGCTCAAGACCCTAGCCGACGCGGTCTACCTTCGCGAGAAGATGCTGCTGGCATTCGAGGAGGCCGAACGACGACGAATCGCCACCGGCACACGGGATCCCCTCACCTTCGTGATCGTGGGGGGAGGTCCCACCGGCGTAGAGTTGGCCGGCGCGCTGGCGGAGATCGGACGGAAGGCCATGGGGCCGGATTTTCCGAACTTGCGTCTCGATGATCTCGCCATTCTGCTCGTGGAAGGCGGCTCTCGCATTCTGCCCGGGTTCAGCCCCGACCTGTCAGCGAAAGCTGCTACCGCGCTCGAACGCATGGGCGTCACGATCAAGCTCAACAGCCCGGTGAGTGAGATCCGCGCCGATGGCATGATGATTGGAAGCGAATTCGTTCGATCCACGAGTATCGTCTGGGCGGCAGGCAACAAGGCATCGCCGCTTCTGACCTCGCTCGCAGTCCCCCAGGACGGATCCGGTCGGATCAATGTTCAACGGGATCTCACGATTCCAGGCGACTCCTGGATCTTTGTCATCGGAGATGCCGCGCATTGTGCCGGTCCGGACGGGAACCCCTTGCCGGGATTAGCTCCCGTCGCCGTGCAGCAAGGCCGCTATGTCGCGATGCTTATTCGTCAGGAGACCGCTCCGGACCAGCGCCGGCCATTTGTCTACGCGGATCAAGGCATGCTGGCTACCATCGGACGCGCACAAGCCGTGGCGCAGATCGGCCGATTGCGCCTGTCCGGACTGGCCGCCTGGTTGCTCTGGTGCGCGGTTCATATCTTCTTACTGATCGAGTTCCGCAGTCGCGTGCGAGTGATGTCGGAATGGATGTGGTACTACCTCACATTCAAGCCGGGCGCGAGAATCATCTATACACTGCAGCGCCAATCCGGCGGAGAAGAGAGAACGTCATCGCCACGTCCCGCGGGATTTGACTCGAAGGAATGAGTCGGTCCAGAAAAATTGAGGGTCAGGCCTTGCAATCCATCATCACGTGGCGAAGAAATGCCTTAGCCCGCCGTTTCGCGGTGCCACCCGTCACAATTCCGGTTTGATTTTCGACAACCACTTTCCTACAATCCTCCGTCAAGTCAATCGCCTCACAAGGAGAACCAGTGCCCATGTCTGAGACCATTTCACGATTGACTCGACCCCGGCCTGTCCTCTACCTAATCGCCGGCCCCCTGCTTGTCCTGACCGTCATGAGCCTTGTTCCGGCCTCGCTCGACGCGGCACAAGGAGGCAAGACGGAGGTGTTCCCCGTGCAAAAAGCTGCACCGGCGGCGGTCTTTATCGAGGCGGCTGGAAGTGAAGTGGAGTTACGGCGTCAATTGCGGGTCAAAAACGGGGTGTCTGAACTCAGTTCCGACACCTCGGTGATCCGCTTCTCGGTCGCGCCAACGGGGAGCTTTGGCTTTATTACCCCAAAGCTGCTGGGATTGGCCTTGATCACGCAGAGTCCGGATCTCCCGTTGGAACAGCTGCCGCCCGTCTCCAATGCCTACGAGATCCATAAGCTCGCCGATGGCAGTGGGATGCTGGTGGGATTCGTGGAGGCAAACCTCAAGCCTCAGCTGACGGCGAGTCAGCGGGCGAAGAATGTCCGGCTCGGGCTCTATTCCAACCCCTCGGGCAAGGCTCCGCACATCGTCGCGGTGCCGTTGGTCAAACTGGTTGTCGATCGGATGCCGATCCGACTCGATCCCAAGGAACCCGGCAGTGCGGTCCTGCTCGATATGGATTTGCAGAGCACCGCCAACCGTACGTCGTCTCAAACCGGGCCCTAACCCGGACTATTCATGAATACCTGCTACGCCGTCCGATCCTCTCGCCCAGGCGGGCTTCGGTCTCAAATGCCTCGCGACGGCATTCATGAATAATGTGGCTTAACAGCATTCTGTTCATCTTGGAGAACACAGCATGTCCTTGACCGCCTATAACAATGTACCGGTTCCTTCGTTCATGTATGGCACGGCGTGGAAAAAAGAGGCCACGACGCAACTGGTGCAGTTAGCCGTGGCAGCGGGCTTCACGGCCATCGATACGGCCAACCAACTAATCCATTACCAGGAAGCCCTGGTGGGGGAGGCCCTGCTGGCCCTTGCGCGGCAAGAGGTCTCGCGAGATCGCCTCTTTCTTCAAACCAAGTTTACGCCGACGAATGGCCAGGACCATCGTACCCCCTACGATGCCTCGGCCAACCTCACCACTCAAGTGACACAGTCCTTCGACAGCTCGTTGGCCCACCTGCACACCGAGTATCTGGACTCCTATGTGTTGCACGGGCCCTATCAGAGGCAGGGATTGGGAGGTGCGGACTGGGAGGTGTGGGCCGCCATCGAAGGGCTTTATCAGTCAGGGAGAACGAAGATGATCGGAATCAGCAATGTCACGGCTGGGCAGGTCACCCAGCTCTGTGCTCGGGCGGCGGTGAAACCCATGGTGGTACAAAACCGTTGTTATGCCGCACTCGGATGGGACAAAGAAGTGCGGGAGATCTGCCGGGCCAATGGGATCATCTATCAAGGCTTTTCGCTGTTGACTGCCAATCGAGAAGTCTTTGCTGATCCAGGCATTCGGGCCATCGCCCAACGGTTAGGGACTGGTCTCGCACAAGTCGTCTTTCGGTTTGCGATGCAGGTCGGGATGCTCCCGTTGACCGGCACCACGAACCCGCAACATATGAAAGATGATCTCCAAGCTGAACAGCTTACCCTCACCGCTGAAGACATGCAGGTGATCGAAACGATCGGGATGTAAGCACGAAGCCCCGAAGGATATCGGGGCGGGCTTCGCCACGTTGTTGCGAGCCGTTAGGGTGTGTTCGATGTGGCTGGCTGGATACCGGCCGTGATGCCGAGGTCTTCGATCAAGGCGCGCATCGGTTCTGCAACCGACCATGCCTGCGCGAAGCAACCCCGTGCGTGGTGCGGTGCCTCTGCATCGAAAATCTCCGAGACTTGGCCGAGACATGCGTCATGGAGATGCCCCTCCAGCCCGTTGAGAAATGCCCGCGCCTGTCTGTTCTTCGCCAAGCTCTTGCCGTTGACCTTCCACCAGGCGGTGACAAACGGTCCTAGCAGAAACGGCCAGACCGTACCTTGATGGTAGGCCCCGTCTCGCTCCACGACCGCGCCTTCGTACCGCGGGCGATAGCGGCTGTCCTTTGGCGAGAGAGTTCGCAGCCCCACCGGCGTGAGCAGATGGTCCTCCACGACCCGGAGGATCTGCTCGGCCTGTTCCTTGGTCACCAGGTCGTCGCAGAGGGCGACCGCGTAGATTTGATTGGGACGAATCGACGCATCGTTGCCTTCTGGTCCGTCGATCACGTCGTAGAGAAATCCACCTGCTTTGTTCCAGAACTTCGTGTGGAAGGACGCCACGGCTCGCGTCCGATCCTCTCGGCAGCGCACCGCATAAGCCGGCTCGCCGAATTTCGTGGCAAAACGTTCTCCGATTTCCAAAGTCCTTGCCCACAGCGCTTGAATCTCGACCGGCTTTCCATGACGCGGCGTGACGACCCAGTCGCCGACTTTCGCATCCATCCACGTGAGTTGCACGCCAGGCACGCCTCCGGCGATGAGCCCGTCTTCATCCATATGGATGTGGTAGCGAGTGCCTTGCCGATAGCCGTCGATGATGTGTTTCACCGCAGGCCAGGCCACTGCACGGACGCGCGTCTCGTCTTTGCTGTAGACGAAATACCGTTCAATTGCGTGGACAAACCAGAGTGATGCGTCAATCGTGTTGTACTCCGGCTGCTCGCCGGTGTCAGGGAAACGGTTCGGGACCATGCCCTGCGAGATATGCGCGGCGAACGATTCGATGGTTTGCCAGGCTATCTCCCACCGGCCTGTCACCAGGCAGAGTCCCGGCAGCGAGATGAAGGTGTCTCGTCCCCAGTCGGTGAACCAGGGATAGCCGGCAATGACGGTCTGCTGTCTGCCTCGTGCCGAGAGATAGGCCTCCACAGCGCACCAGAGTTCGCCAGCCAATGGATCAGTAGTTGGGGCTGCAGCTCGAAGAACGGTTCGTCTCTTCCGTTCACCCTCGGTCAGAACCGCAACATCCACCGAGTCGATTGACTCGGTGGTGAGGACCAAGGTTGCGGCGACTCCATGATTGAGCTGGTAGGTGAACTCACCAGGGGACCACCAATCTTCTTCGAAATCGAGCCCTCGTTGTTGTTCAGCTAGAAATTGAACAGTTCGAAACCACATCGGGTCATGGCGATACCTTCCGTTCTGGAACGCCTGCACCGATGACAATCCGGCGTAGGGGCGCCAGGACACGAGTCCGTCAGTTAATGTGGTGGCGGTGGTGGCCAGACTGTCGTTCACGTGATGGGTTGCGTGATAGTCGCGCCCACTCACCATCGGCCGCACGCGCAGGATGATCGCCTTCTTGGTCTTCCCGGCGAGTGTCCATCGGATTACCACCAGGTCGCGGTCGCGTACGCAGGAGACTTCTCGTTGCACGACCGTGCCGTGGCAGTCATAGGTCCAGGTTGGCCAGGGGTCTGTCGTGAAGCCCGTGGATTGTTTGTACCCTTCCGGGTGAATGGCGTTGGGGTAGAGATTGGTCGAGAGCGGATAGGATTGGCCTTCGATATCGATCCATTCTTCGAGGTGATTTACGAAGACAAACCGTTCACTCGGTGGCTTGCGAGCCGTCAGTAGCAACGCATGGTAGCGGCGTGTATTTGCGCCCGCGACTGTGCCGGACGAGAACCCACCGCGACCGTTGGTCTCCAACCACTCAAGGCTCAAGGCTCGATCGAGATTCCGGCACTCTTCTTTGTCAATCTTCATTATTACTCACCTTCACTGGCGGCGCGGATTGGGTGGTCTTACACTGCGCGCGTCCAACGAGGGCCTTCTCCCCGTTCTCACCCGCCCGCCCTCGCGGCGCCGAGACGCCTCGTTTCCCGACAGGCCGCGCGTTGCGCGAGCAAGAAGACCGCCCAATCTGTGCCGCCCTACTCCCCCGACTGCAGAATCAGTTTCGCCACTAATCCCGTCCAGCCCGTTTGGTGACTCGCGCCGATGCCTGCGCCGTTGTCTCCATGGAAGTATTCGTAAAAGGGAACCGCATCTCGCCAGAGGGGATCTTCCTGGAACTTGGCGGTGCCTCCGAAGACGGGGCGTCGTCCGGTTTGGTCGCGGAGAAAGATGTGGGTGAGCCGCCGTGACAATTCCGCGGCAACTTCGTTCAAGGGGATGGTCCGACCAGAGCCGGTCGGACATTCGACTGTATAGTCGTCGCCGAGGAAGTAATGGAACTTCTGGAGCGATTCGATGAGCAGATAGTTGACGGGAAACCAGATCGGACCACGCCAGTTCGAATTGCCGCCGAAGAGTCCTGTGCTCGATTCGGCCGGCTCATAGTCCACTCGATAGTCCATGCCCATCGCCGACAGCAGATAGGGGTGATCTTTGTGGTAGCGCGAAAGGGCACGGATACCAAACGGAGAGAGGAATTCCTCTTCATCCAGCATGTAGCGCAGGACCGATTTCAACCGCGTCCGGTTGACCAGCGAGAGAAACCGCCGAACCTCCCCGTCATGTGATTGTGTTTCCACATGCGCGCTGAAGTCGGGCCGGTTTTCAATGAACCACTGCATCCGGTGTTTAAATCGGGGAAGGCTATCGATCAGTTCAGAATCCAACGTTTCAACTGCAAAGAGCGGGATCAACCCGACCAGTGACCGCACCCTCAAGGGAAACGTCTGCCCGTCCGGAAGGTGCAGGACGTCGTAGAAAAATCCGTCTTCTTTGTTCCACAACTCGATTTTCTCGGCGCCGATGTTGTTCATGGCCCGGCAGATGTAGACGAAGTGTTCAAAGAATTTGCTGGCGACGTCCTCATACGCCCGATTTTCTCGGGCCAGTTCCAACGCGATCGAGAGCATGTTGAGGCAATACATGCCCATCCAGCTCGTTGCATCAGACTGTTCGATGTGGCCGCCGGTCGGCAAGGGTGCGCTGCGGTCGAAGACCCCGATGTTGTCGAGGCCCAGGAATCCGCCCTGGAAGATGTTCTTGCCCTCGGTATCCTTGCGATTCACCCACCAGGTGAAATTCAAGAGCAATTTGTGAAACACGCGCTCCAAGAAGACGCGATCACCCACACCCTTCCGCTTCTTCTCGATCTTGTAGACGCGCCAAGCGGCCCACGCATGCACGGGAGGATTCACATCTCCAAACGCCCATTCGTAGGCGGGAATCTGGCCGTTAGGATGCATGTACCACTCACGCAGCATCAGGATCAGCTGTTCCTTGGCAAAGGTCGCATCCACCAACGCCAGCGGGATGCAGTGGAATGCGAGATCCCAGGCGGCATACCAGGGATACTCCCACTTGTCCGGCATGGAGATGACGTCTTCGTTGTAGAGATGCGTCCAATCCGAGTTGCGTCCATGGAGCCGCTCTCTGGGCGGTTCGGACCCAGTCGGGTCGCCCTTCAGCCATCGATTGGCGTCGTAATGATAGAACTGCTTGCTCCAGAGGAGGCCGGCAAACGCCTGCCGCTGGACGCGCCGCGCGTCTTCAGAGAGGCCGGGCGGCGCGAGTTCGTTGTAGAACTCATTGGCCTCCTGAATCCGCTGCGTGAACGTGGCGTTGAAAGCCTCGCGCGTGAGACCCTTCTCGCCATCGTCGTTCGTCAAGCGAAGATGGATGGTGTCCGATGCGCCAGGAGCCAATGAGAGGGTGTAGTGAGCAGCGGCTTTCGAGCCGATCTTGTCGGGGTTCACCGCTTCTTTGTCGCCCTGTACCACGTAATCATGAAAGCTGTCTTTTACATAACGGGACCCCTCCGCATCGCCGTAGAGCCGCCTGGTGTTTGTCTCGTTCTCCGTGAACAGCAACGTCGGCTGTCGCTCGCACCAGAGGCGCCGTCGGCCGTAGTACTCGTGGTCCAGCTCGATGACGCTCATGCCCTTGGCGGCTTCTCCTTCACGCATTCGCGGCCGGCGCGCGTCGAGCCCCCAGGACCACGTGTTCCGAAACCAGAGGGTCGGCAAGAGTGTCAGTTCAGCGGGATCGGGCCCATGGTTGACGACGTGAATGCGGATCAGCAGATCCTCGGGAGAAGCCTTGGCATATTCTACGACGACGTCGAAGTAGCGATTCTCGTCGAAGACGCCGGTGTTGATCAGTTCGTATTCCAAGTCCCGCCGGCCCCGTCGACGATTCTCCTCGACGAGCTTCGCATAGGGGAACTCCGCCTGCGGGTACTTGTAGAGGTACTTCATGTAGGAATGCGTCGGGGTCGAATCGAGATAGAAGTAATACTCTTTGACGTCTTCTCCATGATTCCCTTCATTGCCCGTGAGGCCGAAGACCCGTTCCTTCAGAATGGGATCTCGTCCGTTCCAGAGGGCGATGGCGAAGCAGATATATTGGTGACGATCGGAAATGCCGGCCAGTCCGTCCTCATTCCAACGATAGGCGCGCGAGCGAGCCTGGTCGTGAGAGAACGATTCCCAGGCGGTCCCGTGCGGGCTGTAGTCTTCGCGGACGGTTCCCCAGGCCCGTTCGCTGAGATAGGGGCCCCAGCGTTTCCAATGTTCCTGCCGGCGGGCGTCTTCATCGAGACGTCGCTGTTCCGCGCTGAGCGGTGGTGGATCGGCTGGGTTTGATGGGACGGTTCGGCGTGAATGTGGCATGGGACTCCTCAGCGGTTCGTGTAGGAGAATAGTCGACGGAGCAGGCTTTTTCTTACAAGACTATCAGGAAATCGACTCAGTCTGCCATTGGCGTTCTTGCCACCCGTGAAGCCTATCTCGTTGTTCGCGCGAGACTTGCGAGAAAAGCGGGACGGGTTGGAAGTTTCATCTTCGCGAGTCGCGCCTGTCGCGCACGTCTTGCTTGTCTCACTCACGCTTCACGAACGACGTACGATGAGGCCAGCCTAGCGCCTCTCGCCTGAACATTGGCGTTTGAAGCAGAAGCTTCATGAATCATGCGGGTTAGGAGGGGAGTTCGATGAGCCGAAGGGTATAGAGGTACTGGTAGAGCCCTTTACGGTCCATCAGTTCGGCATGGGTGCCGGTTTCCACGAGCCGCCCTTTGTTGAGGACGAGGATGCGATCAGCTCGTTGGATGGTCGTCAATCGGTGGGCGATCACAAAGGTCGTTCGGCCTTTCATGAGTTGTTCCAGCGCCTCCTGGACGAGTCGTTCCGACTCACTGTCAAGGGCAGAGGTGGCTTCATCCAACAACAAGATCCGTGGATTTTTCACTATGGCCCTGGCGATGGCGATGCGCTGCCGCTGTCCGCCCGACACATTGATCCCCTTTTCCCCCACAATGGTCTGATACTGGTCCGGGAAGCTCATGATGAAGTCGTGGGCATGGGCCGCACGGCTCGCCGCCACCACCTCTTCCTGAGTGGCCTTCCCATCTCCGTAGCGGATATTGTCGAGAATCGTCCCACCGAACAAGATCGTCTCTTGCGGGACCAGCGCGATCTGCCGATACCAACTGTCCATTGTGACCTGGCGGAGATCTTGTCCGTCGATGGTGATGTGCCCCTCAGTTGGATCGTAGAAGCGGTGGAGCAAGTTCATCATGGTTGTCTTTCCGGCGCCGGTGGGACCGACGATGGCGACTAGTTCGCCTGGCTTGGCTTCGAACGACACATCCGTCAAGACTGGTTGGCGTGGATCATAGGCAAAGCTGACGTGCTCCGCCCGGATGTGTCCCGAGACGGTGGACAGCGGCGTAGCCGTGGGGGAGTCGCTCACCTCGGAGCGTGTGTCCAGAATTTCGAACACCCGTTGGGTGGCACCCTGTGCCTCCCTGATCTGCGCGAACACGCGGGCAGCGGAACTGAAGGGGCCGATCAGAATTCCGGCAAAGAGGACGAACGCAAAGAGATCGCCTGGCGACACACTCCCGTCGATGACCTGGCTTCCCCCGTACCACAACACCGCTGCCGCGGCAGAGAAGGTGAGGAGGCTGATGACGGGAATAAACACCGCCATGGTGCCGGCCCGTCGCATCGTCAACGCCAAGGTCAGTTCGACTTGCGCGGCAAACCTGGTCTCTTCGCGCTGTGATTGAACGAAGGACTTCACGATCCGGATGCCGGAGATCACTTCCTCGATCAAGGTACTCAAGGCAGCGGTTTGATCTTGAATCGAGGTCGAGAGGGATTTCAACCTTCGCCCGAAGAACTTGGCCACGAGGACGAGCAAAGGGAGCAGAACCAGGATCAAGAGGCAGAGCCGCCAATTCATTGTCAATAAGAAGGTGATTCCTCCGACGAAGGTCACGAGCTGTTTCGCACTGTCGATTGGCGTTTCGGTGACGACTGATTGGATGACCGTCACATCGTTCATGAGCCGTGAGAGGAGTTCGCCGGTTCGCCGGCGGGCAAAGAAACTCACTGATAATGTATGCAGATGTGCAAAGAGATGCTGGCGAAAGTCGGCGACGATGCGCTGTGAAATCCACGCAGTCAGATAGCTATGGCCCATCGAACAGAGCCCCTGCAGGACGACGAGCCCGAGAAAGACGGTGATTAAGTCCGTCATTCGGGACTGGTCGTGCTGCACGGTAATGATGTCCCACAAGGTGCCGGCCAATCGCAGCAGGGCCAGATTGATGGCGGCGACACCCATGACCAGCAGGCCTGCGAGCACCATGCGGGACAGGTAGGGCTTCAGGAACGGAAGAAATCGTGAGAAGGTGGACATGATGAGGGGCGATCTTAGAGGAGGTGGCTACGGAAAACCAAGAAAGAACGGCAGAGGAGGAGACGAAGCCGGAGGCGTTGTGGCAGCTACAGTTCTGCGACGGACTCGATCAGGTTCTTGTTAATGGCCACGAAGTCCGAGCGATCCTTCTCGTCGATCACCACGTCGGTGAGGCTGATAAAGAGACGTTGCTCTTCGTTAATTGCATCGGACACACGATTCCGCATGGGAGGAATGAGAAAGTCGCCAACGTAGATGCAGTTCACAGTCCGGACGCGGATGCGAACCTTCTTGCCTTCGGGCACGGACCCCTCCTCCCCCTTCTCGGGTGAGCCTAGCTTTTACGACGTTCAAACTTTTGACGCCGGCGCAGCTTCTTGTACTTGTGCTTGCGCATTTTTTTACGGCGTTTTTTCAGCACACTGGACATGCGTTCTGTCTCCTGCAAGGGGCGGAGTGTAGAAGTTTTCGCCTCAAATTGCAAGGTCATCAACGGATTATGTTAACCGCGAATTAAATTGATGATAAGTGGGCCGGGGCCGAACGGCTTGGGCACCTGCGATGCGGTGAGGGCCAGCTCACGGGCCGCTTGACCTGCCTGATACCCGTTCCTATACTGCAACCATCATGTTCCCGTACAAATTCCCACTGCTTCCCGCCTTGCTCCTGCTCGGCTCGATATCCTTGATCGGCGTCGGCTGCGGTGGCAAGACGATGCAATATCCCGAAGATCACGAACGGTACCTCCGTATCGATCGGGCGGTGGAATCGCTTCGCCAAGCCTATCTGAAGAAAGATTCGTCGGATCTGGCCTCGCTCATGATGCCGATTGACCAGCTTGACAGGCTGCGGGAAGAAGCCCAGGGCGATTTCGAGACATTTAGTTCCATCACGTTGGATTTCGCCGTCGAGCGCATTATGATCGAAGGGGACAATATCGATGTGTTCCTGCATTGGCAGGGGCTGTGGAAAAAAGATGCGGACGATCCGGGCCTCCGTCAGCGAGGTCAAACGCGATTGCAGTGGGTCGGAACACAGTCGATTCTTTTGCGCGGGGTTCAGGGCGATGCTCCCTTCGGTATGAAAGCTCGGCAGGCCACGATCGATCCCACACGTTCTCCCAAGAAGAAGTAATCCATGCCATCTCGTCGATCCCGTGCTCCGGTGCAGGCCGATTTCCTGGTCATTGGGAGCGGTGTGGCCGGTCTCCGCGCGGCGTTGGAGCTGAGCCGTTCCGGCCGTGTCATGGTGCTGACGAAAGGGCATCCGCTTCAAAGCAGTTCGATCCATGCGCAGGGCGGGGTGGCGGTGGCGATGAGTGAAGAAGACGACGTGGCCATCCATTTAACCGACACGCTCAAAGCGGGGCATGGGCTCTGCCGGAAAGAAGCGGTGCGGGCCCTCGTCGAAGAAGGACCTGAACGGATTCAAGAATTGATTGGGTGGGGAGCTAAGTTCGACAAAGTCGGTGGCAAGTTCGCGTTTGCTCGGGAGGCTGCTCACAGCCGAAGCCGCATTCTGCGCGCGCGGGGGGATGCGACGGGGAACGAGATGGTGCGAGTGTTGATTGCCGAGGTGAATCGGCAGGATCGTATTCAGCGATTGGATCATCACTTTACCGTGGATCTTGTAGTCGACGCCGGACGTTGCTGTGGGGCCGTTGTGCTGGATGAAGGGTCTGGTCGCCAATTCGTGTTGCCGACTCGCGCGATCGTGCTGACCACCGGCGGGGCCGGGCAGATCTATGCTCGGACGACCAATCCCCCGAACGCCACCGGTGATGGAATGGCCATGGCACTGCGCGCGGGCGCGGTGCTTCAAGATATGGAGTTCGTTCAATTCCATCCCACTGCACTATACCTGCCATCGAGTCCGCCCTTCTTGCTGTCGGAAGCGATGCGAGGCGAGGGTGCGCACCTGCGCAATAATAAAGGAGCGCTGTTCATGCAGCGATACCATCCCATGGGCGCGTTAGCGCCGCGCGACATCGTGTCCCGGGCAATCTTGGCGGAGATGGCGGCGACGAAAGCGCGTCATGTCTATCTTGACGTCACCCACTTGGGTGCGGAGTTCGTGAAACGGCGATTCCCGACGATTTATGCGACTTGCCTTCGCTATGACATCGATATCACGGAAGAATGGATCCCTGTGTCTCCCAGCGCGCATTATATGATGGGTGGGGTCTGGACTGATCTGAACGGTGCGACAACGGTACCAGGGCTCTTTGCCGCCGGGGAGGTAGCCTGTAGCGGTGTGCATGGAGCAAATCGTCTGGCGAGTAATTCCTTGCTCGAAGGATTGGTGTTTGGCGTGCGTGCGGCATTAGCAGCCGTGGCTTTTGCCGACAGGCACGAGCTCTCCGCACTGTCGTCTCAGGAGGCCACGCTCCGAGCGGGCCAATTCGGCACACTTGAGGATGCGGAAAAGTTGCGAAGCTCACTTCGGCGAACGATGTGGGGACAGGTCGGCGTCATTCGTTCGGGCGAGTCACTCATCCGGGCCTGTGCTCAACTGTCACGGTGGGCCCAACTCGTTACTCAGCCGTTTGCAAGCCGAGCAGCGCTGGAAGTGAAAAACATGGTGCAGGTGGCGCAATGCGTTGCGGAAGCGGCGTTGTGGCGAGAGAATAGCGTCGGGGCCCATTACCGGTCAGATTTTCCAGAGGCCAAGCGGGCCGGTTGGCAACAACACAGTCGCCTATCGAGCGGGGAAGTCGTTAGTGGGAAGCCATCTCAGAAATCGCGGGGGTTGCTGTTGTCTCTGCGGGGGCGTATCGGCTGACCGGACGTTCCGTGATGACGCCATCGCGGACAAGGAACGTGCGGTAGTATCGGAGAACCTTCCGGACGTATTGCCGGGTTTCATCGAACGGGGGAAGTGCCTGATAGCGGTCGACCGCATTCTCTCCGGCATTGTAGGCCGCCAGGGCCAGCGGTAAGTTCCCATGGAAGCGGTCGAGCAGCTGGCGTAAGTATTTCGCCCCTCCGCCCACATTATCATCCGGATCATACATATCTCGCACATCCAGACGCACGGCGGTCTGCGGCATCAATTGCATCAGGCCGATAGCGCCAGCGCGAGAAACCGCCCGTGGATCAAAGTCCGATTCAGCTTTGATGACGGCTCGGATCAACGCGGGATGGAGTTGGTGTTGCGAAGAATACCGACGAATGACTGGTTCGAGTTCTCGCTCGGACAAGGTGGCGTGGAATCGGCTGGATTCGACCTCAATTTTTCGATAGCGCGAGTCTGATGGGACATTGGTGAGGGAGATTGAGCCGTCGTGCCCGATGAACTGATAAATTTCTGCCGTGGTTGTTGGCACGCAGAAGGCCAGCGAGCCGATTCCTGCGATCACCGTCGTAGTGAGCCCCATGGCCGCATGCCGCCTGAGGGATGTCATTAGTATAGAAAAGGTGTTGTGCATGGTTGCAACGATATCAGTCTGCCACTGGGTGTCAAGAAACTGCAGATCTTGTGCCTGGAGGCCGGTCATAAATAGTGTAGGAAAACAAGGGGGTCTGTGAGGGTGTGAAACTGCTAGGGCTCTAAAAAACGCGCTCGGTTGGCCACAAATTGCGTATGGAGTTGTTGGGTGAGAGGTCCTGGTGTCCCATTCCCCACCGGGTGCCCGTCCACCATGGTGACCGGCATCACTTCCATACTTGTGTTGGTGAGAAAACACTCGTCTGCCTTATGAATCGCCTCGATCCCGAAACGTCCTTCGTCAACCGGGATCTGTGCTTCTTGCGCGAGGCTGAGCACGGTGTCGCGCGTGATCCCGTCCAGCAAACCGCATGCAAGTGCCGGGGTGCAGAGCCGGCCTGCTCGGACGAAGAAGAGATTGCTGACGGTGCATTCCGTCAGATGCGACTCCCAATTGAGCAGGATGCTGTCGAAGGCGCCGGCCGCGATCGCTTCCCGTTTGGCCAGGATATTGTTCAAGAAGTTGGTGGCCTTGATCTGGGGCGAGAGCGCGCTGGGCAGGTTCCGTCTCGTTCGGGCGACGATCAGGTTCACGCCGATACGATATTGTTCGGGCGGGGGAGGGTGAAGCGGTTTGGTTATGATCACCACGGTGGGGGCTGAGCACAGGGCCGGATCGAGGCCGATGTCGCCGGCTCCTCGGGAGATGGTGATGCGAAGGTACGCGTCGGTGCGTTCGTGCCCGACGTCATTCCGCGTCATGGCTTCGTGGAGGAGCGCCGGCCACCCGTGCCTGGGAATTGGGATAGTCAGGCCGATCGCGTCCGCAGACCGGCGAAGCCGAGCAAGATGCAGGTCCCGCACGAAGATCCGGCTCCCGTAGGAGCGAATCGTTTCATACACGCCATCGCCGTAGAGAAAACCATGATCGAAGACGGAGACGACGGCCTCCTCTTCTTTCACGAACCGATCATTGAGATAAATCCACATCGTTACGTCTGTTGCAGTGCGCTGAAGAAAGCCTGGGCCTTCTGGAGCGTCTCCTCGTATTCCTTGGCCGGATCGGAGTCGGCGACAATCCCGGCACCGACTTGCAAGTATCCCTTCCCCCCACACCATACCAAAGTTCGAATCACGATATTGAGATCGAGGTCGCCGTTCCAGCCGATGTACCCAAATGATCCGGTGTAGGGGCCACGGCGTACCGGCTCCAGTTCCTCAATAATCTCCATGCAGCGGATCTTCGGCACGCCCGTGATGGTGCCCCCAGGAAATAGGGCCTGAATCAGATCGAAGGGCGTGGCGTCCGGCTTCAAGGCGCCGCTGATATTGGACACGATGTGGTTGACGTGGGAATACTGCTCAATCGTCATGAATTCATCGACCTGCACGCTGCCGAATCGGCAGACGCGGCCCAGGTCGTTCCGTTCGAGATCGACGAGCATGAGGTGTTCCGCCCGCTCCTTTTCATTCGCGAGTAATTCGCCGATGAGACGTTGATCGTCACGAGCGTCGAGCCCGCGTGGCCTGGTTCCGGCAATCGGACGAGTGTCCGCCTGCCGGTCGTGCAGGCGGACTAGCCGTTCGGGCGAGGAACTGATCAACGTGACATCGTCGAAGTGCATGAGCCCCGAGAAAGGCGAGGGGTTAACGGCTTGGAGACGTCGATAGAGTTCCTGTTCGTAGGGCTGTCGATCCCTGTCATCGTTGTAGGTGCTGGGAGGTTGCAGGGTGAATCGATGCGACAGGTTGGCTTGGTAAATGTCTCCTGCCGCAATGTATTCCTGGCAGCGCCGGACTCGATCGAGGTAGGCATCCCGCGTTTGGTTCGGATGAAAATCCATCTGATCGAAGGAGGGGAGATTCTTGAGGGGAGCGGGCCTTCCGCTCAACCTGGCTTCCCACTCGGCCAGTCGGTCTAAGCCTTCGCGATAGAGCTCCTCTCGGGGCTCTCCCAAAAACCGTTCCATGAGCGGGCAAAAGATAATCTGCAGACGATCGGTTTGATGATCGACGGCGGTGATGATGTCATACAGACCGAATTGCAGATGGGGCAGCAGCAGATCGTCCTTGGCAATGGATGGAAGCGTTTCAAAGTCGCGCACGAGGTCGTAGCTGAGGTAGCCGACGGCTCCGCCCCAAAAAGCGGGCAGGCCTGGAGAAGCCTCGATCTGAGGGCCGGCGAATAGTCGGCAGAGGCTTCCGAAGGGATCATTCGACGAGCATTCGCCCCCTTCGTGGGTCCGAAGGGATGCCTGTCCTTGTCGCCCAGTCAGCACCGAGAAGGGGTTACTCCCCAGAAATGAATAGCGGGCTCCGCCGTCTGTCCCCTTCCCGCTGTCAAGTAAGAACGATGGCTGAGAGGGAGACGCAATCAGGCGGTACAACTCAAAGGGTGTCTTCCCTTGGCTCTCCATCGTGAGGACCAAGGGCTGTGGAGGACCGCCCAGGAACGATGGTTGGGAGAAACGAGTCATGGGTGAACGTGTATCGCTTTACACATACGCGCCACTCACTATACCCCACTGTTTTGGTTGTGTGATAGCTCATAGTCGGCTTGACAATTTCACAGTGATTCTGCTTGAATTGCGCGCCCGCCATCGGCAGAGTC
>CAZPWD010000036.1:0-1119 GCA_964590025.1 uncultured Nitrospira sp.
GATCCACGCCGTGAACAGCGTGTAGGCAACCGCGAGCACCACCGGACCCACAAAGATCCCGATGAGGCCGAAGGCGAGCAACCCGCCGACCACGCCCGCCATGATCAGCAGCATCGGGAGATCCACCCCTTGTTTGATTAAGATAGGCCGCAAGATATTATCGATAGTGAGGACGAGCATGGTCCACACCAGCAGCACGGTCCCCGCGGTGGCGCTGCCCGTCCAGTAGAGCCACACCACGGCAGGGAGCAGCACCGGAGCCACGCCGACTTGCACGATCGCCGAGAGAAACATCACCGCGGTCAATATCACGGCGAACGGCACCCCGACGATTGCTAGGCCGATTCCGCCGGCCAGAGCCTGCACCAGGGCAGTCACCACCACTCCCAGCGCCACCCCGCGGATCGCCTGTCCGGCCAGCCGCACGGCATGCTCGCCCCGCTCCCCCGCGAGTCGAGAGCCGAACCGCAGGGCCATCGCAGAGGCAGACTCTCCCGTGGCATAGAGTACGACCGAGACGAGCACCGTCAACACGATATGGGCAAGCAACAGCCCGAGACCACCGATCTGCCCGGCCAGCCATCCCACGACCCCGCCCAGGTACGGCGAGAGTCGCGCGCCCAGCTCCTCATGACTCAGCGCGGCGAGTTGCTGCCAGTTCGACGTCGCCCGCGCGCCGACCAGAGGGATCTTTCCCAGCCAGTCGGGAGGCGGAGGCAGCGCGAGAGTGGAGAGCGAGGCCGTCCAAGCGGTGATCTCCTTGAAATGCTCTATGAAGGCGCCGATGACGAACGAGAAAGGCAGAACGAAGATCGCCAGCAAAAGCAGCGTCATCCCCGTCACGGCGAGCCACCGCCGGCCCAGCAGCCAGCGTTGGAGCGTCAAGAGAATGGGCCAGGTGGCGACCACGATCATGGTTGCCCACACGACCGCGGCGAGGAACGGCCACAAAATCCAGACCGAGGCCGCGATCAGGGCGAACAGGAACACGACCGCGAGCGTGTCGCGGGTGAGCTCAAATTGTCGTTCTGCCATAGCGGCCCCCTCTGCGCCCGTTCACTGCCCTGTCGATGATGTACCTACCACGCATATCATTGAATGGATCTTGCCGACTGCATC
>CAZPWD010000036.1:1219-8934 GCA_964590025.1 uncultured Nitrospira sp.
GCCGTGGCGATATTCACCAGGGCATCCAGAGAGAACCGCGACACGCGCCCGCGCAACAGGTCATTGATGCGAGGCTGGGTGACGCCGCAATGGGTTGCAGCGTCGGCCTGCTTCCAGTCGTTGGCCTTGATGATAGCCGCGATCTGCTGCATCAGTTCGGCCCGTGCCTGAAGATTGGCCGCTTGCTCTGGCGTGTCGGCAATCGCATCCCACACGCTGCTGAAAGCCTTGGTTTTAGTCTTGGTCATTGGGCACCTCTCATCAGTTCGGTGAATCGCTTTTTGGCGAGATCGATGTCACGCTTGGCCGTCACCTGCGTTTTCTTTTGGAAAGCGTGCAGCACGTAGACCGCATCGGCCAGCCTGGCCGTGTAGACCACGCGGTATGTGCCGGTGTCGTCCCACATCCGGATTTCTTCGACGCCCTTGCCGTTGGTAGGCATCGGTTTGAAAACGTCCGGCTGTTCGCCGCGCTGCACCTTGTCCAGTTGGTCGCCGGCATCGTGCCTGGCGTCCTCGGGGACTCCCGCAAACACGTGAGCGAGTCCCCAAGGAATCGTAGTAGCTTCATGGGTTAAATATACTGGATTGGATATATATACTCAAATTGAAGTCGCGGGAGAAGGAGAAAACGGCGACGAGTTATGAACGACGCTTCTCGAACGACGGACGAAGAGGACGGCCTTTTTGAAGATCCTGCCCGGTTTCTTCCGGCTGTCCATTCCACCGGGCGAAGTCCTGGCGGAAGAGCTGGGGGCGTGTGGGCTGACCTAATCCCAGCTTGCTCGGCAGCTGGGGCGGCCGCTGCAAGTGGTCAACGAGATCGTCCGCGGGAAGAAGCGCATCACCTCGCCATCGCCTCCTCTGCAATCTCATCGGTCACGGTCACGCGGTGGTGTAAGGGTTGCACAGGTCGATTGTTTCCCTCGATGCGCGACGTGAACCACCAGATCTGCGCCGCCGAGAGTTGGATAGGCGACTGCATCACGATCCACTTCACCCCCTCCGAACAAGGCGGGGTGGTCAGCGAACCGTCGTAACGGTAGCTCTTGTGGCTGTGAGGGAGGAGATCGTCCACATTTACCTGGACATGCTCGTAGTGTGATTCCACCCCCTTTTCCCTTGGAAGGTTCGAAAAGATAGGGTCGAAGGCCGCATTGTGCGCGCCTTTCTCGATGAACACGCCGATGACCGCCAGGGCGCCTGACGGAGACTTGTGCACGAAATGCATCTCCATCGGGTATTGCTTGCCTTGGACCGTGTGCTCGCTCGGAGCATGGAAGTGGAACTGGATAAGCTCGTAGTTTGTGTCTCCAATGGTCATGGTATCGCCTTCCGAATAGTTGACCTGGATGGTGTGGCCGTTGTTGATCTCGTCGGCTACATGCTCGTGGTGCACGATCCGCAAATTCGCCGGACTGAATTTCGCTCGGAGTTTCGGCAGGAGCGCAGGAGAGGTCTTTGCGATATCGATAGGCGACTGGCTATGGCCGTCTGCACAGAGCGAAAAGTCCGGGTCGAGCTTACCCCAGAACTGAGGGCCCTTTTCGCCTTCGTAGGTCCAGTGGGTCGCGTCGGAAGGAGGCGCCACGGAACGTGTTTTGATTTGCGGGGCCGGGGGTTTGCCATCCTGTGCCCAAACCAGAGGACTCAGGAGCGTCACCATCGTCAACACGACCGTGCTTGCAATCGGCTTCTTCACGACATGCCTCCTTTCACCAATTCCCGAGATTGACGAGATCGTACTGAAGGACGAAGTTCAGGGCTTCTCGAATGAAAACATGCGATTCCACTCGTTCTTCATGTCCACGACGGTCCAGCCTTTCGACTGTGTTTCGTCAAGCGCCTTGTCGAGCCGGCGATCGGAGACGTGCGATTGTAGAGCTTTGGGCATACGACTTCAATCCGTTTCGGGCATTACAAACTGGATTCTCAATGCGTTTTCCTCTTCCATTCCTGGCTCGCCCCTCTTACGATACGGCCAGCGCTCTGAGGAGTCTCCTCTTATGTCAGACTTGCCGCTCGATCAACTTGAACAGCTCGTCCAGGGTCAACACTGGGACCCCCTCGCAATTCTTGGTGCCCATCCGATGGCCCAGGGCAGTTTCCCTACCGTTACGATTCGGTGTTTCTTGCCGGAAGCCAAGGACGTTGCCCTACTCCTCAATGAGCGAGGTCGACAGCCCATTCCCATGACGCGCCTCCATGAGGCCGGTCTGTTCGAAACGATCGTTCCTGGGCCGCTCGGAACCAGCCCCTATCGTCTCCGCATAACCAACCATGCTGGACAGGTCTCGGAGCGGCACGATCCCTATGGCTTTCCCCCTCTCCTCACCGACTTTGAGCTGCACCTCTTCGGCGAGGGAACCTTCTTTAAAGCCTATGAAACAATGGGCGCGCATCTCCGGACTGTGCAGGGTATCGCCGGAGTCCATTTTGTCGTCTGGGCGCCGAGCGCTGCGCGAGTGAGTGTCGTGGGCGACTTCAATGAATGGGATGGACGCCGCCATCCCATGACAAACCGCGGAGCAACCGGCCTCTGGGAACTCTTCATTCCAGAACTTACAGACGGCACGCTCTACAAATATGAAATTCGCTCACGCCATCATGACGCCCCGCTCCTGAAAGCTGATCCCTATGCGATCGCATCGGAGCTGCGCCCCAAGACTGCCTCGATCGTCCGCGCACTCTCTCCCTATCGCTGGAAGGACCAGTCCTGGATGACGGCGCGGGCACAGCAAGACCCGCTCGCCGCGCCCCTCTCAATTTATGAAGTCCATCTCGGCTCCTGGATGCGTGTCCCTGAGGAAGGGAATCGCTGGCTGACCTACTCAGAGCTTGCCACAAAGCTCATCCCATACGTGAAGAATATGGGCTATACCCATGTCGAGCTGTTGCCGATTACCGAGCACCCGTTCGACGGATCCTGGGGCTATCAGACCACCGGCTATTTCGCCGTCACCAGCCGGCACGGATCTCCTGAAGAGTTTATGGCCTTCGTCGATACGGCTCATCAGGCCGGAATCGGTGTGCTGATGGACTGGACCCCCGCGCACTTTCCAGACGATCCACATGGGCTCGCCCAGTTTGACGGCACGCATCTCTACGACCATGCCGACCCACGGCTCGGGTACCATCCGGACTGGCACAGCCGTATCTTCAATTACGATCGCGTCGAGGTCCGGAACTTCCTTCTGAACAGCGGGCTCTTTTGGCTGGATCGATACCATATCGACGGCTTGCGCGTGGATGCCGTTGCCTCGATGCTCTATCTCGATTACGCCCGGAAGGAGGGGGAATGGATTCCCAATCAGTTCGGCGGGCGCGAAAACATCGGAGCCGTCACGCTGCTGAAGGACTTGAATGTCCTGGTCCACCGTGACTTCCCTGGCGCTATGACTATCGCCGAAGAATCCACGTCCTGGCCGGGAGTCTCACGCCCCACCTATGCCGGGGGACTGGGCTTCACGTTCAAGTGGAACATGGGCTGGATGCACGACATACTGGAATACTTCGGCCACGATCCCGTCCACCGCCCCTTTCATCAGAATCAGATTACGTTTGGGCTCCTCTATGCTTTCAATGAAAACTTCGTCCTGGTACTTTCGCACGATGAAGTGGTGCACGGAAAGCGGGCGCTGCTCGACAAAATGCCCGGCGACGAGTGGCAACGCTTTGCCAACCTCCGTTCCCTCTATGGCTTGATGTATGGACATCCCGGCAAGAAAATGCTGTTCATGGGCGGAGAGTTCGGGCAGTGGTGTGAGTGGAACCATGACACCAGCCTGGAATGGCATCTCTGCGATTTCGATCCACACGTGGGGATCCAGCGGTTTGTACGAGACCTCAACTGGCTCTACCGCCAGGAGCCGGCGCTGCATGAACTCGATCACGACTGGACCGGTTTCCAGTGGATCGACTTCAGCGATGCGGCCAATTCCGTGATCGCCTTCCTCCGAAAAGCCAAGGACCAGGATAATCAGATATTGTGCTTGTGTAACTTCACCCCTGTTCCCCGCTACAACTATCGAGTCGGCGTGCCGTGCGAAGGCTCCTATCGAGAACTGTTGAACAGCGATGCCTCGGCCTACGGGGGGAGCAACGTGGGAAATGCGGGAGGGCTCCAGACAAGCGCCTTACCCTCTCATGGCATGCCCCATTCGCTCGCAATCACACTCCCACCCTTGTCGGTGTTGTTCCTCAAGCGGATCTGATTTAGCAGGATGCTGAAAAAGTCCGCCAGCGGCGTTCTCGCATCGTTCAGACCCTCAACGTACCCCTGCGGGTACGCATCGGGCCTTCACTCGCTGCGGCCTTGCTGGACGGCCTTTTTGAGCATCCTGCTGGAGGGTTCTTTCGTTGGGCACACGTGCAGACTATCGAAGCTTCAAGCCTGTCTCGATAGTTAATCCGGGGCTGCTGGGAGGGGACTACCAGGTACGGAAAGGACCGCAATCGAGATGGATAAACTTTCCGCGCGAATAAAACCCTACCCCACCGTACTGCAGCTTCAACGCGGCATGGCGAATCTCGCGAAGCTTGACACCGGGAATATAGAAGTCGAGCGCCTGCCCCTGGACATGTAGGCTGTGCTGCGCGGCTCGCCGGCTTCGCTTCACGAGCTGCGCATTGTACTCTGGCGACCGATAGCCCGAAATCACGTGGATCTCGCCGGTACCATCGACCGCTTTCTGTACGAGATTCACGTGCTCCAGCATTCGCACATCGATGGCGGCGACTTCTCCTGTATGGTGGCAACGCAGAATATGATTCACCTCATCCAGCGCCGTCAGGTCATAGTTCCCTGCGTCATCACGATAGCGGACTCGCAGTCGTTCGTTCGTGTGCACGTTGAAGAAGGTAAGTTCGGCGTCAGGAAGCTCGTTCGCGCGCGCAACCGAAGGATGCAGCAGCCTGCTGCCGAGCAGCAGAAGCCCGACAGCAGACGTTTTCAAGAAAGATCGACGAGTCCAAGACCAGGAATCTGGATGCTGCAAGGAACCGCTCCGGAAGAAGGTGCGCCGCAGTCTGTCAGGAACAAACCGGGTCCTTGTATCAAAAGCGCCAGGGTCAGTCAACCCCTTCCTATAGGAGCCTGTCCGGCATTGATCTTTCTACTGTGGCGAACGATCCGCGGGTCGATGTGCGGCATACGGCTGGCGCAGTTGACAGCGGAGGGACTCAGGGGCTACACAACCTGCATGAGCATGCATCCCCTCGCAGGTCAGCCAGCGCCGACATCGGTCCTTGTCGATGCCTCGAAGCTCATCGCGGCCTATTATTCAGAGAAGCCCGATGCAACGGTTCGTGAGCAACGAGTGGCCTTTGGCACGTCGGGACATCGGGGGTCTGCTTTCAAGCAAAGCTTTAACGAATGGCATATCCTGGCCATCACGCAGGCGATCTGTGAATATCGAGCCGGCCAGGGCACAATCGGGCCGCTGTATCTCGGCAGGGATACACACGCACTCTCGGAACCAGCTTGTGCGAGCGCGCTCGAGGTGTTGGCAGCGAACGGCGTTGAGGTGATGATCGATCAGGATGGTGGGTACACCCCTACTCCGGTCATCTCTCACGCGATCCTTACCTATAATGGAGGGAGGATATCGGGTCTCGCCGACGGCATCGTCATTACTCCCTCCCACAATCCGCCGGAGGATGGCGGCATCAAGTACAACCCGCCACATGGTGGGCCGGCTGATACAGTGGTTACGAAGTGGATCGAGGACCGGGCCAACGCCCTGATGAAAGTCGATCTCCATGGCGTCGCGCGTCTCCCCTATGCCCGTGCCAGACGGGCTGCGACGACCAAGCTGCATGATTACCTCGGCACCTACATCGGTGATCTCGCGCAGGTCATCGATATGGACGTGATTCAATCAGCCAGGTTGAAGCTCGGCATCGATCCGCTCGGCGGGTCTGGTGTGGCCTACTGGCAGCCGATGGCAGAGCGGTATGGCTTGAACATTGAGATGGTAAATCCCGCCGTCGATCCAACGTTCCGTTTCATGCCGCTCGATTGGGACGGCAAGATTCGTATGGACTGTTCTTCGCCCTATGCCATGGCGAATCTCATTGCGCTGAAAGATCGGTTCGATGTCGCCTTCGGCAACGATGCGGACAACGACCGGCATGGGATCGTCACACGCTCTGCCGGTCTGATGAATCCCAATCACTACCTGGCCGTGTCCATCTTTTACCTCTTTTCCAATCGTCCAAGGTGGAAGCTGGAAGCCGGGATTGGTAAGACGCTGGTGAGCAGCAGCCTCATCGACCGCGTGGCGGTGAAGCTCAAGCGCAAGCTTGTCGAAGTGCCGGTCGGCTTCAAATGGTTCGTGAATGGATTGCTCGATGGCTCGCTCGGCTTCGGCGGCGAAGAAAGCGCGGGGGCGTCGTTCCTGCGTCGAGATGGATCGGTTTGGACGACTGACAAGGATGGCATCATCATGGATCTTCTGGCGGCGGAGATGATGGCCAAGACCGGCCGTGATCCTGGTGAACTGTACCGAGAACTGACCAACGAACTCGGAGAGCCGGTGTACGAGCGGATCGATGCGGCCGCGACGCCGGCGCAGAAGACCATGCTGTCGAAACTCTCACCAGACCAGGTAGAGGGCACAGAATTGGCCGGCGACAGAATCGTCGCAAAACTGACGGCAGCCCCTGGCAATGGCGCTGCAATCGGCGGATTGAAAGTCGTCACCGAGCAAGGCTGGTTCGCCGCCCGCCCCTCCGGCACCGAGGATGTATACAAGCTGTATGCGGAGAGCTTCCGAGGCAAGGACCATTTGCGGCGGATTCAGGAAGAGGCGCGCGCTCTAGTGGGCAAGGTCTTTGCCGGTGCGAAGCCAGCATCCTGCTAGAGCGTTTTTTTACTATGGACGCCAGAATGCCTCCCAATCCTCTTGCCGAATTTGCAGCGCTCGAAATACATCTACCGGAAGACTGGTGGAGAGCTGAGCTTGGGCTTCATACCCTGCTATTTGTTTATGTAAAATGAACGCCATTGCTTTTAAATGCTGAAGGCTCAGCCGAATAGTGGCAACACGTTCAATCGGCGGCGGAGAACCTGGAGCCACCGGATTTGCTCCAGAGACTTGAAAATTAAGCGTGCACCCAAGTGGCCCAATGTTGAGCTGAAATTGGTCGGCATAGACATCAGTGACTTCAGCCATACTTCCCCCTTTGAATTGGGTTGATTTTGCGGAGCGATATTAACCTCCACTTCCAGGATTGGTCAATGGAGTCAAACTTTACCAGTACCCCGAGCGGGGTTGAGTTGACGCCGAGGCTCTGATGTATTACAGCCTGTATGACATTTGAGCGGGGGGAGGAGTCTCATAGGGTCTCCGAACCGTTCGTATGGACGATGAAACCGAGAAGGTGCTGAAGCAGGTCATGCGGGAAACAGGGTGGTCTATCTCTGCTGCGCTCAAGCAGGGGGTGCTGGTATTACGGGATGAGGTGGGCCGTATAAGTCAGCGTTCGAAATTTACCGTCGCCTCGACCTTGGGCCTGGCGGCTACGGGCTCGCTCCTTCGACTAAGTCACGATTGCGTATGCAGCGCAAGTTGCAACAGAAACATAGACCATGATCCTCCGACATCGAAGACCTGTACAAACTGTAGTCGAAAATTTCAAGGGGAGGAATATCTGTCCGGCTATTATTAGCATGAGATCAATACATGTTTGAGTTAGGCAGCACAGCGGTCCTGA
>CAZPWD010000036.1:9034-16233 GCA_964590025.1 uncultured Nitrospira sp.
CTATTATTAGCATGAGATCAATACATGTTTGAGTTAGGCAGCACAGCGGTCCTGATCTGGGGAATGATCTTCGGGGCCATCGGCATTGGATTCTTTCTCTATGGGAGAAAGCAAAAGGCAGTCGTGCCCCTCATTACTGGGATCGCGCTCTGTGTCGTTCCCTATTTTATTGCGAACGTCTATGCGCTTGTCATGGTTGGAGTGATCTTGATGGCCGTCCCGTTTTTCGTACGAAGTTGAGGCGGAACAAAAGAGCACCAGCGAAGAAGCGTAGGGGCACAGGTCAGGGGCAGCGTCAGATTACCTGTCGTTCTGTGTGCTAGGACAAGCGATCCAGATTCGACGAGGGTTCGCACTCAGGCGCAGGATGTAAAAGAATGGGTGAAGCAACGGAGCTTATGTGGAAAGAGGAGAGATCGTGACTCGTCGAAAGACTTCCGCATACACACCTGCCGGGGCGCTGGCCTTGGGATCGGCGAACACGGCTCGCCAGCGGTTTAATCCCAGAACTCCTTCCCCGTAGGGTATCGTTGCCACCTGACTTTGATGCTCCGCGATGGCGGCTATCTTCTTGGCCACATAGCGGTCAATGTATTCAAGGCGGTCCCAGCTAGCGAAGGGCCCCCAAATTTCGTAAGCCCAGATGCCGCCGCTTAAGGCGATGCCGGCTTCAAGGACGCTCTCCCTCGCCAGCTTGCCGGCGAGGCGATGGGCGGGATGTCGGTCACGTTCTTCATCCAGTGTATAGACCTCGGTCGGTCGGAGGCGGGCGAGCATCTCGATCAGTCTCTGTTTTACAGCCGTGGTATTGATCTCGTCTGCCGCGTCCGGTTCGTCACAGAAGATCACGTCTTTTACTCCCAAGACGCCGGCGGCACGGAGGGCCTCCTCTCTTCGCACTTCGGCCATCTGCTGCTCCGTCAACGCGAATGGATTCGATGACCGGCCGCCGTTCGTCACAACGACGGAAGTAATCACAGCCATGGAGTCCACCAGCTTGGCGACCGTCCCGCCCATGCCGATTTCCATGTCATCCGGATGAGCGCTGATGATGACGACGTTGTTTTGGCTCATGGCCGAGGGATATCCCCTTCGAAGGCTACCTGCTGTTCTGCGTGATAGGAACTGCGGACGAGGGGGCCGGATTCGACGTGGGTGAAGCCAAGGGCCATCCCCTCCTCTTTTAACAGGGCAAACTCGCTGGGATCGTAGAAGCGTGCAACCGGAAGGTGTTCTCTCGTAGGCTGAAGGTACTGACCGATGGTCATGATGCCGCAGTCGACGGAACGGAGGTCGCGCATGACTTCGCGGGCCTCGTCCATGGTTTCTCCCATCCCGAGGATCAACCCGGACTTAGTGCGCATGCCCAATTGTTTCGCCTTACCGAGTAACTCGATCGATCGCTGATACTTCCCCTGCGGTCTGATTGCCGGAAACAGCCGCCGGACGGTTTCGATGTTGTGATTCAGAATCTCCGGCATCTCGGCACAGACCATCGCGAGGGCTGTCTCATTCCCTTCGAAATCTGGAATCAAGACTTCAATCGTGCAGCCTGGGCTGAGCTGTCTGGTCTGCCGGATCGTTTCGGCAAAGATCGCGGCGCCGCCATCTTCCAGTTCATCCCGGTTCACCGATGTGATCACGGCATGTCTAAGGCCTAACACCTGGACCGCTTCTGCGACGCGACGCGGTTCTTCTTGATCGATCGCCGGCGGTCGGCCTGTCTCGACTGAACAGTAGTGGCAACGTCTGGTGCAGATGTCGCCCAGGATGAGGAATGTCGCGGTGCGTGCGTTCCAACATTCCCATCGGTTCGGGCAACGCGCTTCTTCGCAAATGGTATGGAGCTTGAGCCGGTCCATCGTCTGCTTGATGTCGAGGTAGTCTGGACCGGTTTTCGCTTCGACTTTGAACCAAGGCGGAAGGCGCTTGGAAGAACTGATGGCTGATGGCTGATGGCTGATAGCCTTGGATGAGTCGGAGGACGAAGACCGGAGCTGGTTAAGGAGGATAAAGCTCATGGAGTCTCCTTCGACGGGAGTAACTCCGAGGGGTGTTCAAGGATACGTTTAAACTCTTTCAGGAAACCGGCCCCTTGCACACCATCCAGGGCCCGATGGTCGCAAGATAACGTTACCTTCATGCGCCGGCTCGTCTTGACCGTGCCGTCTTTGACGACAGGCGCGTCGCGGATGGTGCCCACAGCGATGGACGCTGCCTGAGGGGGGATAAGGACTGCAATGAAGTTTTCCACGTCAAACATTCCCAAGTTTGAGATCGAGAAGGTGGCGTCCGTGTATTCCTGCGGCTGCAAGCGTTTGCTCCTGGCCCGGTCGATCAGGGCCCGCGATTCGCTCGAGATATCGTTCAGTGACTTCGCGCCGCAATTGCGAATGACCGGCGTGATCAAGCCGTCATCGATGCCGACGGCGATGCCGATATCAATACGCGCATGTCGCCTGATGGCAGGGCCGGTGAATGACACATTGATTTCTGGATGGCGGGTGAGCGCGATTGCTGCGGCTTTGATCAGCAAGTCGGTGACGGAGGGATGGGTTGTTCGGTTCTGTTTGAACTGATCACGGAAACGCTCCGCCTGCTCCATGTCGATCTCGCTTGTCAGATAAAAGTGCGGCACCGGTGCTTTGCTCTGTGTCGTCGCTCGCGCGATGGCTTTCCGCATCTGGCTCAGCGGCTCGTCTGTTCCGGCCGGCAGAGTCTGCGTTGGCAGGGCCTGGGCTTTCACAACATCCTCTTCCACGATTCGTCCGCCGGGACCGGTTCCAGTGATCGTGGAGAGATCGATTCCCCGGTCGGCAGCAAGGGATTTCGCACGGGGCGAGACGATGAAACGAGTTCCCTGTGGACTCGCGGGTGAGGTGGATGCCGGACCGGCAGCAGGCGGCGCGCTTGGCCTGGTTCCGCCACCGGCCGATGGCGCGGCAGTGATCCGGTCGGTCAATGCCGAGGTGATATCCTCATCCGCTCCGCCGATGACGCCGATCAACGTTCCGGACATCACGGTTGCGCCGTCCTGCACCAGGATCTTGCGTAGGATGCCGGAGGCGAAGGCCTCAAGATCCATGATGGCCTTGTCGGTTTCGATTTCAGCGAGCGCCTCCCCTGCGTGCACCGGATCCCCTTCGCGTTTCTTCCACGCAACGAGGACGCCCTCTTCCATCGTGTCGGTTAATTTTGGCATGACGACGCGACTAGCCATGGGTGTCCTCACTTTGTCGCAGGAAACAGCGAAACAATCGTTTCAGCCACCCGACTTCTTGTTCCGTACCGCGCGCAGGGTCTGGATATTCAATCCAAGGCTCTTGAGAACCCAAGTAGGCGCCTTCCCGGACGCTCAGTTGGCTGCGGAGTTGCGAGTAGCCCTGCCCTTGGAGCGTGCGAATTAATTCTTCCAGCGCGCTGCGCGGTGTGGCGTGCGCAGTGGTCATCACTCGCGTCGTCTCATATCGCAGTATCGCTTGATATCCTCCGTCGACTTGCTCAAACACGACCGGCCTACTGAAGCCGCGTTCGCGTGTATCGAAGCCAGCCAATTGATGTTTCTCCTGTGCTTGATCTGACATAGCAAATCACGGATAAGAAGCCGTGCGAGACGGGCGGGACGAGCAAGACTGGCAAGACGGGTAAACGAGGTGGAAATCTAATCTGTCCACGTCGCGCCTTTCTCGCATATCCCGCGCGTCACGCTTTTCCTTATGTCAGAGAGCCCGGAACACTGCCAAAAGATCGCTCAATGCAATGGTCTTGTTCCGCAGGATGGCGCGCTGCGCCTGCATCGGCTCCATCGCCGAGGCTCGCTCGTGGCCGCCTTTCAAGATCGCGGCTCCGAGGGCGAGTACGTCCTTGCATTCCTTCTCGACTTTGCTCTTGACCACGGGATTCACAGCGAGGATGTCCGCCATCGTTGCACGCGTTTTGGAGAGATGCGCGTGCAGTTCCTCATCCGGGTATGACTTCCTGGCTGCCTCATCGAGGCAGCGATCGAGGTACTGCGCCAGGAACACATAGAGGCGAACGAGCGTCTCCGTGATTTCGATATGACCGGGAGCCTGGGCTTGTGACGACATGGGTGATCGTGCCTCCTTCGTTTACTGTGCGCCGCACAGTGCTTTGACGGCTTCGATGACGCGCTCCTTGTCCGGAATGGCGGCATCTTCCAATGGACGACTATAGGGCATCGGCACATCTTCGCCTGTGACACGCTGGATGGGGCCGTCCAGGTAGTCGAACGCCGCCGCGTACACGCTCTCGGCAATCTGTGCACCCAGCCCGCAAAAACGCCAGCCTTCTTCGACGATCACGAGACGTCCGGTCTTCTTGACCGAGGCCACGATCGTTGGGAGGTCCAAGGGTTTGAGGGTGCGGGGATCGATGACCTCCACCTCGATGCCCTCTCGACTCAATTGATCGGCTGCCTTCAGCGCCAGCAGGAGCATCTTCGAATAGGCGACGATCGTCACATCTCGCCCGGCACGCTTCACCTCGGCGACACCGATGGGGATCGTGTACTCACCGTCTCCGACATCCCCCTTCGTTCCGTACAGCAACTGCGCTTCGATGAAGATGACAGGATTGTTGTCACGGATCGCGCTCTTCAGCAGGCCCTTCGCATCGTGCGGCGTGGCCGGCGCGATCACTTTCAATCCCGGCACGTGACAGAACCAGGCCTCCAGACTTTGCGAATGCTGCGCGCCTAACTGGTGAGCTGCGCTGCCCGGTCCGCGAATCACGAGCGGCACCGACAACTGGCCCCCCGACATGTAATGAATTTTTGCTGCATTGTTGACGATCTGATCCAGCGCCAGAATGCCGAAGTTCATCGTCATGAGCTCGACGATGGGATGCAACCCCGCCATGGCGGCGCCGATTGCCAGGCCTGTGAAGCCGGCCTCCGTGATCGGAGTATCCACCACCCGTTGCGGGCCGAATTCTTCTACGAAACCCTTGCTGACCTTGAAGGCGCCCTGGTAGTAGCCCACTTCCTCGCCGATCAGAAAAATGCGCGAGTCTCGTCGCATCTCCTCCCGCATAGCCTGGTTGAGAGCTTCCCGATAGGACAGCACCATGGATTGTCTTACTCCTCCCGTATCACGTGGGTGTGCAAGGCCGACGGGGGTGGAAAAGGACTATCATCCGCGAATCTGACGGCGGCCGTCACGACGTTGCCGACGTCGCGCTCAAGCTGTGTGAAATCAGCCTCGGCGCCTAGGCTGCTGCTCAGGATCGCCTCCTTCAGCAATAGAAGAGGGTCGCGTTTGCGGTGCTCATCCACTTCTTCTTTGGTTCGGTAATGTCCGTGTGCCGGGTCGGACATCGAGTGGCCCATGAACCGGTAGGTCATCGCCTCGATGAAAAATGGTCCCTGCCCCGCGCGCACCTGCGCAACGACCCTACGCATCACGTCACGCACGGCCAGCACATCCATGCCATCCACGCGTTCAGCCATGATGCCATAGGAGCGGGCCGTCTCTGCCACATCTGCATAGAGTGCGATGGCCCGTTCAGCCGGCGTCCCCATACCGTAGCGGTTGTTCTCGCAGACGAAGATCACAGGAAGCTTCCACAAGGCCGCCAAATTGAGCGCTTCGTGTGCCTGCCCGCTCGGGATTGCCCCTTCACCGAAGAAGCAGACGGTCACGAGGTCGAGTGTTTGATACTTGGTCGAAAAAGCGAGACCTGTGGCAAGGGGAATGTGGCCTCCTACAATAGCATAGCCGCCCATGAACCGGCGCGAGGCATCCACAAGGTGCATGGAACCGCCTTTGCCCTGGCACAGGCCCGTCGCTTTGCCGAACAGCTCGGCCATTACCTGGCCGGGGTCGGAGCCTCGGGCGAGACAGTGCCCGTGATCGCGGTACGCGCTGATCGCGTAGTCATCCGGTCGAAGCGCGGCGATGGCCCCGACTGCAATGGCCTCTTCGCCGATATAGAGATGCAGGAATCCGGCAATTTTCGCGAGAGCGTACATCTCCGCCGATTTTTCTTCGAACCGGCGAATTAGCAACATTTGACGATAAAGGAACAGTACGTCGCTCCTGTCCATACTTGGCATGATCATGATGAAGAGCCTAGCCGAGCAAGACTGGCTGGACTGGTTCATCTGTTCTGTTTCGTTTATCTGGTTTGTCTCGTTCAACCAAACAAACCAAATAGACTAGATAAACGAGAGAAACCACCCGGCTCTCGCACTTCACGCTTCACGATCCATGGACGCAGGTGTTGTCGATTGCGTGGAACGCTCCGTCCACATTAAAAACCACAGGGGTTTTGCCGTTCATTTCTGCGACGATCCCGTGGCCAGGTTTCACACCGGTTATGCTGTCGTAAACGGTTTTTTGATTTTGCTCAGCAGGCTTTCAATCGGCGGAACTCCCTTTGCGGGGCCAGTGACTTCCGCGATAATTTTCTGTGCGATCTCCCGGAACGCCGCCGATTGGGGAGACGCCGGATTAGCCACGACGATGGGGGTGCCCGAGTCGCCACCATCGCGAATCGCCGGGTCGATCGGCACTCGACCGAGGAACGGGATACCGAGTGTGGCGGCAGCCCGCTCCCCTCCCCCGTGCGAAAATATTTCGGTCCGCTCGCCGCAGTGGCCGCAGAGAAAGTAACTCATGTTCTCTACAATGCCAAGGAGCGGCACATTCACCTTTTGGAACATCATCATGCCTTTGCGCACATCGTGCAGGGCGACCTCTTGTGGTGTCGTGACGGTGACGGCGCCGGTCAGAGGGACCAACTGGGTAAGGGTGAGCTGCGCGTCTCCAGTGCCGGGCGGCAGATCAATGAGCAAGTAATCCAGTTCGCCCCACAGCACATCTCGAAAAAGCTGTTGAATGGCGGTATGGACCATCGGACCTCGCCAGACCACAGCGGTGTCTTCCGGGACGAAAAATCCCATGGAGATGAGTTTGACGCCGTGACTTTCGGCTGGAACGATCTTGCCGTCTTTCTGTTCCGGGGGCTTGGCCACGCCCATCATCATGGGAATGTTCGGACCATAGATATCCGCATCAAGCAGGCCGACCTTGGCGCCGGTTAAGGCGAGGGCCACGGCGAGATTGACGGAGACCGTGGACTTGCCAACCCCGCCTTTGCCGCTGCTGACGGCGATGACATATTTGACGCCAGGAATGAGGTTGTCTTTCCCGTGACCGGCCTGGGGTCCAGCGGGATGT
>CAZPWD010000037.1:0-10814 GCA_964590025.1 uncultured Nitrospira sp.
GAGATGATGCGGCATCTGAAGCTCAGTATCGAACGGGAGGTTGACCGAGCCATCGAGGGAGTGGATCTCAGAGAAACACGCCGTTGCTACCGCGATCAGAATGAGTTTGTCGTGCTGGAGCGTTTCCTCCCTCAGCCAGTGGTCGATCAGTTGCTCTACGAGGTGGATCTGCTGACGCCTGACGTGAATCGGAATTACGTTCCCGGACACAAGAAGGGAGCCAGCGTCAGTTTCTACGCGATACTGCGCCAGGCGCCGGCCATCCTCTCCCTCTATCGCTCGCCGGCTTTGCTCATGTTCCTGAGCCGGCTCGTGGAAGCTCCCCTCATGCTCTGTCCCAAAGACGATCCCCATTCGTGTGCGCTCTACTACTACCAGCAACCCGGCGATCACATCGGCTTTCATTACGATACGTCCTACTACAAAGGGAAGCGGTACACGGTGTTGATTGGCCTGGTCGAGCGATCGGAACACTGCCGACTGGTAGCCCGCGTCCGGAAGCACGGAGAGACCGAAGAAATCAGGGAAACGCGGATTCCCATGGACCCTGGGACGTTCGTGCTCTTCAACGGCGACAAGCTCTGGCATGCCGTCACGCCCCTTGGGAAAGGCGAAGAACGGATCATCCTTACGCTGCAGTACGTGACGAATCAGGAAATGGGGCCGTTCAAGAAGATGTTTTCCAATCTCAAGGATGCGGTTGCCTACTTCGGGCCTGCCGCGCTGTTGCCGTGGAATCCGTCGAAGGGGAAAGGGTGAGCGATGCGTCTGACCCTGGCTCTATGATGGGTTGATCAGTGGATTGGCGGCGGCGATGACGGTTCTGCTGGTCTGGCTCCATCTGCTCGCCGCGATCAGCTGGATCGGCGGGACGATCTTCTTGTCGGTTGTGCTGGTGCCGGTGCTCAAGCGCGAACCGTTCGTGTCACAGAAGGCGTTGCTCTTTCGGACCATCGCCCGTCGATTCCGGGCGGTGGTCTGGGGCGCGATCGCCGTGCTCTTGTTCACGGGCCCCCTGTTGCTGTATCAGAAGGGAATTCCGATCACGGATCCCTCGGGATGGCCGATGGTCCTGGCGGTTAAGCTGGGGCTCGTGACGATCCTTCTTCTCTTGACCCTGACCCACGATCTCATCCTCGGGCCTCGCGTCGGGCGGATCGTACAACTCCCCACCGAGAGCCGAACCAGGTTCGATCACGCCCTGGTTGTATGGTCTCCCTGGGTCGCTCGCCTCTCGCTCATTCTTGCGCTGGCCGTTCTGTTTGCCGCCGTCTTGCTTGTGCGGAGCTAGGGGCTGGTTCATCTGGTCTATCTGGTTTGTCTGGTTCATCTCGTTGATCTGGTCTGTCTGGTTCAACCAAACAAACGAGACAAACCAAATAGACCAGATGAACTGCCTCGTTCTGTAGCCTTCCGCCACAGTGCGAGTTTTCTCTGCTGTAGCAAGACTCCCCATGAGGCGCGGCATCTTCTCGTGTGAATGGTTCAACCACTGAATAACTCTAGAAAAACTTGTGTGATTCTCTGAGGGACGAACGGTCTTGGGTTTGCAAAGATCTATTCGCAACGTAGTTGCATACCCTCGCTTGGCGAGGGGGAGCTATGCGGTCGGTTCTGGCCTCTGCTCAACCTGGATAGGTGCCGGCTATGCCAGTGAATAAAAAAATCTCCTTTTCGATCTGGTATGTCGTTCTCGCGATTATTGCGATTATTCTCGTGCACGATTTCATCGTAGCCACGCAGAAGCTCGAAGAGATTCCGTACAGCGAATTCAAGACGCTCCTGGCGGCCGGCAAAGTGGCTGAAGTCACGGTGACTCAACAGAGAGTGACCGGGATGCTGAGGCCTGAAGATGTAACCAAAGAGCATAAGTTGTTTACGACCGTTCGGGTTGAAGACCCCGATCTGATCAAGGAACTCAGCGCAGGCAACGCCAAATTTAGCGGCGTGATTGAAAGTACCTTCTTGCGCGATCTCCTCTCCTGGGTCGTTCCTGCGCTGGTCTTCGTCGGCATTTGGTACTTTGCCATTCGGCGATTCGGGCAGGGCCAAAGCGGGTTTATGACGGTGGGGCAGTCGAAGGCGAAGATCTATGCCGAGAAGGACACGAAAGTCACCTTCGCGGATGTGGCCGGCGTGGACGAGGCGAAGGAAGAACTGCAGGAGGTGATCGAGTTTCTGAAGACGCCGGAAAAGTTCACGCGGCTCGGAGGAAAGATTCCGAAAGGCATCTTACTCGTCGGCCCGCCTGGAACCGGTAAGACTCTCCTGGCCCGCGCCGTGGCCGGAGAGGCAGGGGTGACCTTTTTCAGCATCAGCGGGTCCGAGTTCGTGGAAATGTTTGTCGGAGTGGGGGCAGCCCGCGTGCGGGATCTGTTCGATCAGGCGAAGGTCAAAGCGCCCTGTATTATCTTCATCGACGAACTGGATGCGCTCGGGAAAGCCCGCGGGATGGGACCCATGGCGCATGAGGAGCGTGAGCAGACCTTGAATCAGTTACTGGTCGAGATGGACGGCTTCGATCCCCGCATCGGCGTCATTCTGATGGCGGCCACCAATCGGCCTGAAATCCTGGATCCCGCACTGTTGCGGGCCGGCCGGTTCGACAGGCAAGTCTTGGTCGACCGACCGGATAAGATCGGCCGCCTGGCCATCTTGCGCGTCCATGCAAAGCAGGTGACCCTGGGTCCCGATGCGGACCTCGAGGTGATCGCCGGGATGACCCCCGGTTTCTCTGGCGCCGATCTCGCCAATATCATCAATGAAGCGACGCTCTTGGCTGTGCGTCGGAATAAGGAGCAGGTGGGTCTCCCGGAATTGCAGGAAGCAGTGGAACGGGTCGTCGCCGGATTGGAGAAGAAAAACCGAGTCCTCAACAAGATGGAGAAAGAGCGGGTTGCGCACCATGAAGTAGGCCACGCATTGGTGGCGCTGTCGTTTCCTGGAGCAGATCCGATACAGAAGATCTCGATCATTCCGCGCGGGATTGCCGCGTTGGGCTATACCCTGCAGCTCCCGACGGAGGATCGTTTCCTGATGACCAAGACGGAGCTGGAAAACAAGATTGCCGTCTTACTCGGAGGGCGGATTGCGGAAGAACTAATCTTTGGTGAGGCTTCTACTGGAGCGCAGAACGACCTGGTCAAGGCCACCGACATTGCGAAGAGCATGGTCAAATCCTACGGGATGAGCGACAAGCTGGGGACCATCACGCTCGATCGTGAACGCCAGCCCCTCTTTATGCAGATCCAGGCGCCTCAGGAGAAAGGCGACTACTCGGAGGAGACCGCCCGCGAGATCGACTGCGAAGTGCGCCGTATCATCGATGAGCAATACGAGCGCGTGAAACAGCTGCTGGCGGAACGAAAGGCCGCACTCCTCGAAGGGGCGAAGAGGTTGCTCGATCAAGAGGTGATCAGCGGGGCGGATCTCAAGGCCATCATGGACAAGTACTAGGAGCCTGTGGAAAAACTCTGTGGGCAAGCCGGAATCTCACTGGCCTGCACGTTGCTCACCGTCGCCTGCTTTGGCGTAGTCGTATATGCGGCGGAAACCCGTGGATTGTTGGACCCGCTGCTCCACGGGCGCGAGATTTTCGAGCAGAACTGCATTATGTGTCACGGTGCGGACGCCAGGGGAACTGGGCAACTGGCCGCGGCGCTGCCCGTCAAACCGGCCAACCTGACCGATTGCAAACTGACGGCCGAGGACCCGGTGGAGGTGCTGCAGGGGATCATTCGGCAGGGAGGGCCGTACGCAGGCCGGTCCTCGGTCATGCCCGCCTTCGGGACTGTGCTGTCGAGCTCGGACATCGCCGACGTGGCGCGTTACGTCAAATCCCTGTGCGCCGATCCCGACTGGGTTCCCGGGGAATTGAATTTCCCACGCCCCCTTATCACGGGCAAGGCGTTCCCAGAACAGGAATTGATCGTAGGTGGGCGGTTCGGGCGAAACGGCAAGAACGTCAGCGAATACTTGGGCATACTGGAATATCGGGTGAACGGGCTGACCAACATCGAAATCAAGTCCCGCGCCCTTTCCATCAATCCCAACATCGGCCCGACGGAGTCGGGCCTTGGCGATACGGTCCTTTCAGTGAAAAGGGTCGTGGCGTTCAGCCCTCTGTATCGGACGTTGGCAAGCGCGGGGATGGAGCTGACGTTGCCGACCGGAAGCGACCGGCGGGGGTTGGGGAGTGGAGGTTTTGTGTTTGAGCCCAACCTCCGTGCCGGCGTGGATTGGAAACAATTTATCGTGCAGGCGGCCGGGGCTTTCGTGATTCCCGATGGATCGTCGAATAGCAACTCCCAGGCGAAGCTCGATGTGGCGATCGGGCGCTATTTTTTCCCGGACCCGCGCCTGCAAATCACCCCAATGATCGAATTCAATACCACCACGCGCCTATCCGGACCGTCGTACGGCGAGACAAAAAGCGCGATTCTTCCCCAAGTCCGAGTGAAATGGCTGGTCTGGGCGCTGGGCGTCGGCGTCCAGGCGCCGATCACCGATGCGCGAGACTTTGAAATTCGCCCCTTGTTCGACCTGGTGTATGAGTACGCGTTCTAGGAGCCTGTCCAACATGAGGAAGTACGAAAATTTTTGCGCATGTATGTGGGGCTTAGGATAAAGGATCTCGACTCAGCCACAGTCATGAACAATGCGGGCTTCTAAGGGCCATTATGGGAAAATAGGTGCGTGATTTCCATGTCGGCAGCGGTTCAATGGAAACAGGCGAGCGTCGCGGTCGGTCGCGACGAGGCGGTGCACTGTAGCGGTCCGTGGACTCTCCAGCACCTGCCGGACCTTGAACGAGTGTTGGCTACAGTCTCGTGGCCCCGGTTGCGTGGGCTGATCTTCGATGCCGGCCACATTACAGCCATGGATACGGGCGGAGCCGTGGTGTTGCAACGAACGGTGGCGCAACTCCGCCGGCAAGGACGGGAGGTGTCGGTCGAAGGGTTGCGTGCTGAGTTCGCGGAGCTGCTTCGAGTGGTGTCTGCCAATTGGGACCGCGTCGAGGCCGCTCCGGCGACAAAACCAAACTGGGTGGAGCAGCTGAGTCGATGGATAGTCGAACGAGCCAGGCACGCCGTGGTCGCGCTGGGATTTATCGGCGAGAGCACGGTCGGTGTCTGGCAGGCGCTGAAGCGGCCGTCACTCATTCGTTGGCGGGCATTGCTCAGAAGTCTCGAGCTGGACGGATTCAATGCGCTCCCCATCACGGGATTACTGGCCTTCCTGATCGGGGTGGTGATCTCGTATCAGGGGGCGGAGCAGTTGCGGAAGTTCGGCACCAATATTTTTGTGGTGGATCTGGTCGGGATTTCGTTGTTGCGTGAGATCTCTCCGCTGATCGTCGCCATTCTGATCGCCGGCCGCTCCGGTTCGACCTATGCGGCGCAGATCGGAACGATGAAGGTGACGGAGGAACTGGACGCCGTTCAAACGCTAGGCCTCTCGCCGATGCAGTTGCTGGTCCTGCCTAGGGTATTGGCGTTGATGCTCGCCTTGCCGTTGCTCATGGTTTTTGCGGATGGGTTGGGCGTGTTCGGCGGTATGTTGGTCGCCTCGAATCAGCTCAATGTCAGTTTCACCGAGTTTGTCTCGCGCTTTGAAGAAGCGGTAGCGATGCGACACTTTCTCATCGGAATCGGGAAGGCGCCGTTCTTCGCGATCATCATTGTGCTGGTGGGCTGTTATCAAGGCTTTCAGATCCGAGGGGGCGTGGATGACGTGGGGCGACACACGACCACCAGCGTCGTGCAGAGTATCTTCTTGGTCATTGTGTTCGATGCGTTGTGCAGCATTGTGTTGCGTTGGTGGGATCTATGACGGGAATACGAGTATGAAGGTTGAGGTTGAGGCTCAGGCTAAGAAATTTTTCGGGGCTCCCTTGACCTCAACCTCGACCTTAGCCTGCGTGAAGGATAATGCCCGATGCCTGCGATAACACAGACTGAGGCGCCAGTGATCGAGGTCAGCCATGTGTCCACTCGGTTCGGAGAAGCAGTCGTGCATGAGGATGTGAGTTTCACGATTCACCGAGGCGAGGTCTTTGCCATTGCCGGAGGGAATGGGTGCGGCAAGTCCACGCTGATGCGGGAGATCGTCGGGTTGCAGGCGCCGACCTCCGGCTCGACTCGGCTCTTTGGAATGGACAGCCGGTCGTTGCACGACGGGCAACCGCAGGAAATCCATCGCCGGTTCGGCGTGATGTTTCAGCAGGGCGCATTGTTCAGTTCGCTGACGCTGGCGGAGAATGTCGCGGCGCCGTTGAAGGAGCACACGAAGCTGGGCTTGGACCTGATCCATGACATTGTCGCATTGAAAATTGTCTCGGTCGGATTGCCGACCGACAGTGCCGGAAAGTATCCGAACGAACTCAGTGGGGGTATGCGGAGGCGGGCTGCCCTGGCGCGGGCCATCGTGATGGACCCGGAGCTGTTGTTTCTGGATGAACCGACCGCCGGGCTGGATCCGATCATCGCGGCCGGGTTCGATGAACTGGTGCTGCAGCTCAGAGCGTTGTTGGGATTGACGGTGGTGATGGTGACACACGACCTCGATTCGCTCTGGCGAATTTCAGACCGTGTTGCGGTGCTGGGCAATGGAGCGATCTTGGGGATCGGCACCATGCAGGAATTGTCGCGCTCGAACGATCCTGTGATTCGCGAATACTTCCACGGCCCGCGCGGCCGGGCGGCGGAAGCTCAACACGGGTAGAGACTATGGACACCAAAGTCAATTACGTCATCGTCGGGGGATTTGTTGTGGTCTTGGGGACCGCGGTCTTGGCGGTCGTCCTCTGGCTGGGGAAGTCCGATTATGGCGGGGTCTATGACCGATACTATGCCTATATGCGGGAATCTGTGGCCGGGTTGAGCGTCAACTCCACGGTGAAATACCGGGGGGTGGAAATCGGGCGCGTGAAGGACATCGTCTTGAACCCTGAGAATTCTGAAGAGGTCCGGTTGACTCTCGACATCCTCCATACCGCTCCGATCAAAACAGACACGGTGGCGGTGCTCGAAACACAGGGGCTGACAGGACTGGCCACAGTCAATCTGAACGGAGGGAGCCAAGATGCGCCGAGGCTGGAGGTGGCGCCGGGTCAGGAGTATCCGGTCATCAAGACCGGATCGTCGCTGTTCTTTCGCCTCGACATGGCGATCTCGCGCTTGCTCTCCGAACAAAGTCTGACGAAGCTGCTCACCAACGCGAATACGCTCAGTCAGAATGCGGCGGCGGTGGTCGATGAGGACAATCGAGCGGCCCTCAAACAGACTCTCAAAGACCTTTCAGATATTGCGCGTACTGTGGCGGATCGCAATGAGCAGGTGGACAAGGGCCTGGTCAGCGCCTCGCAAGCGGCGGAGAACGTAGCCAAGATCACGGAGGCGATGAACAAACAGATGCCCGCCTTGCTGGAGCGAGTCAACAAAAGTGCCGCGGCGCTCCAAACCATGACCGAAGAATTGGCACACACAGGAAGATCTGTGAGGTCGACCGTGCAGGAGAGCCGCCCGGATATTGAACAGTTTACCCGACAGACGCTGAGCGAGACCGGTGCGCTGGTGACCGAACTCCGGGCACTCACGGGAACGTTGCAGCGAGTGGCACGCCAACTGGAACAGGAGCCGAGTTTGCTCGTGTTTGGGAAGAAGACTTCCCAGCGGGGACCGGGGGAGTAGCCGATGAGGGCGCCGGTATGGCCGTATAGGTCGATGGGAATCGGGATCGTCTCGCTAGCGCTGGCCGGCTGTCTGTCTCTTTCGCGTGAGGATCGACCGATCCATACCTTTACCTTGAGCCTGGGCAGTTCGGCAGGGGGGACTACTGCCTCCGCTGGGAAACCGGGGGCCGGGATTCTTGTCGTGAACGTGCCGGTGGGACAGTCTGGATTTGACACGCCGCGGATGGCCTACATGCTACGGCCCTATGAAGTGAGCTATTACGCGACCCATCAATGGGCGGACCCTCCGCCCCAGATGTTGACCCCCATACTGGTTCAGGCCCTGGAACAGACGGGCCATTGGCGTGCCATTGTCCCTATGCCGACATCCGTGCGCGGCGATCATCGCATGGATATCGACCAGGTGGTGCTTGTACAGGACTTTCTGCAGAAACCGAGCCAGGTGCGCGTCGCGCTACGAATACAACTACTCAAGCTGCCGGAATATCTGGTGCTCGGCACCCACCTGTTCGACGTAGCTGAAGAGGCGCCGAATGACGATGCCTATGGGGGGGTGGTTGCAGCAAACCGGGCGGTCGAAAGGCTCGTGAAGGAGGTGGCCGGCTGGCTCAGCGGTTGTGTCTCCGGCGTCCAGGGCACTGGCTGTTCGCGATGAAGTCATCGCTCAAAACCGGTCTGAGTTTTGGTCTCACGTCCGGTGTGATTACGACGTTGGGGTTGATGGTGGGACTCCATTCAGGTACCCACTCACGAGCCGTTGTCATCGGCGGCATTGTGACCATTGCGATTGCCGATGCCATGTCCGATGCTCTCGGCATCCACGTGTCCGAAGAGTCGAAAAACAGTGGCCCTACGAGGCAAATCTGGGAAGCGACACTGGCGACGTTCATGGCGAAGTTTGTGATCGCGATGACTTTCGTGGCCCCGATCGTGACCCGTCCGCTCGATCAAGCGATTGTGATCAGCGTGATCTGGGGTTTGTTGTTGCTGGCGGGCCTTAGTTTCTTTGTCGCACGGGCGCAAGCGATTCCCCCGTGGAAGGTCATTGGCGAACACCTCCTTATCGCCCTGTGCGTTGTAGTCATTACGCATGCGGTCGGCGATTGGGTTCAAGGCCTCGTAGAAGCGGAATGAAAGGCGATCTCCGTTGAGTTGCGGTAAGTAACAACACCATGACGACGCAACAAGAATCCGGTCTTAAGACGGCCTACGATCATCTCATCACGCTCTGGACCTCGGGAGTCCGGGACTACCATTCGATGCTCTCCGACTACCTCACTGCCAACTCCATTTTCGTCGCGGTCATCGGGCTGATCGTGTCCAGAGAGTCGCCGGCTATGTCACTGTCACTTACGGTGCTGATTCTGCTTTTGTGCATCTTCGGTATTCTCCTCTGTCTTCAGATGGCAATCGTCCTTGGTCGTTTGTCAGGGCAGAATGCGTTGTGGGAATGGCAGCTGAGGGGAATCGAACTGGCTCAGGATTGGCAGGGGCAGAAACTTCTCACGGGCCTGTATCGACTTCACGAAGCCCGGCAATCGGTCGAAGATCTGCGGAACGAGCCTCCTGTCTTCAAGCCCAACTGGGCGTTCCGCCAGCACCGGCAGTGGTGGGCCCATCGCTCCGTCAGTTTTCCCTGGTTTTTCGGTTCCGTCTACGGCCTGTTCCTCATCTGGGCAGTGACACAATTCTTTCGCTGATGTGCGGCTTCTCGTAGCGTACCGATTCGCTCGTTAACCTATAAGATACGTGCTCGTTCGATCATGGTTCTCGCGGAACAGAGGCAGTAGAGGAAGGAAATCGCCGTGCCTGATCTTGTTTCTCCGCTCGTTGCCTACTTTTCCATGGAGATCGGCCTTGAGTCCGGGATGCCGACCTATGCGGGAGGGCTTGGTGTGCTCGCCGGCGACACGATTCGCTCGGCTGCGGATCTGGAAGTGCCGATGGTGGCGGTGTCTTTGCTGCACCGCCGAGGGTACTTTTTCCAGCGGCTGGATGCGCACGGGCAGCAAATCGAGGAGCCTGTCGCATGGCCGGTCAATGATTTCGCGGAGCTGATCGACGGGCAGGCCACGGTCGATATCGAAGGTCGCACGGTCCATGTCAGGGCCTGGAGGTATCGTGTAACGGGCGAGTCCGGGCATGTCGTTCCTGTGTATCTGCTCGATACCGATGTGAGTGAGAACCAGCCCTGGGACCGGACCCTCACCGATGTGCTCTACGGGGGAGACGACCATTATCGCTTGTGTCAGGAAATGGTGCTGGGGATCGGGGGACTCCGCCTGTTGCGGGCGCTCGGGTACCAGGACATTCTCCGGTTCCATATGAATGAGGGGCATGCCGCCTTGCTCGTCCTCGCGCTGGTGGAAGAGAAACTGGCTGTACAGGGCCAGGGAGAGTCGGTATCAGCCGATCTCATCGACAGCGTTCGTGAACAGTGTGTCTTTACGACCCATACCCCCGTGCCGGCAGGGCACGATCAATTTCCCGAGGAACTCCCTCTGCGGGTGTTGGGAGATCACCGGTGGACCAGACTGAAGTCCTGCGGCATCGAGCAGAGGTTGAATCTGACGCAACTGGCTCTGCGGGGCTCCCGGTATGTCAATGGGGTTGCGATGAAGCATGGGGAGGTCTCGCACGGCATGTTTCCCGGCTACCCGATCCATTCCATTACCAACGGAGTTCACGCGGTAACGTGGACCGCTCCATCGTTCCAGAAGCTCTTCGATACCCATCTACCGGACTGGCGGCGCGATCAACTCTCGCTGCGCTATGCAGTGGGCATTCCCACCTCGGACATCTGGGCGGCCCATGTGGAAGCGAAACGCACGTTGGTCGAGCATGTGAATCGGGAATCGAACGCGGGATTCGATCGCGAGGTGTTGACAATAGGATTCGCCCGTCGATTTGCGGCCTACAAACGTGCCGGTCTGATCTTTCAGGATCTCGACCGGCTCAAGAAGGTTGCCCGCGAGACCGGGCCGATCCAGATCGTCTTTGCCGGCAAGGCGCATCCTCGCGACCGCGATGGCAAGGGCCTGATCGCGCACATCCATGAAATGCGTGATGCGCTGCAAGGGGTGATTGCGGTGTCGTATCTGACCAATTACGACATGGAGGT
>CAZPWD010000037.1:10914-16144 GCA_964590025.1 uncultured Nitrospira sp.
ATGCGCTGCAAGGGGTGATTGCGGTGTCGTATCTGACCAATTACGACATGGAGGTAGCCAAGATGCTCTGTGCCGGTGTCGATGTGTGGCTCAATACACCGCTGCCGCCTATGGAGGCATCGGGGACGAGCGGGATGAAGGCGGCGATGAACGGGGTCCCAAGCCTGAGTGTGCTCGACGGCTGGTGGATTGAGGGTCACCTTGAGGGTGTGACCGGCTGGTCGATCGGCGATCGGGTGGAGGCTTGCCTGGAGCCTCAGTCCGGGATGGATGCCTGTCACGCAGCAGAACTCTATAGAAAACTGGAAGAGAAGGTTTTGCCCTGTTTTTATAAGGACCCCGATCGCTTTATCGAGATCATGCGACACGCGATTGCATTGAACGGAGCGTTTTTCAATACGCAGCGTATGGTCGCCCAGTACCTCCACGATGCCTATCGATTGGGGCAAGCGTCTGTGCCGCAGAGCCATGGATCGACGTGAGGGGTGCTGTGAGCCTGCGCGATCCCTGCCACCACTCTCATGGCTTCATCCTGACCATCAATGGAGGATCATCGAGCCTCAAGTGTTCGCTCTTCCTCGTTGGTCCTCCTCTCACTCGTGTTGTGTCCTGCGTGGTCGATCGAATCGGGTTTCCGGACGGGACGCTGACCCTCACGGACGTGGCCGGGGGAACCACCGAGCGCAGGACTATCCAGGCCGCGCATCACAAGGACTGTGTCGATCCGTTCATTGCCTGGCTGGAACAGAAAGTCACAAACGCAGACCTTGTAGCCATCGGGCATCGCGTGGTGCATGGAGGTCATCGTTATAGCGAGCCGCAGCGCCTCACTCCAGAAGTCATGGGTGAATTGCGTCGGCTAAGTCCCTATGATCCGGAACATATGCCGGCCGAGATCGAGTTGATCGAGACGTTGGGCCGGCGGTACCCGACGCTCCCGCAAGTCGCCTGCTTCGACACCGCCTTTCACCGAGACATGCCGCGCGTCGCACGCCTCTTGCCGATCCCCAGACGGTACGCCGCCGCCGGCGTGCAGCGCTATGGGTTTCACGGCCTCTCCTATGCCTACTTAATGACAGAGCTCCGGCGAGTGGCGCCTCACGAGGCAAACGGCCGCATCATCCTGGCCCATTTGGGAAATGGGGCGAGCATGGCCGCCGTGTACAGAGGCAAGGGCATCGATACGAGCATGGGATTTACGCCCACGGCGGGATTGCCGATGAGCACTCGTTCAGGCGATCTCGACCCTGGCCTGTTGTCCTATTTGTCAAGAACGGAAGGCATGACCGTGGAGCAGTTCCATACGATGGTCAATCAGCAATCGGGGTTGCTCGGGGTGTCGGAGACCAGTTCAGACCTGCGCGATCTCTTGGCAAGCGAAAGCAACGATCCACGTGCGGCGGAAGCCGTAGCGCTCTTCTGCTACCAGGCCAAGAAGTGGATGGGCTCATTTGCCGCTGCCTTGGGCGGGCTCGACACGCTCGTCTTCAGCGGCGGTATCGGTGAGAACTCGGCAGTCGTCCGAGCGCGCATCTGTGAGGGCTTGGAATTCCTCGGCGTCGCGTTGGATGAGGCTCCCAACCTAGCAGGCGCCACAGTTATTTCGAGGAAGGGAAGCGGAGCCACTGTTCGTGTGATCACTACGGATGAAGAGAGCGAGATTGCGAGTTCCGTCCATCAGCTGCTGCATTAGAACAGAGGCAATGAGGTATAAGAGCTTGTCACGTTAGACACTTCGACTTTCCCGGAACGAGATCACTCGCAACGAGGAGCCCATGCGCCAGACCAAGAAGAAACCGCTGAGTTCAGACCTGCTCATGAAAATGCACGCCTATTGGCGAGCCGCGAATTATCTGTCCGTAGGTCAGATATATCTCTACGACAATCCATTGCTGAAGAAGCCGCTGACGCGCGCACACATTAAGCCGCGGTTGCTCGGTCATTGGGGGACGACGCCCGGGTTGAACTTCATCTACGTGCATCTGAACCGTGTCATTACAGAATACGGTCTGAACGTCATGTATATCACCGGGCCTGGTCATGGTGGACCAGGACTGGTGGCCAACGCGTATCTGGAAGGCACCTACAGCGAGGTCTATCCGAATGTCTCGCAAGATGAAGAGGGTCTGAAGCGCCTGTTCACGCAATTCTCTTTTCCCGGGGGCATTCCGAGTCACGTCGCACCGGAGACACCGGGGTCTATTCACGAGGGTGGCGAGTTGGGTTACTCGCTGTCACATGCGTTCGGCGCGGCGTTCGATAATCCGGACCTGCTCGTCGCCTGTATCGTGGGCGATGGTGAAGCGGAAACCGGCCCGCTGGCGGCCAGTTGGCATTCGAACAAGTTTCTGAACCCTGTGCACGACGGCGCCGTGCTGCCGATCCTGCATCTGAACGGGTACAAGATCGCCGGCCCCACGGTGCTGGCGCGTATTCCGCACGATGAGCTGACATCTCTGTGTATCGGATACGGGTACAAGCCATATGTTGTCGAGGGCGATGATCCCGCGACGATGCATCAACAGATGGCCGGTACGCTGGACGCCGTCGTGGCCGACATCAAGAAGATCCAGCGCGACGCACGGACCAAAGGATTTACGAAACGGCCTCGGTGGCCGATGATCGTCCTGCGCTCGCCGAAGGGCTGGACTGGGCCGAAGGTCGTGGATGGGAAGCGGGCTGAAGGGACATTCCGTTCACACCAGGTACCGATGGGCGACATGAGTCATCCGGGCCATGTGAAGCTGTTGGAAAAGTGGATGAAGAGCTATCGGCCACAGGAACTGTTTGACCGGACTGGTCGGTTCCTTCCTGCGCTCGCCGATCTGGCGCCGACAGGCGAGCGCCGTATGAGCGCCAATCCGCACGCCAACGGCGGCCTTTTGTTGCACGACCTGCGCCTGCCGGATTTCCGTGATTACGCTCTGAAAGTACAGAAGCCCGGCGCGGTGGACGGCGAAGCCACACGTGTCCAAGGCGAGTTTATCCGCGACGTGGTCAAATCCAACTTCAACAACTTCCGGGTGTTCAGCCCGGACGAGACGAATTCGAACCGCTGGGGCGCGGTGTTTGAGGTGACGAACCGATGCTCGACCGCAGAGATCATTCCCGGCGACGATCATGTGGCGCCGGATGGCCGCGTGATGGAGATGTTGAGCGAGCATCAGTGCGAAGGCTGGCTCGAAGGCTATCTCTTGACGGGCCGCCATGGAATGTTCTCCTGCTACGAAGCCTTTATCCATATCGTCGATTCGATGTTCAATCAGCACGCCAAGTGGCTCAAGGTGTCTCATCGGATTCCCTGGCGGCGGCCGATTGCGTCCTTGAACTACTTGCTGTCGTCGCATGTGTGGCGGCAGGATCACAACGGTTTCAGCCACCAGGACCCGGGGTTTCTCGACCATGTGGTGAACAAAAAAGCCGAGGTCATCCGGGTCTATCTCCCACCGGATGCGAACACCCTGTTGTCCGTCACCGATCATTGTCTGCGCAGCCGCAACTACGTGAACGTGATCGTGGCCGGCAAGCAACCTGCGCCCCAGTGGTTGAACATGGACGATGCGATCAAACATTGCACCGCCGGCCTTGGCATCTGGCCATGGGCCAGCAACGACCAGGGTAGTGAGCCCGATGTCGTGATGGCTTGTTGCGGCGACGTACCAACGCTGGAAACACTGGCCGCCGTCGAGTTGCTCAGGAAATTTTTCCCTCGGCTAAGAATTAGGGTGATTAACGTGGTGAACTTGATGAAGCTCCAGCCGCAGCGTGAGCACCCTCACGGTTTGAGCGACAAGGAGTTCGACAGTCTTTTCACGACCGACAAACCGATCATCTTTGCGTTTCATGGCTATCCCTGGCTAATTCATCGCCTGACCTATCGAAGGGCCAATCACAAGAATCTGCATGTGCGCGGGTATAAGGAGGAAGGCACGACGACCACGCCTTTCGACATGGTGGTCTTGAACGACCTCGACCGGTTCCATTTGGTGATGGACGTGATCGATCGTGTCCCGAAGCTGGGGCGTTTCGCCGCCCATACCAGGCAAGCGATGCAGGACAAACGAGCGGAGCACAAGGCGTACATCGCCAAATACGGGAATGACCAGCCGGATATTCGGGATTGGAAATGGGACGCAACACGATGACACTTTCGGCGGTCGCTCTGCCGACTGAAACCCAAGACCCTGCGCGGAGGATCGCATGACATTGCCACACGTGGTGTTTCTCTTCGACGTCGACAACACCCTCCTCGATAACGATCGGGTGACGGCCGATCTCAAACGCCATCTTGAACAGACGGTGGGACACGAACGGCAGGAAAACTACTGGGCGATCTTCGAACGATTAAGAACGGAACTCGGCTACGCCGACTACTTGGGGGCGCTCCAGCGCTATCGGATCGAACACCCCCGCGATCCACAGGTCCTGACGGTCTCTCACTTTCTGGTGAACTATCCATTTGCGAATCGAGTGTTTCCGAACGCGCTCGATGCGGTGGAGCACGTGAAGCAATGGGGAAAGGCGGTCATCTTGTCGGATGGGGATGTGGTGTTCCAACCAAGAAAAATCGAACGGTCCGGTCTCTTCGAGGCTGTGGAGGGCAATGTTCTGGTCTACATTCATAAAGAGCAAGAACTCGACGATGTCGAGCGGCGGTATCCGGGCGATCACTATGTGGTCATCGACGACAAGCTCAAAATCCTCACGGCGGTCAAGAAAGTCTGGGGCGCGCGCGTGACGACCCTGTTCCCCCGGCAGGGACACTATGCTCGCGATCCGCACCTGCTCAAGAGTTACCCGCGGGCGGACGTGAGTATCGACCGCATCGGCGATATGCTCCGGTACGATCTTCGTCAGCTTGTTGGCGCAGGCGACGCTTCGGCTCGTGAGCCATAATTGTCTTGCAGTACAGGAGCGAGCTGAACGGTGTCTTTATAAAATGTAGAGAATGGTGCGTAGCACGTCCGGAACGCCGGTTGAATGGCAGGCGAGTATCCGGTGTCTGCAAAGAGGCGGGGGCATGTTTTGATGCGACAGGAGTTGTCTGACCAGTGGCATTTTTGGAGCAGCCCATCGGCTGAGGCTCTTGAGCAACTCGACTCGGGCTCCAAAGGACTCTCCGGCGATGAGGCGCGACGGCGTCATCTGCGCGATGCGCATCTCCTCTTGAAACCAAAGAGCCGGCTGTCCACCTACGAGCTGCTGTTTCGGCAATTCACCAGCCCGATCA
>CAZPWD010000038.1:0-15775 GCA_964590025.1 uncultured Nitrospira sp.
GAGTTCCGGCATGACCATTCCAATAAGAATGTCTTCCTGAATGGCCCTAACGCGGCTAATAATCAATCAACCCTGGGATTCTCAGTCGTCTACCTGTTCTGAGCTGAGTGATACGGAAGTCCGTTGAATGGTGAAGCGTGTTTCCTGTGCTGGTTCGGTCGAAGCGCCTTCGTGAAATTGTCCACGGGAGCGATTGCAAAAGGAGCCTTCGATGAGAACAGATACGAAGCATCGGAAACACGCTGGGGCGGGATTGAGGGCGATCTCGGGGGAACAGCAGTGGCGGGGGGTTCTGACCCGCCAGTTCCACTCGGGTAAGCAGGCCTGCGCCCTGGCAGGCCTGCCTGCCATCCGTCAGGCGGGCGCAAGACCTTGATGTCGACCAACCAGATCGAGAGCCTGTGTTCGCCGGTCCGGCCTGTCTGTGTGCTTCGGACAGGTGGGCACAGCGAGCCGAATATCACACGAACACGAGGGAGCGCGATGCACCGGCGGTGGCTGGAGAGCCTGTTGCGGTCCTGCGAGCAGCCGGTCACGCGCGCGAATAGCTGTGCAGGGATGGCGCAGGTTCTTGCGACCATCGAGGCCCAGCAGGGAGCCGCGGTCCGTTCCGATGAAGAAGCCTGTCCTGAGCGCAGTCGAAGGGGCGGCGTGAGACAACAAAGGGAACCACGCAGGACATGTCAACGAACTTATTGACAACCTCGTCCTGAACCAGGGGATGAAAGGATGCAATTATGCTATCGCATATGTGCAGTATGAAGAAGATTCTGCCGGTCCTTCTCTGCCTTGCCATGTTGGCAGGGGGGGCGGCCCTGTACGCGCAAGATGCAGCTGCGCAGGCTCCAGCTGCGCCGGCTCCAGAGGCGCCTGCTGCTGCTCCTCCAGAGGCGGCAGCCGCTCCAGCACCGCCGAAGATCGATACCGGCGATACGGCCTGGGTACTGGTCTCGACGGCCTTAGTGTTGGCCATGACCGCGCCGGGTGTTGCGCTGTTCTATGGAGGGATGGTGCGGTCCAAGAATGCGTTGACCGTGGTCTTGCAGAGCTTCATTATCCTCTGTCTGATCAGTATCCAGTGGGTGCTGTGGGGTTACTCGCTCGCCTTCGGACCAGACGTAGGCCATATCATCGGTTCGCTTGCATGGTTCGGGCTCAACGGGGTTGGAATGGAGCCCAATGCCGATTATGCGGCCACCATACCGCACCAGGCATTCATGCTCTTCCAGATGATGTTTGCGGTGATCACGCCGGCGTTGATCACCGGGGCATTTGCCGACCGGATGAAGTTCAGCGCGTTTCTCTTGTTCACGCTGCTGTGGGCGACTTTCATCTACGATCCGCTCGCGCATTGGGTATGGGGGGTCGGGGGATGGGTCAGAAACCTCGGGGCGTTGGATTTCGCCGGCGGGACGGTCGTCCATATCAGTTCCGGCGTATCTGGGTTGGCTTGCGCCATCATCATAAAGAAGCGATTGGGACATGGCAAGGAGGGAATGCACCCACACAACTTGCCCATGACCATTTTGGGCGCGTCCTTGCTCTGGTTTGGATGGTTCGGGTTCAATGCCGGCAGCGCGTTGGCCTCCGGGGCACTGGCGACGAGCGCCTTTACCGCCACCAATACGGCGACGGCTGCCGCGGCGCTGAGCTGGATGGTCTCGGAGTGGATCTATCGAGGCAAACCGTCGGCCTTGGGTGCGGCGAGCGGGGCGGTGGCTGGATTGGTGGCCATCACGCCAGCGTCGGGGTTCGTCGGCCCGATCTCGTCGATTTGGATCGGGATTGGCGCGGGTGTCTTGTGTTATACGGCGGTGATGTTGAAGCCCTTGTTTGGCTATGATGACGCCCTCGATGCGGTCGGCGTTCACGGAATCGGAGGCAGTTGGGGCGCACTGGCGACTGGTCTTTTCGCGTCGAAGGCGGTGAATTCGGCAGGGGCCGACGGGCTGTTCTTTGGTAATCCGGCACAGTTGGGCATCCAAGCGATGGCCGTAGTGATTTCCTGGGTCTTTTGCTTTGTAGGAACCTTAATCATTCTGGCGATCGTCGCTGGAATAACTGGTCTGCGTGTGAGTGAAGAAGATGAGCGATTAGGCTTGGATCTCAGTCAACATGATGAGAAGGCCTATTCGTAAAGCAGGAGTGACCGAACCCTACTTAGAAAGTAGGGTTCGGCGCCGCAGCCAGATGGTCAAGCACACCCATCGGCACAAGGAACCTGTCTGGCATTGCCTTCGTGACGAGGCGAAGGAGGTGCGGCCAGATGCGAGGCCGCAGGCCCGGAAAAACCGGAGGCGTATTCGCTGGAATACGTTGAGGATTTTTTCGGGCCGAGAACGACGCAGATGGTCGCGGATCGTTCGCCGCAGTAGAACGGTCAATGTCGGACAGGCTCCTAGGCCCAGACGGTATTCTCAGTTGTTCTTCACGCATGATTCAGGTTCATAAACGGACCATGACATGATTGACCAAACCAATCATGTCGGCGACCCCCATGACGCTGTACGATCGGCGTCATCGGGTGAGCCTGGTAAGGAGGCATCGACATGAAGATGATTGAAGCCATCATCAAGCCGTTCAAGTTGGATGAGGTCAAGGATGCGTTGCTGGAAGTGGGTGTGCATGGGATGACGGTCTCGGAAGTCAAAGGATTCGGACGCCAGAAGGGTAGTAAAGAAACCTACCGGGGCGCCGAGTATACGTCCGACTTTGTACCCAAGGTGAAGATCGAATTGTACGTCCCGGATAATCAGGTGCAGAAAGTGATCGAAACCATAACGCGCAGCGCGAAGACCGGCAGCGTCGGGGATGGGAAGATCTTCGTGTCGGATCTCAACTCCGTGGTGCGGATCAGGACCGGCGAGACGGGGGAAAGCGCACTGTGACGATGATGCCGGAGAGCGATTCGCTGTCTGGGCTCTTGCGCAGGGCGGAGGTTGAGCCGGCCTCCGCCCTGACTGAGTATCGGCAAGCGCTCAGGCAGCGGTTGTTGGGAGGGGTCTCGGGGGCCGAAGTCATGGCGGCCCTGACGGAATTCGTGGACGGGTTGATCATCGGCAAGTACAAGAACGCCATGCGGCAGGCCGGGGAGGAGGCACAGGTCACGGGGGCCCAGTACTGTTGCCTGGTGGCGCTGGGAGGCTACGGCCACCGGGAGTTGGCTCCCCACTCAGACATCGACATCATGTTCCTCTATCGCGAGGAAGGGGGGGAGGTGGCGCAGGCTCTGTTCCGTGTGGTGTTGCGCCATCTGTGGGATCTAGGCTTCCAGGTCGGCTACTGCATGCGGACGCTTCAAGATTGCATCGAGTTGGCCCCGACAGACCTTTCGATCCGTACCTCCATGATGTCGGCCAGGCTTTTGACCGGAAGCCCGTACCTGTTCCAGGAGTTCCATCGCCGGTATTTCCGGGAGGTGGTCGGCCGTGGGGCGGGGCGTTTTATCGAACAAAAAGTAGAGGAGCGTCGCCGTGAATATGAGAAGTTCGGAGAGACCGTTTATCTGCTAGAGCCCAATGTCAAGAGGAGCAAAGGAGGGCTGCGGGACTTCCATCTGTTCCGATGGGCCGGCATGGCCCGGTTCCATGCCGCTACGCTGCAGGACTTGGCGGATCGTGGCCTCCTCTCCAGACAGGATCTTCTCTCGCTGACGGAGGCCCGGGATTTTCTGTGGCGCGTCCGGGCGTTTCTACACTTCGAAGCCGGGAGGGCGCAGGAGATTCTGACGTTCGACGAACAAGTCAGGCTGGCTTCCCTATACGGATTCAAGGATCGCCCCCACCTCCTGGGTGTGGAGCAGTTCATGCAGCAGTATTACCAGCAAACGATGGGACTCCACGAGACCTTGGTCCGGTTTTTGGACCGTTGCCTCGCCGTGTCTGTAAGGCGCCGATCGACTCCCGCCCTGCCGGCCGCCAGGGTGGACGGCTATTTCGTTGTGACCGGCCGAAATCTGACTGTTCCCTCTGAGCTGCGGGCTCGGGTTCTGGATAGTCCGGACTTGCTCCTCCGGCTGTTCGAGATGGCGGGGTCCCGACGCCTCAAGATCGACACCGACCTGCTGGACGAGATCCACAGCCACATGGATAGCATTTCGAACGAGGCCTTCCGAACCCCTGAGGTCAGCCGGGTCTTTATGAAGATACTCGCCGGACCAGGGGCAGTGGCCGGCACGCTTGAAGTCATGCATCGCGCCCATCTGCTGGAGAAACTCATTCCGGTCTTTGCCAGGGTTCGAGGCCTGATGCAGTTCAACCAGGTTCACAAGTACACGGTGGATCAACATACCCTGCTGGCGGTGGCCAAGGCTGAAACGCTCGCCGAGGAGCCTGGTGTCATCGGGAAAGTCTGCCAGGAGATCAGACGGAAGGACCTCTTGCACCTGGCGATACTGATGCATGATATGGGGAAGGGGCGGAAAGAAGATCACTGCGAAGTGGGCAAAGCGATAGCGGAAGAGACGGCGGCGCGGCTGGGGTGTGACGAGCAAGAGACGAGGACGCTGGTCTTTCTCGTGCACAAGCATCTGCTGATGTCTCAGACGGCCTTCCAGCGAGATCCTTACGACAAGAAGGTCCTCTTGCGCTTCGTCAGGGCGGTGGGGACGCCGGAAACCCTCCGCAAGCTGTTGGTCCTGACCGCAGCCGATATCTCGGCGGTGGGGCCTGGCGTCCTGAGCAAGTGGAAGGAGTCCTTGCTCATCGAACTCTATCTGCGCGCGCTGCCTGAGGTGTCGGGTGAGCAGGATGAGACGGCTGGTCCGGACCGCCTCAAGCAATTGGCCGGCGAGGTGGCGCGCGAGTGCACGAACGCAGCGGCCGGGGGGCTCGACTGGATCGAATCGCAACTGGGCCAGTTTCCCTTGCGCTATCTGCATGTGACGCCTCCGAAGCGGATCGCAGCCCATCTGATGGCGGTCGGAAGGCTGCAGTCAGGAGAGGTGCTGGTCGAGGAGAACTTCAACGAGGAACTGGGCGTCTGCGAGTACACGGTGATTACCCACGATAATCTGACACCAGGCATCTTCTCGAAGATTGCCGGGGTCATGACGGCCCAGGGGCTTCAGATTCTGGACGCCCAGATCATCACCCGGCAGGATGGGGTCGTGGTGGACACCTTCCAGGTGTCCGATCCGGATTATGCCGGCGTTCCCCCGGTCGAGCGCCGGGCTTCGATAGCCGAGACCATCGTCCGGGTGCTGAAGGGCGAGGAGGAGGTCGAGCGGTTGATGAGCCGAAACACTCGCCTGCCTTCCGATCGCCGGCTGCCCACCACCCGCCAGGCGACCGAGGTGCAGATCGATAATGAGACTTGTGACCGGTCCACGATCATCGATGTGTTTGCCGACGATACACCGGGATTGTTGTATGCCATCACCCGCAGCATCCTTCATCTCGATCTGTCGGTCCATGCGGCCAGGATCTCGCTGAGGGACGAGCTCGATCAGGTGGCTGACGTGATCTACGTGACGGATCGGCACGGAGCCAAGATCAAGGACCACGCTCGCCTGGAGGCCATCCGCGCGACCATCCAGAAGGATATCGATCAGTTCATAGACCGGCAGATTGCTGGGTCAGAGTGCGTATCGACAGGGTCAGCAGCATAAGTAGGATCTGAAAGGAGCTTGAATGAATCCCCGCGAGGTATTGGAGTTTGCGAAGAAGAATAAAGTCCAGATCGTAGACTTGAAGTTTGTGGACCTGATCGGCACCTGGCAGCACTTCTCGATTCCCGTGGAAGAACTGAATGAAGGGCTGTTCAAGGACGGGTCCGGCTTGGACGGTTCGTCAATCCGGGGCTGGAAGGCGATCAACGACAGTGACCTGCTTATGATCCCCGATTCGTCCATGGTCTGTCTCGATCCGTTCTGTGCAGTCCCGACACTGAGCCTGGTCGGCAACGTCGTCGATCCGATTACGCGCGAGCCCTATGATCGTGATTCGCGGTTTGTGGCGCAGAAGGCGGAAAAATATCTCCAGAGCACGAAGATCGGCGATATCTCCTACTGGGGGCCTGAGGCGGAGTTCTTCATCTTTGATCATGTTCGGTACGATCAGACGGGCCACAGCGGCTACTACTTCATCGATTCCGAAGAAGGCGCCTGGAACATCGGGCAGGAAGGCCACAACTTGGGCGGAAAAATCCGTCACAAGGAAGGCTACTTTCCGGTCCCGCCGACCGATACGCAACAGGATATCCGCAGCGAGATGATTCTGGAGATGCAAAAGGTCGGGATTTCCGTTGAGAAACACCACCACGAGACGGCGACGGCGGGCCAGGCGGAAATCGATATTCGCTTCGGCCCGCTGGTCAAGACGGCAGACAACTTGATGATGTACAAGTACATCGTCAAGAACGTGGCTCGTCGGCATGGCAAAACCGCCACCTTCATGCCCAAGCCGATCTTCGGGGACAACGGTACCGGCATGCATACCCACCAGAGTATCTGGAAAGAGGAGAAGCCTCTGTTTGCAGGGAAGGAGTATGCCGGTATCTCGCAACTCGGTCTCTACTATATCGGCGGCATCCTGAAGCACGCGCCGGCCCTGGCGGCGTTTACGAATCCGACGACAAACTCCTACAAGCGGCTGACCCCCGGGTTCGAGGCGCCGGTCATGCTGGCCTATTCCAGCCGGAATCGATCGGCGGGCATCCGGATTCCCATGTACTCACCGAGCCCGAAAGCCAAGCGGATCGAGGTGCGCTTTCCTGACCCGACCGCAAATCCTTACCTCGCTTTTTCTGCCATGCTCATGGCAGGGTTGGACGGGATCGAGAATAAGATCAATCCGGGTGAACCGGCTGAGAAGGATCTGTACGATCTCGAGCCGGAGGAAGCGGCAAAAATCCGCACGCTGCCGGGCAGTCTCGACGAAGCGTTGCGCAACCTCGAACAGGACCATCAGTTTCTGCTCAAGGGCGGGGTCTTCAGCAAGGACCTGATCGAGGCCTGGATCGGCTACAAACGCCGCAAGGAAGTCGATCCCATGCGGTTGCGGCCGCATCCATACGAGTATGTCCTGTATTTCGATGTGTAGCACGCGCTCAAGCGAGACGGGCGAGACTGGTTGATCTGGTTCATCTGGTTTGTTTTGTTCATCTGGTTAGACTGGTTCAACCAAACAAACCAAATAACCAAATAAACAAGAGAAACCTGCCGGTTTTTGCTAGTCGCGCCTTTCTCGCCTGTCCCGCGCCCCGGTAAGGCTCTCGACATAAGTAAGCGAGACAACGGCGTCCGTCTCCCGTAACTGGGAGGCGGGCGCTGTTTTATTTCGCGCCTGTGCAGCCGGCTCGGTTTAGGCACTCGGCTAAATAGGTTTAAGGAAGTAGCAGGGCCTCGCTCAACGGGCCCAGTTGAATGCTTTTCCCGCTCTTGCGTGGTTGGCAATGAACGCCGTGTGCCGCGAAACAGAGATGCTCGGCATTTCTTCACACCGAGCAATTAGAAAAGACTCCAGACCCCTTTGTTTTTCCCCATGCTCGCTTATCTCTTTACGGGGCGGCCTGGTTGATCCTCGAGTACGCGCGTCGAACGAGCACCGTTCAATCTAATGCTCCTTCCAAACTCGTTTGTTTCACCCTTTAGGGAATGGCACCTGTGTTGGTTCCACTGCGGCCGTCGAACGAGGCCCTTCCTAGGGCGCGCGTTCCGGGAGCAAGGAATCAGCATGGGTGTCATTCCCTCTCCCTCCCCCTCACAGCGCTCCGAACGTTCGCTCGAAGAAGGTCTTGGTGAGCGTCATATGCTGCTGGATGTCTGCCTGCAAATCGCGCGCGCCGGCCCGCCAGTCGTCTCTCGTGTAACCGACGCGGCGGGCAAGACTGACAAACTCTTCCGAATCGGAAGGAGGGAGCAGAAGATCCTTGGTGTTTCCCCGGACCATGCGCAATCCGTCGACCAACATTCGGATGAAGACGTAGGCTTTCCGGAGGCCTGCTCCATCAGTGCGTGTAACCAACCCCGCATTGGCCAACGCGGCGAGTGCCTGGAGAGTATTCGGCGTACGCAGGCTTGGGTGATCGTGTCCATGCATCACTTGCAGGTATTGGACGGCATATTCGATGTCGATGAGTCCTCCCGCGCTATATTTCAGGTTGACCTGCCCAGGCTGGACCAGCTGTTTGAGCTGTTGTCTTCGCAAATCGAGCGCTGTAGGGAGATCCCAGGGGGCGCCGCTATAGACGAACGAGTTTCGGTGTGCTTCCACTTGATGCCCCAGCGCGGAGTCGCCGGCGATATGCCGCAACTTGATGAGGGCTTGCCGCTCGAATGGCGCGGCAAGTCGCTCATGACCATCAGCGGGAGCACAAATACTTCGTTTGATGCGGGCTTGCCGCTCGAATGACGCGGGAAGTGCGGTCAGACTGTAGTAGCGACAGACCTCCTCGAATGCATTGGCCAGCGCGCCCTTGCCTCCGTGTGGTCGAAGCCTGACATCAAGGCGAAAGATGCCTTCTTGCTTGGCTTCAATCCACCCCAGGAGTTCCTGCGCCAGCCGTTCGAAGTATTCGCTGTTTTCAATTCCATTCTTACCGCTTGTTTTGCCCGATCCACCGTAGACGAACAGTACCTCGATGTCCGAGGCGTAGCCAAGCTCTCGCCCTCCGAATTTTCCCAGGCCCAGGACGGCAAAAGGGCAGGGTTTCTTGTTGGCGAGCTGTGGCCGGCCATACGATTTTTCCAACTTGGCGCGGCAATCTGCGATGCTCCGTTCCATGATGACTTCCGCTAGTTCCGTGAGCGCGAGCGAAAAGTCAGGGAAGTTGGTCGAGGGCTCGACGATGTGTTTGATGTCGATCCGGAACATCTCACGGTCTTTAAACCGGTTCAAGGCGTCCTTTCGCGCTTCGTCTGTCTTGGCGCGAGCGACCAGACGATCGAGCTCTTTCCTGAGGGTCGCCTGCGGCTTGATCAAGGGCGCATCCCGGTATTCCGTGAGCAGCGGAAGGAGGTTATCGTGCTGGCGTCTGAGAAAATCCTCCCACAAGAAGTCGCTGGCGCCGAGCAGTCGTGCGAGTAACGGAAATATTTGTTTATCGCTGACGAAGTCGAGCGCCTGGCTCTTGCTCTTCTTGCCCTGGTCTTTCACGATAAGATCCAGGAATTGGTCGAACGATGCCAGCGCCTTGGCCGGGTCGGAAGCCCAGGTCAAGGCATGCGTGAATTGTTTGATGAGTACGGCGGTCAGCCGCAGTTGCTGCTGATCGGCGGGGTCGAGCAGCTTCTGCCCATCGCGATTCCTGACAAAGAAACGATCGTGCAGCTTGGCGCCGTCGCATTCGATCTGGGCCTTGGTAATGTAGATGTTGCGCATGGCCAGGGCGTTCGCAAGCGCATAGAGGAAGGCCGGAGTATCATCCGATTGGATGTCCATGATCGTATCTGTCGGCGATTGGCGATTGTCGAAGGTGATCTGCACCGTGTCGAGCAGGCCGGTGAAGGCGCTCCGCTGCTTGTCCAATCGTTCGACGAGCCGGCGGTTGACATATTGGCGCGCCTCTTCGAACTGACCGGCATCCAGCAGTTGAACGATCTCGCTGACCGTCTGTCGGAGAGCATTGTGTTGTGGTGGGAGAAAGCCTGTGCGGTCTATGGGATGCACCAGGAAGACATCGACAATTTTCTTGCGGCTGAGGCCGGGCCGGCCTTTAGGCCGGCCGGCCGTCGAGGGAGCTTCCCGGCGCGGCGAGGGAGAGGGCGTAGCCTTCACAAAGGTATAGATCTGTCCTTCTTCGATATTGAGTCCAAAGGCCGAGAGCACACCGCAGATGGCGGCGAATTCTGAGAAATAATCGTAGGCGACGATGCTGATTTCCGATCGCCCCGCTCGTTTGTTGAGCACCGATAATTCGCAGGGGTGGTCCGGCGTGAGCCGGCTGGCAAGCTGAATATGGTGCGCGACGGCGTCCGGCTTGAACCGCGCGAAGTACTCAGGGTCCATCCGTGAGACGAAGTCCCGGAGGATCTCATCATCGACATCCGGACAGAGGGGGACCAGGGTCTTGATGATCGACTCGCGTGATCCAGGCCCAACCGTCATGGCCTGGAGTATAGCCGAAGCGGGTTCATTGTGCGAGCGCCAACTGTATGAGTATAATGCCGGCCTATGACAACTCGTCCCAAGAAGGAAGTGCCGCGCTATTGCACCCTTCCGAAGTTCGAGAGGGCTGATCAGCCGGATCCGACCCCTGTCCTATTAGCGCCCGAGCTGGAACCGGCCAAGCTTGAAGCGACGCTTCAAGCTTACGGACTCCATCGCATTCAGGAAGCTGTTGCGAATCTGCAGTCGATGGCAGGCGATCCACATCAACGGCGCCAGTTGGTAGACATTCTGCCCGCGTTGCTTGAGGCCATTGGGCGGACCGCTGACCCAGATCAGGCCTTGAACCATTGGGAACGTTGGCTCGCGAGCGGAGTTAGCCGGTCGGCCGTGTTGGAATACCTGCGCAGCGCTCCTCGCATGTTGGATCTGGTGTGCGCGATCTTCGGGAATAGTGACTCGCTCGCCTTCACCCTCGTCCGAGATCCTCTGCTGCTGTATTGGCTGGCCCAACAGCATGTGTTGTCCACCGCGCCGACCAGGGCGGGAATGGAACGTACGATCTGGCAAAGTCTGGATGGTGTCACCGACACTGAACCCAGGTTGGACGTGCTCAGACGATTCCGTCGTCGAGAGATGCTGCGCATCGGCGTGCGCGATCTCGTACGGTTAGCCGATGTGGTGGAAACCACCGCCTCCCTTTCGGATCTGGCCTCGGTCGTCATTGACGCAGCCTATCGCATTGTGGATACCGATTTACGGACCCGGCACGGCATTCCCATGCACCAGAGTCGGCAGGGGCGGTGGGTGGAGACCGGCTTCACCGTCATTGCGATGGGGAAGCTGGGCGGACATGAGCTCAATTACAGCTCCGACGTAGACGTACTCTATGTCTGTGAATCTCATGAGGGGGGAACCAGGCCGGTTGTGTCCGGACGTGCGAAGGCGAAAGGCCCTGCGCGGCGCGGGCTGTCCAATGAAGAATACTTTGAAATTCTCGCGCAGGAGCTTACGAAGGCGCTGACCGCACAGACCCATGAAGGATACGTCTATCGCGTGGATCTCCGCTTGCGGGCAGAAGGTTCGGTGGGGCAGCTCACTCGCTCGCTCGACGATTACGCCAAGTACTATCGGACGAGAGGACAAGTGTGGGAACGGCTGGCCCTGCTGAAAGCCTGGCCCATCGCCGGGTCGCAGACGGTCGGGAGATCGTTCATCAAGATGGTGCGGCCCTTTGTACTGGCACCCTCATCGAAACGGCCGGATGTCGAACAGGGGCTCGCGATCGTGGAGGAGGTCCGATCGGTCAAGGAGCGGATTGACGCGAAGATGGCGGAGCGAGGACAAGAGCAGCGCAACGTAAAACTCGGTGTCGGCGGGATCAGGGAAATCGAATTTCTCGTCCAAACGATTCAAGTGCTGGCCGGTCGGTGGGTGCCGGGGATTCTTGGCCGGGGGACCCTCGGTTCGTTGGTGCGGCTCCAGAAGGCCGGTATCCTGTCAGGAAAACAACAGGCCGATCTGACCCGTGCCTATAAGTTTCTCCGAGACGTGGAGCACAAACTCCAGATGGTGCATGATCTGCAGACGCATGCTCTCCCAGATCAGCAGAAGGAATTAGAACGCTGCGCAATCCGCATGGGCTATGACGGAGCCGATCGACCGATCGCGCTCAAAGAATTTCAAGCCGACCTTGCCGCCCATACCACCCTCGTGCATGACATCTTTCGGTCGTTCTTCGAAACGCCGAAAACTTCGGCAATACTCAAAAAAATTTTCCAGCTGATAGGGCGAGCGCCGGTGAAATAGCCCCTAAAGCACGCAGGGCTCAGCTGACGATCCGCTGAGCCCTGCGTTCATTGCTCTACTGCGACTGTCCCTTGAATGTGTTTTGGTTCTATAAGGGCAGAGAAAACTAGTCTGCATAGTGCAGATCACGGTCACTGGCGAGCGAAAGGTAGGGTTCTCCCCATTGATGCTGGCTCTCGAGATTCCAAGGCTCATCAATATTGATCGGCTTGAACCGTAAGCCGTGAATCCCTCCATAGACCAGGTGAGTCAAGCCTGAGCCTGAGTCTTCAACGAGCTGGGCATAGGCCGGGCAAGCAGGTGTCTGTTCATCGTCGCTCCAGCCGGTGATCCAGTACCATTCCCCGGCGGGATTTCGGTCGTAGAGCCGTACCTGGATAACCTGTCGTGCGGGGCCAGCTTCCTTGAACCGCCCGAAGAAACTGGTTTCGCAATTGTCGTTACTCTCGACTTCCACGATCATGGGATGTTCCATTGGCTAAGTCCGGTCGGCTCCAATCTTAGCGCAATTCGGACCTATGAAACACGAAGGGCTCAGCGGAATCTCCGCCGAGCCCTTCGTTTCTGACTCCGAGCTATAGGCTATACGCCATTAGCTCTTTGTCTCCTCTTAGTACATGCCTTCCATGCCGTGGTTGTGTCCACCTCCACCACCGGCCGACTCTTTCTTCTCTTCCGGCAGTTCAGTGATCATCACCTCGGTCGTGAGCATCAAGCCCGCCACGCTCGCCGCGTTCTGCAACGCGCAACGCGCGACCTTGGTCGGGTCGATGATACCGGCCTTGATCATGTCCACATATTCCTCGGTCTGGGCGTTGTAGCCCGCGCTGGGGTTCTTGTCGTTCCGCACTTTCTCAACGATGACGGAGCCTTCCATCCCGGCGTTTGCCGCGATTTGACGAATCGGCTCTTCGAGCGAGCGGCGGATGATATTGACACCTACCTGCTGCTCGGGGACCAGTTTGAGAGAATCCAGCGCTCCGATGCAGCGGAGGTAGGCCGTTCCACCGCCGGGGACGACGCCCTCTTCGACGGCGGCTTTCGTCGCGTGCAGCGCGTCTTCAACGCGTGCCTTCTTTTCCTTCATTTCGGTTTCGGTCGCGGCACCCACGTTGATGACCGCCACGCCGCCCACGATCTTCGCGAGCCGCTCTTGGAGCTTCTCCCGATCGTAGTCGGAGGTCGTCTCGTCGATCTGTGCCTTGATCTGCTTCACGCGGCCTTCGATCTTCTTCGGATCGCCAAAGCCTTCCACGATCGTGGTGTTGTCCTTGTCGACCGTGATGCGCTTGGCGCGGCCGAGGTCCGTGAGCTTCACGTTTTCCAGCTTGATTCCGATATCTTCCGAGATCACCTGGCCGCCGGTGAGGATCGAGATATCCTCCAGCATGGCCTTGCGGCGATCGCCGAATCCAGGGGCCTTGATGGCCGTCACGTTGAGCGTGCCACGGAGCTTATTCACCACCAGAGTTGCCAAGGCTTCGCCTTCCACGTCTTCGGCGAGGATCACGAGCGGTTTGCCCATCTTGGCGACCTGCTCGAGGATCGGCAGCAAGTCCTTCATGCTGCTGATCTTCTTCTCGGAAATGAGAATGAGCGGGTCTTCCATAACGACTTCCATCCGCTCGGCGTTGGTGACGAAGTAGGGAGAGATATAGCCGCGGTCGAACTGCATGCCTTCGACCACGTCCAGCGAGGTGGTCATGGACTTGGCTTCCTCGACCGTGATCACGCCATCCTTGCCGACTTTCTCCATCGCTTCCGCGATGAGGTCGCCGATGGTCTTGTCGTTGTTGGCTGAAATCGTCCCGACTTGGGAGATCTCGGTCTTGTTCTGGCAGGGCTTGCTGAGCTTCTTCAGTTCAGTGATCACCACTTCGACCGCCTTGTTGATCCCGCGCTGGATTTCCATCGGGTTCGCGCCGGCGGTGATGTTCTTCGCGCCTTCGCGGTAGATGGCTTGCGCGAGCACCGTGGCGGTGGTGGTCCCGTCTCCGGCGATGTCGCTGGTTTTGCTGGCGACTTCACGGACCAGCTGGGCACCCATGTTCTCGTATGGGTTCCTGAGTTCGACTTCCTTGGCCACGGTCACGCCGTCCTTGGTGATCGTCGGGGCGCCGAACTTCTTGTCGAGAATCGCGTTGCGGCCCTTCGGACCGAGTGTTGCCTTCACGGCGTCGGCGAGCTGGTTCACCCCTCTCAGGATAGCCGCTCGCGCCGCGTCACCGTACATGAGTTGCTTTGCCATGGTCTTTCCCCCTTTATCGTCGTCGTGTGTGTAGGTTTGTGATTAGCTGGTGAAGACCCCGAGGATGTCTTCTTCCTTGAGGATCAAGCATTCTTCGTCTTCGATCCGGAGCTTGCTGCCGGAATATTTGTCAAACAGAACCTGGTCGCCGACTTTCACATGCTCAACCTTCTTGCCGATGGCTTGGACGATGCCTCGTTGCGGCTTCTCTTTCGCGCTGTCCGGCACGTAAATCCCGCCGGAGGTCCGGTCCAATTCCTCGGTGTAGGTGACGAATACCCGGTCACCCAGAGGCTGGAACCCCTTGGCTAAGTTCTTCTTCTCTGTCTTCTCCTTGGCTGCAGTGCTCATATCAACACCCTCCTCGTGAAGTTAACCCCGTGAATATCGACGATGTAGAACAGGTTCGAACTCGATGGCGTAACGGTAGTACTCCAGAACGAGCAGAAGCCCTGATCCGCTGGACACGGGAGGAGATATAGCCTTGGGTTCATCCAAGTCAAGGGGGCCAACGACAAAATTCTTCCACGCCCTCAGAACAGGGACGTTGGAGGAGCATAACCTATTGAGAATTGGATACTTTGGACTTTCTATTCGTGGGGAGAATAGGTGACGTCAGATCCGCAAGTGGTGGAAATCTTTGATGTCTTTCTTAATATAGTCGCGCAAGCGGTTGATGATGCGGGCCTCCAGTTGCCTGGTTCGCTCTTTGCTGATGGAGTATTTGGTGCCGAGGTCGTCCAGGGTCAAAGGGGTTTCTGAGAGAATCCGGTTTCGGAGGATGTCTTCGTCTCGCTCGTCGAGTGTCTTGACAAATTCGGCGAGCTTGGCACGGAAGAGTGTCTTTAATTGGGTTTGTGCGAGCTGCTCGTCGGCTGGAACCTGCTGAGAGGGGAGCACATCCAGCAGGCTGCCTTCCTGGTCCTCGCCGATCGGCTGGTCCAGCGAGAGTTCCCAGTTGCCCAGCCGCTGCCCCATCTCGATGACGTCCCGCTCCCGCACGTTCAAGCGGTCGGCGAGCAGCTTCGTGTCTGGAGCAAACCCCTCCCGTTCAAGCTTGGCCTTCTCTTTTTTGAGGTTGTAGAACAACTTCCGTTGATCTTGGGTCGTCCCGAGCTTGACCAGGCGATAGTTGTTCAACAAATAGCGCAGGATATAGGCCCGCGACCACCAGGCGGCATAGGCGTAAAAGCGCACGTTCTTCGACGGGTCGAACTTTTTGATGGCATGCATCAATCCGACGTTGCCTTCTTGAATGAGGTCCATGTGGTCGGCGCCGGTGTGGAGATATTCGGCGGCAATCGAGAGGGACACGCGCAGGTTGGCCATGATGAGCTTCACGGCGGCGTCACGGTTCCCGTGGGTTCGATATTCATGGAACAGGCGCAGCTCTTCTTCTTTGGAGAGATAGGGATGGAGACGGACCTCGGCCAGATATTGCTGGAGCGCCGTAACCGGAACCACCGCTGTGGTATCGGTGGCGTGAGGATCTTCCGGGGCTGCGCGGTGAGACACTTCGGGAGGCGGACTGATCTCGGCGATCTCCTCCTCGGACGCGTCCAGAACCTCCGGTTCGATCGGTTCTTCGTCGAGATCTTTCTTGCGCGGACTCATAACGGTCGAGATTATCATAAGAACCTCTAGCCTGGGTGCTGAAATATCTGCCGGCGTC
>CAZPWD010000039.1:0-6552 GCA_964590025.1 uncultured Nitrospira sp.
AACTACCACTTCATGCCGGCCATCCTGACCAGACTCTCGCCCAAGCGGTTTGGCGAAGGCTCCACCTTCACCGCCGTGGTCCGTTATGACCGCGTGAACCTGAACATGGATAACCGGAGCGAGAGCGCAGGCCAACTCGAACAGATTTCATTTGGCCTGAATTATCGGCCGGTCGAAGATGCTGTCTTCAAGATCAGCTATCAGTACATGCCGAAGGCGTTCAACCCGAACACGGTAGAACGAATTCACGACGGTGCTCTGGTCATCTCAGCCGCGACATATTTCTAAGCCGAATACGGCATTCCCTCTCTCAGAAGGGAGGGATCGCCGAGAGCAAGAAAGAGCAGTGTGCACAATGCCTACACCTCGAATAGCCCTGGTCGTCCTCGCGCTCCTCTCTGTCGGGTGCGCCGCTCTGAGCGGGAGCCGAGAGCAATATTTTGTGTGCTCCTATGACGGCGTCTGGGATGCCGCGCTCGAGACCATGAAGGGGCAATCCGTCGCGACCTACGATAAAGAAAAGGGACTGATCGAGACAAGCTGGCTGGACGTCCCACCAACCTCAGAACGGTCCTTCGGCATCTTTGGGCGGGAAGGCTTTGGCAACAAAGAACGCGCACGCATGACGGTGTCCGTCAAACGAATGAATGACGTGGCCTCTGTGAGCGTATTGGAAACCAGGCAGCATTGGCATTCACGCGGTGGCGTCACCTCCCAGGCCACCAAGTGGTGGCCCATAGAACCATCGGAAGATGCGATGAACGGTGTCGTCGTTCGGCTCAATGCCAAGCTGAAAGAAAAGGGGTGTGCTCCCGCATGATGATTCGATTGCTCGCGCTCTCACTGGCACTCTCCTTTATCATGTCCCCGGCCATGGCCTGGGCTGAACGGGTGTGGGACAGTGAGATCAAACGCTATCTGACGGAACAAGAAATGTCGATGGCCGAAGTCTTCCTCAGTGAGGAAGAGGCGGTCAAGCTGATGTTTCCAAAGTCCGAGCGCATCAAAAAAGATATTCTGAGAGTTCCCACGGATAAGAAGATGGCGATTGAGGAACGTATCGGCTGGAAATTCCCCGAAGATGCCTTTGAGGTCTACATCGGTGAAACCGGGACGCAGGTCGATGGCTACGCCCTCGTGCAAAATACCATCGGCAAACACAAGCCGATGACCTATATGGTCGGAGTCGACGCACATGGCCGCGTCTCGAACGTGGAACTGCTCGTCTTTCGCGAAGCGCGCGGCAGTGAGGTGCGCACCAAACGATTCAACGCACAGTATGAAGGGAAAACGGTCCTCGATCCGGTCCGCATCAACAAAGACATCATCAATATCAGCGGCGCTACGATGTCGGTTCGCTCCATGAGCGCCGGCGTCAAGCGCGTGCTCGTCCTCATCGATGAATTCTATTTGAAACCAGCGGGGCTGGGCAGCGATACTGTGGCCATAAGGAAATCGGAGAAGGGGATCTTCGGCTCCATCTTCGGAAACTAACAGGGGCAGACGACCTTCTCACCATGCGTAACTTCAATACCCGCTTCCGTCTCCGCGACTCAGATCGGCACATCCGGCTGGTCTACACTTTCTTTCTCTTCTTGATGCTGGCTGGCTTTACCTTTTCCTTCTTCTGGGCCCACAGCATGACGGGGCTCTCGCCACAAGGAATCGCCAATCACTACCGGGGATCGGATGCCACATTCGGCGAACCGATGTCGTTCCGAGAGCTGGCAGAAATCACCCACTTCCACCTCTTTACGATGCCAGTCGTGTTTATGATTCTCGTACATGTGCTCTATCTCACCAACGCCGGCAACAGACTGAAAGTCATCACGACCTGGATCTCATTCGGTGGGGTGACGCTGGACCTGCTGTCTCCCTGGCTGATCAGCTACGTCTCGCCCATTTTCGTGTTAACCATGCTGACAGGCGATACCCTCATGACGGTAGGTTTTCTGATCATGATGGCAATCCCTCTCTACGAGATGTGGGTCTTGAATCAGCCGCTGATGGCAGGAAAACACGGGGAAAAGGAATGAGCTAGCAGACCATGGTGTCGTGTTGCTCAGAGTCGATGGTTGCTCGTGAGAGGCGGGTAATGCTGAACGGGACTGGTGCTTACGCCCCCTCTTTCTTAATCTGTTCCGCCAGGTAGTTCTCCAGTCCCACCTGCTTGATCGTTTCCTGTTGTGTTTCGATCCAATCGATATGTGCATCTACATCTTTGGCCATATCCTCAAGCATGTGCCGCGTGGTGAAGTCGGTCACTTTCGTACAATGCACCACGCCATCGCTTAACAAGGTGAGCATTTCTTGTTCGGCTTTTAAATCCAGCTTCAACTGCTCAGGAACAGTTTCTCCCACCTGCACAGTATTCATGCGTTGCACGTTCGGCACACCATCCAGATAAAGGATGTGGCCGATGAGCTCATCGGCGTCTTTCATCTCAGCGATGCTCCGCTCTCGCACTTTATGATGGAGCCGTTCATAGCCCCAGTTCTCACACATTTTGGCATGGACAAAGTATTGGTTGATTGCCGTCAGATCTGCAGTCAGGATCTTATTGAGGATGTTGACGACGCCCTCTTTCGCTTTCATGGTTTCTCCCCTTTCTCAAGTTGGGTAGGCCCTCGTGCAAGGGGCACACTTGTTTGATGAGACTTTCGCAGCCATGTGGCTGCACTTCATTTCATTATCAATACGTCTGAGTCCTTCGTCAACTCGACTGGTCAAGCCTCCTTGAGTTTGATTGTCATCATTGGCGACACTGGTTCTCAATCTCGCAGAAAGCTGAACGCGGACATCAGAGAATCTGCTCCGCAATCGTTTGAGTTGATAGGGCGAAGGTGGAAGGAACGAATGTAAGGAGGAGAATCGGTTTAGCCTGCTTCGCGGTAGCCACACTCCTCGCTACGGCATTGGACGCTGCGGCCAACTTGCTTGCTGACTTTTTCAATGAGGAACGGGGCGCTGCAGGTTGGGCAAGCCTTGTTGATCGGACGATCCCACAGGGCATATTCGCACGCCGGATACTTACTGCAAGCAAAGAACGAACGCCCTTTTCGCGTGCGCTTCTGGACGAGATCGCCGCCACAGCCAGGCTGAGGACACTTCACACCCAGCGCGAGCGGCTTGGTGGTCTTGCACTCCGGATAGGCGGAACAGGCGATGAACTTTCCAAACCGCCCGGTCTTCACCACCATCGGACTGCTGCATTTCTCGCACTTCTCATCCGTTGTCAACTCAATCTTCGGGACAATTTTAATGGTGCCATCCTCGAGCTTCTCAAAGTTCTGCGTGTTCTTGCAGGGAGGCTTGTCCTTGTACGCCGGACAGGCGAGAAACTTGCCGTTACGTCCCCATTTAATCTCCATCATTCGGCCGCACTTCTCGCAGGGAATATCCGTCGGTGGCTCCACCTTATCTTTGGGACCAGGAATGGTCTTAGCCTTTTCCAGATCCACCGCAAACGGGCCGTAAAAATCTCGAACGGCTGTCACCCAGGGCTTGCTCCCTTCTTCGACTTCATCCAACTCCTCTTCCATGTGCGAGGTAAAGTCGACGTTGATCAGGTCCGGGAATCCCTTCATCAGGAAATCGTTCACGGTCCGCCCTGTTTCGGTGGGGGCGAACCGTCCGTCCACCTTCTCGGCATATTTGCGATCTTGAATTGTCGAAATGATGCTTGCGTAGGTGGATGGTCGGCCGATGCCTTTTTCTTCCAATTCTTTGATCAACAAGGCTTCGTTATACCGAGGCGGAGGCTGGGTGAAGTGTTGTTTCGAGAGCACGCCGGGGACCGTCTGTCCCTCCTGGGACACGAGCCGCAGCCGCTCTCCCTCGCTGAGCAGAGGCAGCTGGCGTTCGGTCTCGTCCTCGACCTCCTGTTCGCTCTTTGGTTTCTGCGCGAAGAGCTCCTTGTCGATCCCCTCCATGTAGACAATCGTATGGCCGGGAAACTTCACCACGGTGCCGGTTGATCGGAAAAGAAATTTCTCGTTCGTCTTGACGGGACTCGAGTCCACGCGAGTCACGTCGAGGATCGCAGGGACCATCTGCGACGCGATAAACCGATTCCAGATCAACTGGTACAGTTTATGGACATCCGGCTCTAAGTACTGTCTGATAGACTCCGGGTCGCGCGCCGCTGACGTGGGACGAATCGCTTCGTGTGCCTCTTGCGCCGCTTTCTGCGTCTTGTACACGTTCGGCGTGGCGGGCACATATTCTGCGCCAAACCGTTCCTGGATCACCTGGCGCGCTTCCGTCATCGCCTCGTTCGAAATGCGCGGGGAATCCGTCCTCATGTAGGTAATGAGGCCGGTCTGACCTTCCGTTCCGATTTCTATCCCTTCGTACAGCTTCTGCGCCAGGGTCATCGTCTTCTTCGATGAGAAATGCAGCTTACGCGCTGCTTCCTGTTGGAGCCGGCTGGTGATGAAGGGCGCGACGGGATTCCTTCTCTTTTCTTTTCGCTCAATCGAATCAACGACAAACTCTTTCCCTTGAATGGCCTCGACGATGCGCCGCGCATCAGTCTCCGTCGCAATCGAGGCGTCCTGCCCGTTGATACTGTACAGCTTGGCTTCGAACGGAGGGGGGTTGGTCCCTGACAGCACCACCGTAATCGACCAATACTCTTCCGCGCTAAACGCGTCTCGTTCCTGTTCACGTTCACAAATCAATCGCATCGCTACGGACTGGACCCGGCCCATGCTGAGTCCGCGACGCACCTTGGTCCAGAGCAATTGGCTGCCTTGGTATCCGACTATCCGGTCAAGCACTCGGCGGGCCTGCTGCGCATTCACCAGCTTCATATCGACCTGCCCCGGGGATTGCAGCGCACGCTTGATGGCCGATTCCGTGATTTCGTTGAAGAGAACCCGGAAGACCTTGCCCTCTGTTTGCTTCTTGGACTTGGATTTGGGTTTGCCGAGCAACTCCTGTTCGAGGTGCCACGCGATGGCCTCACCTTCTCGGTCAGGGTCCGGCGCGAGGAACACCTTGTCGGCCTCTTCCGCCTTTTTCTTAATCTCCGCCAATACCTTCGATTTTCCCTTGATCGTCACATACTGCGGCTCGAAATCGTGTTCCAGGTCAACGCCAAGCTTGCTGGTGGGAAGATCCTTAATATGGCCGACCGAAGCCATGACGGTATAGCCCCGCCCAAGATACTTGCTGATGGTGCGTGCTTTCGTCGGGGATTCGACAATAATGAGTGCCTTGGCCATGAAGACTCCGGTTCGCTAGAGGGTTACCCTCTCATCCGTATCAAATAATACAAATCTGTGCAACTGTTCGACGATTACGCCCGAAGGTAGCGTTGCCCCGGCAGCTGTCTGACTCGCTGTCGAAGCTCCAGGGACAAGAGCGAAGCCATCACGGTGGACACCGACAACTCTGTGGTGACAATCACGTCGTCCACTGTGAGCGGGTCATACGACAAGGCATCATACACCCGCTGCTCCTCTTTGCCCAACTGATCGCCGGGCACGTTCTTGTCTCGAGAAGGCTGCAAGCGCAGGCGCAGAGCCTGTTCCAGCTGCGGCAGGACCGCGTCGATGACATCCTGCGCGCATTCGATCAAGGCCGCACCCTCTTTGAGCAGTGCGTTCGTTCCGTGACTGGTATCTTCCTTCACAAAGCCCGGAACCGCGAAGACCTCTCGGCCCTGCTCAGCGGCCAGTCTCGCGGTAATCAACGATCCGCTGCTGATGGCCGCCTCTGTCACAATCACGCCCAGGGACAACCCGCTGATGATGCGATTCCGTCGAGGAAAGTGCTGGCCGTGGGGTGGCGCACCCATCGGCACCTCAGACAGAATCGCCCCCCGCTCCTCGATCTGTCGGCGTAACCGCTCATGTTCCGGCGGATAGGTCCGATCGATCCCGCAGCCCAGCACCGCAATGGTGCGCCCCTGCGCAGCGAGCGCGCCTCGATGGGCGGCCGCATCAACCCCACGCGCAAGTCCGCTCACCACTGTCATGCCCGCTCTCGCCAAGTCGTGGCTCAACTCTTCGGTCATGGCGCGTCCGGCTGCCGTCGCACGCCGTGCACCCACGATGGCCACCGCCAGTTCATCCTGCTCAGTCAATGTGCCTGTGATGTACAAGAGCGGCGGTGGGTCCGCAATCATCTTCAGTCGCGTGGGATAGGTAGGATCCAACACGCTCCGGACTTCAATGCGCCCACGCTCGATCGCCTTGAGTTCCCGCTCTAGGCTCCGACAGGCGGAACTATCAGGCCCGCGTCGTATCGCGTCTGCCAATTGCGGGCTGCATCCACTCTGAATCAACTCATCACGGGAGGTACGCAGGACAGCCTCGGGAGAGTGCCAGGCGCGAACTAACCGAAGCACCGTCAGGTCTCCCACTCCATCGATCGCCCGCAGGCGGAGCCAAGACTCTAACACCGGTCTTGTCATGGGCTGACCGGAGGAAGGACCCGCTACCTCAGCAGAGGAATCCGTACCTACAGGCTGGCTGAAGGGCTGCATAGGTCTTGTCGCACACGAACCACAATCTTTCGCAGGATGCTGAAAAAATCCGCCAGCAG
>CAZPWD010000039.1:6562-15522 GCA_964590025.1 uncultured Nitrospira sp.
GGCCTTGCTGGACGGCCTTTTTGAGCAACCCGCGAAGACGTTCTCCTGCTGGGCCATAACGTGCGGACCCTCGAAGTTCCCGAGAGCCACAACAGTTTCTCCCCAGTCTGTTAGAGCACCGCTAGATCGTACTGTTCCAGATGCAAGTGTTCGTCCGGCATGACGATGATTTTCGCGGCACACTCTCGCTCCACGGCCTCAAGACCTTGTCGCTCTTCATCTTGCAACAGCCCGACGACCGAGGGATGGGCGCCGATAATGATCCGCTGCGGCTCGGGACTGCTCCCGATCCGACGGACATCGCGGAATATCTCATAGGCCACCGTGGTCGGAGACTTCGTATAGCCTCGCCCTTCACAATAGTGACAGGGCTCGGAGAGCGAACGCAGGAGATCCTCTCTCACCCGTTCACGAGAAATCTCGATCAGCCCCAGGTCAGAGATTCTGGACACTCTGGTGCGGGCCTTGTCGGTCGACATCGCATCGAGCAACGCGTGGTACACTTTGTCACGATTCTTCTCTCGCTCCATGTCGATGAAGTCGACGATGATGATTCCACCGATCCCACGCAACTTCATCTGATAGGCCACTTCTTTTGCCGCCTCCAGATTGTTCCGGAGAATGGTCTCTTCCTGATCGCGCTTCCCGACAAACCGTCCAGTGTTGACGTCGATGACGGTCATCGCTTCCGTATGATCAATCACGAGATGCCCACCGGACTTGAGCCAGACTTTTCGGCTGAGGGCCCGCGCCATCTCCTGTTCCACTCCCAGATGATCGAAGAGACTTTCATCTTTGTCGTACAAATGAATGCGCGAGGTTTGCTCCGGCGAGAATCGCTGCACGAAGTCCCGGACCGCCTGGTACTCCTCACGAGAGTCGATCCATAACCGATCGACTTTCTTCCCAAAGAGATCGCGCACGACGCGGAAACTCAGGCTCAAGTCGGCATGGAGCAATGCCGGTGCCCCCTTCTGCTCCCGTTTCGCCAGGATGTCCTGCCAGAGCACGTGCAAAAAGTCGACGTCGGATCGCAGCTCATCCTCTTTGACCCCTTCACTCACCGTGCGGACAATGTATCCGCAGCCTGGGTTCCGCACTCGCTTCATAATGTCCTTGAGCCGAGCCCGCTCCTCGTCACGGGCAATGCGACGGGACACACCGATATGTTCCACGTTGGGCATGAAAACAAGATACCGGCCAGGGAGCGACACATAAGTCGTGACCCGCGAGCCTTTCGTGCCGATAGGCCCTTTGGAAATCTGCACCATCAGCTCTTGTCCTTCACTCAGCAACTGCTCAATCGGCTTGGAGCTTTGGCGCCGGGGGCCCAGCATATCTCCATCCTTATCGGCATCCTTGTCGTCCTCATCCGCATCGATGAGCGTGTCGCCCGGCTCGGAGTCCAACGACAAATCCGATACGTGCATGAAGGCCGCCTTCGCGAGGCCGATATCCACAAATGCCGCCTGCATGCCAGGCAACACTTTCGCCACTTTTCCTTTATAAATGTTCCCGACAAAGTCCTTGTGCTTCGCACGATCCCCGAAGAGATCCGTGACGACTCCGCCGTCCAACACCGCGACGCGAGTTTCCTCGCGCGCGACTGTAATCGCAATTTCTACTCCCATACCGACTCCTTCCATTCAGTAGAACCGTCGCACCGATGTGCAGGACAAACGCGGGGAATCCCCAGGTTCCGGCCTCCACTCGACACCTCGTCGACCCGACGGTTCGCACCATAAAATATAACCTCTTGCCTCGATCCCGACTCATTCGAGACCGTGCGATCACTCTCTCACTAAAAGAAACTCAATCGACGGCGTTTGACATTCAAGAGCAGGCCGAGCGATGCCATCGTCATAATCGTCGCACTTCCGCCGTAACTCATGAGCGGGAGGGGAATCCCTACGATGGGGAACATGCCCGCCGTCATGCCGATATTGATCACGAAGCAAAAACACAACATGCAGATGATGCCGACCGCCAGCAGTGCCCCGAGCTGATCCTTCGCGCGCGCCACAATTTCTAGCGACAGCCAGATCAACCCGACAAACAATAGCAAGAGAGCCAGCACTCCGAGAAATCCCCATTCCTCCGCAAACACCGAAAAGACAAAGTCGGTATGCCCTTCAGGCAAAAACTTCAATTGGCTTTGCGTCCCTCCGTAGAGCCCTTTCCCCGTCAACTCTCCCGCTCCGATGGCAATCCGCGATTGGAGGGCATGGTAACCCTTGCCTCCAGGATCGTAGACCGGATCGACAAACGTCATAATGCGCTGCCGCTGATAATCATGCAATGACCCCCACATCATCTCCCAGGCGAAGGGGAACAGCATCAGCGAAAACAGGAGGATGACACCCAACGCCTTCGACCGCATGCCCACCATCAGCAACATCGCGGCATAGACCGCTACGAAGCTCAATCCGCTCCCGAGATCCGGCTGCTTCAGGATCAGGAGCAGCCCTGGCAGCACCAGCAGACCCGGGAGCACCACTCGTTGGAGCCAGCCCACCCGCGGCGCTTCCGAATAGTAGTGCGCTAAGGTCAGAATGAGGACCAGCTTTGCAAATTCCGATGGCTGGAAAGCAAATGGCCCCATCGGAATCCATCGTTGCGCCCCTCGGCTGCTCTTCCCTTCAAACAGCACGACGACAAGTAAGATTAAGATAATTGCATAGGCAGGATACGCTAACCGCGCGATCCGATGATAGTCCGAGAGCCACATGACTAGAAACGCGACCGTGCCGAGCGCAATCCACACGATCTGTTTGGCATAAAACGGGAACGCGACCCCTTGGTCATGCGTCACGCTATAAATCGACAGGAGGCCGATCCCCAGGATGACAAAGATCAGTCCGATAAAACGGAAATCGAAATTGTCGAAGCCACGGCTATTAATCACCCGGTCGATCATCTCGTTCCCTTCCTCCGGCAGCCCCTTCCCGCGCAACGGCACCATCTGTCACACCGGAAGGAGCGGGGAGATCCAATTTCACATAGGTCTCGATCAGCTCTTTGGCCAGGGGCGCCGAGGCAGAACCCCCGTGGCCCATATGCTCACCCAGCACCGCAACGGCGATGGTGGGCGCTTCAACCGGAGCGAAGGCGACAAACCAGGCATGATCGCGGAACTTCTTCGGAATATCTTTCTCAGGACCGGTGCGCAAGGCCAGCGTCTGGGCCGTACCGGTCTTCCCTGCGATCGTCACCAGCGTCGACTGCGCCCGCGTGCCCGTCCCCTCTTTGACCACCCCGGCCAGCGCCTCTTTAATGAGCGGTAAGATCCCTGGCCTCAGCTTCAACGTGCGCTTGGGAACCGCAGACCTTTGCTGGAGTTCCCCGGTCGCCCGATCCATCACTGCCTGGACCAATCGGGGACGGAACGTGACGCCGTCGTTTGCGACGGTGCCGATCAAGCTCGCCATCTGCAGCGGGGTCACACTCACATAGCCCTGTCCGATTGATGCCGAGATCGTTTCGCCTGGCAGCCACGCCTCATTCTTGGCCTTCTGTTTCCAGGCTTCGGAAGGCACGATCCCAACCCGTTCAGACGGCAGCTCAATTCCCGTCTCCTCTCCCAACCCAAACTGATGGGCAAAGGAGGCGATCGTCTCGATCCCCATCCGCTGCCCAACGGTGTAGAAATAGACGTCACAAGATTGCACGAGAGCGTGCCGGAGATCCATCCAACCATGCCCCCCGGCTTTCCAGTCATGATAGGTGCGGCGACCAAACTGATACCCTCCATTGCAGTAGATGGTTGTCGACGGCGTAACAGTCTTGGTTTCCAACGCTGCAGCGGCCATCATCACTTTGAAGATCGAACCGGGCGGGTACTGCCCTTGTGAGGCCCGATTATTCAAGGGGCGCCCCTCGTCCTGCACGATTTCGGCCCACTGTTTCGGTGTGAGCTCCCGCGAGAGGATGTTTGGATCGAAGCCAGGACGGCTGGCCATGGCAAGCACGTCACCTGTCCTCGGATCAAGCGCCACAATCGCGCCCGACTCCTCCCCCAACAGGTTTTCAGCCACTTTTTGCAGCCGCGCATCGATCGTGAGGTATAAATTATCCCCAGCATGGGGCTGCTCCACAACCACGGTTCGTTTCTCATGACCTACCGCATCGACTTCGATGCTTTTCTGCCCAGCCTGACCACGCACGAGTTGATCGAAAAATTTCTCCACGCCATATTGCCCGACAATGCTGCCCTGGTGCAGGTCGGCAAATTCAGGCTTCTCTAACTGCTCGGGCGACACTTCCCCGACATAGCCCAACAGATGTGAGGCTGTCACTCCGCCAGGATAGTTCCGCTGCGATTCAACTTGCACCATCACTCCGGGCAGGTCCAAACGGTGGGACTCGACCAACGTCGCTTCCCGAAGGGTTAAGCGATCCTTCACCTTGCGCGGCAGTTGCTTATTGCCGCGAGCCGTGAGCTTGTTCCTGACGAGCGCAGCATCTAACCCCAAGAGATTGCTGAGCTGATCGATAAGCAGGTCGCGATCTTGGACTTCTTCAAGCGAAACATAGAGCGTGAAGCTGGGGACATTATTCGCCAACAACACCCCGTTGCGATCGTAGATGAGCCCTCGAGCCGGCTCCATGATGACGGAGCGTGTCCGATTGTTCTCGGAGAGATCGCGGTAGTAGGGCCCCTCACGAATCTGCAAGTTCCAGAGCTGCAGCCCCAGTAAAGCCACGACGAGCAGCAAGCCGACGCGGAGAATGATCAATCGGCGTTGGAGCTCCCCAAGTTCAGAATCGTGTAGACCAGCTGTTGCCATGCGTCACAATCAACAATCCGCCACGCCCATCACAGACCTACTATTCGGTCCTCAGGCGGGCGACCTTAAACCGTTGAGAGAGCAGCCAATAGAGCCCTGCCCCCACCGCCCCGTCAAAACAAGCCTGCGGAAGGACGATCGACTCGACCATCCACCACATCTGAGACACGTCGAGATGTTTAAAATTCATCGCGGCAAACAGCCCGCTCGCCAAAGACACCAACATCAGCCCCACACCCAGTGAGATCGACGTCACCTGCGACACCTGCCGCCCCAGGAATCCTGCCAAGAGCCCAACGCCCCCGTTTGTCAGGAGACTAAACCAAAGTTCACCGGCTGAGAACAGACTCAGGACCCATCCGATCGCGAGCCCCACGAGAAGGCCTTCCAGTTCACCAGCAAAAAGCCCGACAAGCGCGGCGGCCACAAGCCCCAAATCCGGCTTGATATTCCACACGCTCAAATGTGGCAGCAGCGTCGTCTGCAGGGGGACGAGCAGCAGCACGAGAATCAGATAGAACAGGAATTTCATGGTGATGGCTTCCCGATCAGATCTGCTCCCGCCGCGGCCTTCGTGGATTGTCCATACGACGTCTGAATCACCAACACTTCCTCCACACGACCGACATCGACTTCCGGCATGAGTTCGGCAGACTGGAAGAGGGCGCCTTCCTGTTTATCGATGCGCGTGATCGTGCCGATCACGAGCCCTCGGGGAAAACCTCCGACAAGGCCCGAGGTCACGACCCGATCACCATCTCGGAGCGTCGACAACAACGGAATATATTTCAGCTGGGCCAGCCCTTGTTGAGTCCCTTCCACAATGCCTTCGTCTCTCGTCCGCTGAATGAGACCAGCGATGGCGTTGGTCGGATCCGTCATCAAGAGTACCACCGAGGACGCCCCTGTCGTTTTCACAACGCGCCCGACGACACCAGCGGGCGTGACCACTCCCATGTCCGGCTTGATCCCATCACTTTCGCCCTTATTGAGAATGATGGCACGATATCGGTTCGTGGCATCACGCCCGATGACTTGAGCGGCTACCATCGTGGGGAGCGCCTGCTCCTTAAAATGCAGCAGGGCCGTCAATCGTTCTGTCGCGGCGGCGGACTCACGCAACTGGCTATGTTGCCCGCGCAACCACTCAATTTCTTTCCGTAGTTGTTGGTTCTCTTCCCGGACCCCTTGCAACGCCACGTACTGTTCCCAGCGATCAGCAATGCCAGCATCGATGGACGCAATGGCTTCGAGCGGAACACGCACGACGTGTCCAACTGGCCCATCCAGATACTGCAAGAGTCCTTGGATTTGACTGGGAAGCAGAAAAAGAGCCACCAACAGGAGAGCAAAACAGGCAAACGCCAGGCGTCTGGCACCGTAGGGAGAACGAGAGTGAGCCATCCACATAAAGGAGTTAGGGATGGAACCTTATCGGTAGGTATTGGCCTGGGACATCACCGACACTTTGGCGAGCAGATCCAACTCATCGAGGATTTTCCCGACCCCCAAGACTACGGAAGTCAGGGGATCATCCACGGTGATGATCGGCAGATTCGTTTCCTCCCGAAAACGCGTATCCATGCCCTTCAGCAAAGATCCCCCGCCCGTGAGTACGACGCCACGATCGATAATGTCGCCCGCCAACTCGGGCGGGGTATTCTCCAATGCCACTTTAATCGCGTTGACGATTGTTCCGATCGGTTCCTGCAGCGCTTCTCGGACTTCCGCGTCATCCACCACCAGCGTGCGGGGAATGCCGGAAATCAAGTCGCGCCCCTTAATCATCATTGTCTTGCGTTCCTCAAAGGGATAGGCGGATCCGATTTCGAACTTGATCCGCTCCGCCATATGTTCACCGATGAGGAGATTATACTTCTTCTTAATATAATTCATGATCGCATCGTCCATGCGATCGCCCGCGACCTTGACGGACTCGCTATAGACGATTCCGCCGAGCGAAATGACGGCGATATCGGTCGTGCCGCCGCCGATATCGACCACCATGTTGCCGGAGGGTTCGGTAATCGGAAGACCGGCACCAATGGCTGCGGCCACTGGTTCTTCGATCAGATACACTTCGCGGGCGCCGGCTAATTCGGCCGAGTCTCGGACTGCCCGCTGCTCCACCTGCGTGATGCGCGACGGCACACCGATGATGATGCGCGGACGCACGAACGCGCTGCGGTTGTGCGCTTTCTGAATGAACCGCCTCAGCATCTGCTCTGCCATTTCGAAGTCGGCGATCACCCCTTCTTTCATGGGCCGCACCGCAATGATGTTGCCCGGCGTGCGTCCCAACATTCGCTTCGCTTCCGTGCCGACCGCGAGCACTCGTTCGGTCTTTTTCTCAACCGCCACGACCGAGGGTTCGTTGAGCACGATCCCTTTCCCATGCACATAAATGAGGGTCGACGCTGTCCCTAAGTCAATGGCCAGGTCGTTCGAAAACCATCCGAAGATATCACTCCCAAAACCCACGATTGCTCTCCCTTTCCTTCAGACTCTGACGGCACACTCAGTCTGGCAATGCCAGTCGACCCGCATCCAACACCTGGGTACCGGCAACCTCGTCACCAAGACGCCGCCCCTGCTCGTTCCCGAGAATCAATACCGCTTCGAACGCAATGATTGCTACAGACACAAGCCATCCCACATACGGGACGGCGAAGGCTAACTGAGCGACCGCAAAAGGCAAATTGCGAATAATGGATTCTCGAAACCCTGCTGCCTCTCGCCGATCCGGGAGCACCGTCTGGAGGCCGATCACCCGCTTACCGATACTGCGCCCACCGGCAAATCCATCAGCGACCAGTATATACGCCAATCCTCCAAGAAAACCTACCGGCACGATTATTTGACCGGCTGCCACGACGATGAACAGATCGATCAGCTTGGCGATACCACGGTTTAGGACCCGCGCCTTGGGGTAGATCCCGCCACCGATTGAATGAACCCCGCTGACCTCCTCCGCCAAGGGATCTCCTTACGATTAGTGGCAAAGTATAGCAAATCAGACTACCTAGCACAAACAAAGACCATTCTCCGGCACATCAGACATTGCGGGCGATATTTCTCGTCTTCAAGAATAGACCGGTCTACTTGATCGTGAGATCGCGGCTTGGAGGAAAGGCCGTCTCTTGCCTTTGCACAGATCCCTGAGTAGAATCCGTCCATACGAATTTCCCGTGGGGTTGTCATGCTCAAATTGATGCGCGAAGCGTCTCATAGCTATCCGTGGCTCCTCAAGGCCATCATGGGGGTCATCGCCCTCGCCTTCGTCATCACCATGGGCTGGTGGGGGTTCCGTGATCAGCCCGACGCCGCCTCCGTCGTCGCCTCAGTCGGAGATCTCACTGTGTCCCGCGATGAATTTCGACGCGCCTATGAGAATACCTATCGCTTCTACAAGGACAAAGTCCCTGGAGAATTCAAAGATGAAACGATCAAGCAATTAGTAGTGGATCAACTCGTCGATAATCGGACCTGGCTCATCGCGGCAAAGAACATGGGCCTCACCGTGGCTAACGATGAACTGCGTGAAGTCATTATGCAGATCCCTGATTTTCAAAAGAACGGCACATTTGATCCGGAGATCTACCAACGGCTCCTGGCGGCTAATCATCTGACGCCCGCGATATTCGAAGCGATGGAAGCGAAAGAAGTGTTGAGCAACAAAGCCCGGATGATCATCAGCGACGCCGTGGCCCTTACCCCTGCCGAGCTTGCCGAGGCGCAAACCCTCACGCTACGGCAAACGGAATCAGATCCCGCGAAGGCCGCCTCGGCGAAGGACCGTGCCGTGCAGGACGTCCTCTTTCAAAAGCAGCAACGCGCTCTGATGGCCTACACTGAATCGCTCAAAACGACCGTGCCCATCAAGATCAACCGCGAGTTGCTTTAGCGCCCCTCGCCAGAAGTCATCAGGTCATAAAGTCATCAAGTCCTAAAGTCTCAGGCGATCTTCGTCCGTGGGCTTTCGGACTTGAAGACTAATGACTTTCAGACTCTGTCAGCAGGCTGCGGAAAAACTCCGTTTATGCACAATACACCGTTGGAATCTGACAGAATGGGCCGATGACAAAATAGCCGCAGGATGCTCAAAAAGGCCGTCCAGCAAGGCCGCAGCGAGTGAAGACCGGAGGCGTACCCTCTGGGGTACGTTGAGGATCT
>CAZPWD010000040.1:0-12483 GCA_964590025.1 uncultured Nitrospira sp.
TCGTCCCGATATTCACGTGCGGCTTCCGCCGCTCATATTTCGCCTTCGCCATACCCGCTCCCTTCCGTCCTCACTCAAGAATCAATTCGACTACTCACCCCGATACTTGGCAATGATGGCCTCTGAAATCTGCCGAGGCACCGGCTCATATCGGTCAAACTCCATACTATAGGTGGCACGGCCCTGCGTTCGAGACCGGAGATCGGTAGCATACCCGAACATCTCACTGAGCGGCACCGACGCATCAATGATCTGCGCAGCCGCCCGCCCCTTCATTCCCTGGATCTTGCCACGACGACCATTCAAATTGCCGATCACATCGCCCATAAAATCCTGAGGAACCACAACCTCCACCTTCATGATCGGCTCAAGCAACACCGGATCGGCTCTCTTACAGGCATCGAGAAATGCCATCGAGCCGGCGATTTTAAATGCCATTTCATTGGAGTCAACGTCATGAAACGACCCATCGATCACCGTGACCCGAACATCGCGAAGCGGATACCCCGCGATCACCCCAGAATCAAGGCGTTCCTTCACACCCTTTTCGATCGCCGGGATGAACTCTTTTGGAATAGAGCCGCCGACGGTCTTATTGATGAACTCTAAGCCTTTACCTGATTCAGCAGGCTCGACCGTCAACACGACGTGTCCATACTGGCCACGACCACCGGTCTGCTTAATGTACTTCGCCTCAGCTTCAGCCTTCTTGCGAATCGTTTCCCGAAAGGCCACCTCCGGCTTTCCGACATTGGCCTCCACCTTGAATTCACGCAGCATGCGATCGACGATGATTTCCAGATGCAGCTCTCCCATCCCGGCAATGATGGTCTGCGCGGTCTCTTCATCCGTCTTCACCCGGAACGATGGATCTTCCTGCGCCAATTTCTGGAGCGCGAACCCCATCTTCTCTTGATCTTGCTTGGTTTTTGGCTCAATCGCCATTGCGATGACCGGCTCAGGAAACTTCATAACCTCGAGCAAGACCGGCTGCTTTTCATCCGCTAACGTATCTCCGGTCGTCGCCCCTTTTAGTCCGACGGCCGCAACAATATCACCCGCATAGGCCACATCAATGTCTTCCCGCTTGTTCGCATGCATCTTCAGGAGACGTCCGACGCGATCCCTCGTCCCCTTCGTCACATTCGCGACGGACGTTCCCGTCTTCAGCGTGCCCGAATACACCCGCAGAAAGGTGAGCTGACCCGCAAACGGATCTGTCATAATCTTGAAGGCTAAGGCCGCAAACGGCTCACTATCTGACGGACGTCGCTTCACTTTCTGTTCGGAATTCGGATCAATCCCGGTCACCGATTCGACATCAAGTGGGGACGGAAGAAAATCCACAACCCCATCCAGCAGCTGCTGGACACCCTTGTTCTTGAAAGCCGATCCGCACAGAATAGGAGTCATCTTCATCGAAATCACGCCAGCGCGAATGGCTCGGCGGATCTCCTCTTCCGTTAAGGGCTGACCATTGAGATACTTCACCATTGCCTGTTCGTCGAATTCAGCGACCGCATCCAGCATTTTCTCGCGGTATTCCTTGGCTTGGCCGAGCAGATCGGCAGGAATTTCGTCGACTTTATACTTGGCGCCAAGCGTCTCGTCGTCATACACATAGGCCTTCATGGTCACGAGATCGATCGACCCTCCGAATTCAGACTCTCGGCCGATTGGGATCTGAATCGGAACCGGGTTTGCCCCCAACCGATCGATCATCGTCTGGACGCTGGCATAAAAGTCTGCGCCGATTCGGTCCATCTTGTTCATGAACGCGATCCTCGGCACACTATACTTATCCGCCTGCCGCCAGACCGTCTCAGATTGCGGCTCAACTCCCTGCACGGAGTCAAACACCGCCACAGCCCCGTCGAGCACCCGGAGCGACCGCTCGACCTCAATCGTAAAATCGACATGCCCTGGGGTATCGATGATATTAATGCGATGGTCTCGCCAAAAACAGGTCGTCGCAGCAGCCGTAATCGTAATGCCGCGTTCCCTCTCCTGCTCCATCCAATCCATCGTCGCCGCGCCCTCGTGAACCTCACCCATCTTGTGTGAGATCCCGGTGTAGAAGAGGATGCGTTCAGTTGTCGTCGTCTTACCGGCATCAATGTGGGCCATGATGCCGATGTTCCGAGTTTGCTCTAATGGTGATTGACGCGCCACGTACTGCCCCCAAAAATATATGTGCCGCAACCCGAGCCGGTGAAACGCTGCGAACTTACAAGCACCCGCGTGAGCGGATCGCAGCACGGCTCAGCTGCAGCACAGAACGACGCTACCAGCGATAGTGCGCGAATGCCTTATTGGCTTCCGCCATCCGATGCACGTCTTCCCGCTTCTTAACCGCCGCCCCCGTATTGTTCGACGCATCCAGCAACTCAGCCGCGAGCTTCTCTCGCATGCTCTTACCGCCGCGAGAACGCGAATACTCCGCCAACCATCGGAGAGCCAGCGACATCCGGCGAGCCGGACGAATTTCTACCGGCACCTGATATGAGGCACCGCCCACTCGACGGGACTTCACCTCCACGACCGGCTTCACGTTATCAAGCGCCGTCCGGAATACTTTAAGTGGATCGTTGCCGGTCTTCTCCTGAATGACATCGAAGGCTCCGTAGCAAATGCGCTCGGCCGTACTCTTCTTTCCACCCGACATCAGGATATTCAAAAACTTCCCGACGAGCTTATCCCGATATCGCACATCAGGGAGAGGGTCGCGGTGGTCTAAAAATCTAGTCCTTGGCATGTGTCATTCACTCTCTCGTTACCAACTGTGATAATCGTCTTACTTGGGACGCTTCGCTCCATACTTCGAACGGCTCTGCTTTCTATCCGACACACCGACGGCATCAAGGGCGCCTCTGACGATGTGATAGCGCACACCCGGCAAGTCCTTCACACGGCCACCACGCACGAGCACGATGGAATGCTCTTGAAGGTTGTGGCCGACACCAGGGATGTACGTCGTGACTTCCATCCCATTCGTCAACCGGACACGTGCAACTTTACGCAGCGCCGAGTTCGGCTTCTTTGGCGTTGAGGTATAGACACGAAGACATACGCCTCGCTTTTGCGGACAGGACTTGAGTGCGGGACTCTTGGTCTTCGCGTGCGCCAGCTGGCGACCTTTTCTGACTAACTGATTAATCGTCGGCATCAGTACTTCATTCTCATCTTCGGCACAGTTTGACCGCTTTACTCAACCCTTCAAGGGCAAAGCCGGACGATTGTAGTGACCATTGATTGCGGTGTCAAGCCGACTCCAGCACCGCCTGCATTATGAGCGAGCAGGCTCTCCCGATCCGGTCGCTACGCCCTCTTGCGTAAGCGCCGCAACATCTGCCTGACCAACAATCACGGGCTCAGGCTTGGGGCTAATGACGAAGGTGTCCCGATACTCTTCGAAACCGGTTCCAGCTGGAATCAAGCGACCGACGATGACATTTTCTTTCAGGCCCAACAGATTATCAACGCGCCCGTTGATTGCTGCTTCCGTCAAGACACGGGTGGTCTCCTGGAATGAGGCTGCCGAGATAAAGCTATCAGTGGTCAATGCTGCCTTGGTAATGCCCAGCAGTACTGGCTTCCCAAGACCAGGCTGCCCACCCTTCGCCAACACTCGCGCATTCTCTTCGTCAAATAACATCTTGCTGACTTGACTACCGGGCAAGAATTCCGTATCGCCAGGATCTTCGATTCTGACCTTGCGCAGCATCTGCCGCACAATGATCTCGATGTGTTTGTCGTTGATCGTCACACCTTGCAGCCGATAGACATCCTGCACTTCATCGACGAGATACTTTTGCAACTCGTTTGGGCCCAGCACATCGAGGATGTCGTGCGGATTGGCCGATCCATCCATCAACGGCTCACCGGCCCTGACCCAATCACCCTCATGCACGTTGACATGCTTGCCCTTGGGTATGAAGTATTCTTTCACATCACCCATCTTATTATTGACCAGCACTTTGCGCATGCCCTTCACGAAACCATCGTACGACACTTCGCCATCGATCTCGCTGATGACGGCCGTCTCCTTCGGTTTTCTGGCCTCAAACAACTCAGCCACACGAGGCAGACCACCTGTAATGTCTTTTGTCTTAGTCGTCTCCCGCGGAATCTTGGCCAACACATCACCGGGAGTGACCACTGCGCCTTTCTCGACGAAGATATGCGCCCCGACCGGGAGCAGATAGCGAGCCACGTTTGCCGCCGCTGCAACCTTGGCAGTCTTCCCTCCCTCATCCTTGATCGACACGCGTGGACGCAACGTCGCACCACTATGCTCAACGATGACCTTGCGGGAGAGGCCGGTGACTTCATCGAATTCTTCCTTCATGGAGACACCTTCGACGATGTCTCCATACGCCACCTTACCGCCGACTTCAGTGAGGATGGTCAGTGAGTACGGATCCCATTCGACCAATTTCTGGCCCACCTCAACGCGACCACCATTTTTAACCTTGATCTTGGCACCGTAGACGACTCCGTACTTCTCGCGCTCACGCCCTGTCTCATCGACAATGGCAATCTTGGCGTTCCGATTCATGACGACCCATTCACCCTCTTTATTCTGGACCGCAATCCCGGCGTTATTGAAGTCGGCATTCTTCTTGGCATCGAAGCTCATGAACTTAAGGGTACCGGCGTGCTTTGCTTCGGTCACCGTCTGCTCAACCACTTTGCTCGCCGTTCCACCGATGTGGAACGTCCGCATGGTCAGCTGTGTTCCCGGCTCACCGATCGACTGTGCCGCAATGACACCAACGGGCTCGCCTTTTTCGACCAACCGTCCGCGGGCCAAATCGCGCCCATAACACGATTGACAGACTCCACGGCGTGACTGACAGGTCAGCACCGAACGAATCTTGACGTGGTCGACCGCAGCTTCCACGATCGCCTTTGTCCGGTCCTCGTCAATCTCCTCATTGAACGACACAATGATCTCACCTGTCACTGGATCACGAATATCTTCTGCGGCCAACCGTCCCAACACCCGCTCTTCGATCGGCTGAATGATTTCGCCCCCCTCAACCAACGCACTCACAATGATGCCATCGATGGTGCCGCAATCGATTTCGTTGATAATCACATCCTGTGCGATATCCACCAAGCGACGCGTGAGATAACCGGAGTTGGCAGTCTTCAACGCCGTGTCGGCCAACCCCTTACGGGCACCGTGCGTCGAAATGAAGTACTGCAACACCGTTAATCCTTCGCGGAAGTTGGCGGTAATCGGAGTCTCAATGATTTCACCGGACGGCTTCGCCATCAAACCGCGCATACCACCCAACTGGCGGATCTGCTGGGAGCTTCCTCGAGCACCGGAATCCGCCATCATGAAGATTGGATTGAAGGACTCAGCCTTGCTCGGATCACCACCCGAGCCCAATTCCTTCATCATTTCATTGGCAATCTGTTCAGTCACATGAGCCCAGATGTCGATCACCTTGTTATAGCGTTCGCCGTTGGTGATCAACCCCTCGGCATACTGCCGTTCGATCTCCGTGACCTCATGCTGGGCCTTCCCCAGCAATTCTTGCTTCTTGGTCGGAATATGCATGTTGTCGATGCAGATCGAGATGCCGGCACGCGTGGCATATTCGAACCCCGTGTCCTTGACCTTGTCGAGGAACGTGACGGTCTCACGGTGACCGCACTGGCGATAGACGGTGTCGATGAGCTTGGTCATTTCCTTCTTGGTCATGAGCTTATTCGCGTTGGCGAAAGGCAATCCCGGAGGGAGCACGTCCGATAGGATGACTCGCCCGACGGTGGTCTGAACGAGGTTCCCCTCGATCCGCACCTTGATCCGCGCATGCACTTCCAATTCTCGCGAATCAAACGCAATGCGCACTTCCTCCGGTGAGCCGAACACTTTCCCCTCTCCCTTGCATCCTGCACGCTCTTTGGTCAGCCAATAACAGCCGAGCACCATGTCCTGCGACGGCACCGCAATCGGCTTGCCGTTGGCGGGCGAGAGAATGTTATTGATCGACATCAGCAGCACGCGCGCCTCGACCTGCGCTTCGACCGACAGCGGAACGTGGACCGCCATCTGGTCACCGTCGAAGTCAGCGTTGAATGCGGCACAGACCAGCGGATGCAGCCGGATGGCCTTGCCTTCAACCAGCACGGGATCAAACGCCTGGATACCGAGACGGTGCAACGTCGGTGCACGGTTCAGCAGCACAGGATGCTCGCGAATCACCTCGTCAAGCACGTCCCACACTTCCGGCCGTTCTTTTTCGACTAAGCGTTTGGCACTCTTGATCGTAGTCGCCGCGCCTCGTTCCTCCAGTTTGTGGAAGATAAAGGGCTTGAAGAGTTCAAGCGCCATCTTCTTGGGCAACCCGCATTGGTGCAGCCGAAGCTCTGGCCCCACGACGATGACGGTTCGGCCCGAATAATCAACCCGTTTACCGAGCAGGTTTTGGCGAAAGCGCCCCTGCTTCCCCTTCAACATATCGCTCAACGACTTGAGCGGCCGCTTGTTGGGTCCACGAATCGCCCTGCCGCGACGGCCGTTATCAAAGAGCGCATCAACCGCTTCTTGCAACATCCGCATTTCGTTTCGGATAATTACGCCCGGCGCCTTCAGTTCAATCAGCCGCTTCAGCCGATTATTCCTATTGATGACGCGGCGGTACAGATCGTTCAGATCCGATGTCGCAAAACGTCCGCCGTCCAGTGGCACGAGCGGGCGCAATTCCGGTGGCAGCACCGGGATCACGTCCATGATCATCCACTCAGGCATGTTTCCAGACTTGCGGAAGGCCTCGATGACTTTCAGCTGCTTCGCGTACTTCTTCTTCAACGCTGCGGAGGCCGACGTCTTCGCCTTAGCCTTGATTTCATCCCACTTGGCATTGATGTCGATCTTGCGGAGCAACTCCCGAATGGCATCGGCACCGATCCCGACTTTGTAGGAACCAGGGCCGTATCCAGACCCTTGGAGCTCGCGAAGCTTTTCCTCCGAGACCAGCTCCTTCTCCGTCAAATCTGTCGATCCTGGATCGACACAGACATAGCTCTCGAAATAAAGAATCCGCTCCAGCCCTTTGAGGCTCATGTCGAGCAAGGTTCCGATCCGGCTCGGCACACCCTTGAGGAACCAAATGTGCGCGACCGGCGCCGCGAGCTCGATATGGCCCATGCGCTCTCGGCGGACTTTGGACTGAATGACCTCGACACCGCACTTGTCACAGACAATGCCGCGGTGCTTCATGCGCTTGTACTTGCCGCAGTTGCACTCCCAATCCTTGATCGGACCGAAAATCTTCGCGCAAAACAGTCCGTCTTTTTCCGGTTTAAACGACCGGTAATTGATGGTCTCCGGTTTCTTCACTTCGCCGTAGGACCACGACCGAATCTTTTCGGGTGACGCGATCCGGATCCGCATCGAATCGAACGACACCGCATCGCGCGGCTTCTCAAACAATGTATAGACGCCTTCCAAGGTAGTGACCTCCTCTGATGCCGACCGCTACGGCCGGCACACAAATGGGTTAGTCTTGCGACTTGATCAGTTCGACGTCGAGGCCCAAACTCTGCAGCTCTTTGACCAAGACGTTAAACGACTCGGGCAATCCAGGCTCCAGAAACGGCTCACCCTTGACGATCGCTTCGTACATCCGCGATCGGCCCGGCACGTCATCCGATTTCACCGTCAAGAATTCTTGCAGCGTGGAAGCAGCGCCATAGGCCTGCAACGCCCACACTTCCATTTCTCCCAACCGCTGGCCGCCGAATTGGGCCTTGCCACCGAGGGGCTGCTGCGTAACGAGCGAATAGGGGCCGATCGACCGCGCGTGAATCTTGTCGTCGACCAAGTGGTGGAGCTTTAAGACATACATGTAGCCGACCGTGACGGGGCTGCCGAACATTTCCCCGGTCCGGCCGTCCCTCAGCATGGTTTGCCCGCTGGTCGGCAGGTTCGCCTTCTTGAGCAGTTCCTTAATCTCTGTTTCTGACGCTCCATCGAACACCGGGCTCGCCACCTTGATCCCCAATGCCCTGGCCGCCCAACCCAGGTGCGTTTCTAGAATCTGACCGACGTTCATACGTGACGGCACACCGAGCGGATTCAGCACAATTTCCACCGGCGTCCCATCCGGCAAGCACGGCATGTCTTCCTCGGGCAAGATCCGAGAGACCACGCCTTTGTTTCCATGCCGCCCGGCCATCTTGTCGCCGACCTGAATCTTGCGCTTCATCGACACATAGACCTTGACGAGCTTGATCACGCCAGGCGGAAGCTCATCGCCCCGCTTCAGACGCCCAACCTTCTCGTCGTACAGCGTCTGAAGGATTTCGATCTGCTCCTTTGCCCGCCGCTCGACGTCCTCCAGGTCTTTCTGCTCGTCAGGATCGCTCAGAATGATGTAGCGGACAGTCTCATCCGGCAACCGCTTGAGAATCTCTGCGGTCAGCTTGCCCTTCTTCTTCAGAATGACGTCGCCGCTCTCAGGATCCATCAAGTCACGGCCGACCACCTTCCCCAGCAGCAGTTTTCTGATCTTCTTCGTTTTCTCTTCGTCAATGATACGAAGCTCCTCGTGGTGATCACGCTGGAGCTTCATCGCATCTTCGCTTTCGATACTCTTGGATCGTTCGTCCTTATCGAGCCCCTTGCGCGAGAAGATTTTTACATCAACGACGATGCCCTCGACGCCCGGCGGCACCGTTAACGATGTATCCTTCACATCGCCCGCTTTCTCACCAAAGATGGCCCGCAGCAGTTTTTCTTCCGGCGTGAGCTGTGTTTCGCCTTTCGGCGTCACCTTTCCGACCAGAATATTTCCAGGCTTCACCTCGGCCCCGATACGGATAATCCCGCTCTCGTCGAGATCGCGAAGCGCCTCTTCTCCGACGTTCGGGATGTCGCGAGTAATGTCCTCTTTCCCCAACTTGGTATCGCGGGCTTCCACCTCGAACTCATCAATGTGAATCGAGGTAAACGCATCCTCCCGTACCAGTTTTTCACTCAATAGAATGGCATCTTCAAAGTTGTATCCACCCCAGGGCATGAAGGCGACGAGAATGTTCTTGCCTAATGCCAGTTCGCCGTGATCGATGGCGGGACCATCAGCCAAGACCTGTCCCACTTTCACTGGCTGCCCAAGCCGCACCACTGGCGTCTGCGTGATGGTCGTACTCTGATTCGATCGCTGGAACTTGATCAAATCATACACATCCAGGCCGGCATCATTCCTTCTCCGACCTTCTTTCGAACCGGCACGCACGACGATCCTCGTGGCATCCACACTTTCCACAACGCCGGCACGCCGGGCCTGCACGACATAGCCCGAGTCACGTGCGACCACGCTTTCCATTCCTGTGCCGACTAACGGAGCCTCCGACTTGAGCAGCGGCACCGCCTGACGCTGCATGTTCGATCCCATCAAGGCACGGTTGGCGTCGTCGTGCTCCAAGAACGGCACCAAGGCCGTGGCCACGCTCACCACCTGCTTCGGCGACACGTCCATGTACTCGATCTTGTCTGAGGTGGCTGTCACGAAATCTCCGGCAGCTCGCGCCGAGATGGTTTCGGATACCAGCCGACCAGAAGCATCCACTTTCGCGTTCGCCTGCGCGATGATGTACTTGTCCCCTTCGATCGCGGAAAGATATTCGATCTCGTCGGTGACTCGTCCCTTCGCCACTTTGCGATAGGGCGCTTCGATAAACCCGAACTTATTGATGCGCGCATAAGTCGCCAGTGACGTGATCAAGCCGATGTTCGGACCTTCCGGCGTTTCGATCGGACAAATACGGCTATAGTGTGAAGGATGGACATCGCGAACTTCGAACCCCGCCCGCTCCCTGGTCAACCCTCCGGGACCGAGCGCGGAAAGCCGCCGCTTGTGCGTAATTTCTGCGAGCGGATTCGTTTGGTCCATGAACTGAGACAACTGGCTGCTGCTGAAGAACTCTTTCACTGCGGCGACGACGGGTTTCGCATTGATCAAATCGTGCGGCAACACCGTTTCCATATCCAGCAGGTTCATCCGCTCCTTGATACTGCGCTCCATCCGAACCAGCCCGAGTCGGAATTGATTCTCCAACAACTCGCCGACCGAACGGACACGACGATTGCCCAAGTGGTCGATGTCGTCGATTTCGCCCTTGCCCAGCTTCAGGTTCACGAGATAGCGGATCACCTCGACCATGTCCTGCGCCGTCAGCGTCCGCTGCTCCAACGGCAGATCGAGGCCGAGCTTCTTGTTCAACTTCAGGCGCCCGACCGGCGAGAGATCGTACCGTTTGGAGTTCAAGAACAGATTGTCGAAGAGGGCTCGTGCCGTGTCGACTGAGGGCGTTTCTCCCGGCCGTAAGCGACGATAGATCTCGACCATCGCCTCCTCTTTCGAGGCGGTCTTATCCATCTCCAGCGTATCCAAGATCACCGGCGTAGACGTGACCGTATCGAAATAGATCGCCTTGAATTCTTCGATGTCGCTCTCGAGCAGCGTCTCGACAATCTCGGCGGTGAGCCGCTGATTTTTTTCGGCTATCTTGGTTTTCTTTGAATCCACCAGTTCGGTCAATACCGCGCGGCCGACCAGCTCGCTCGGCGCAAGCGGGATTTCTTTCACGCCAGCTGCCTTGAGCTTCGCGATAAGCCCCTTCGTGAACTTGGCGCCTTCCCGTACCAGCGGCTCCTTGCCGCCCTTTTCAAGCACTTCAGCCGAGCAGCGCAGCCCCTGATGGATCTCGGGGTCGAGCTTGCGCAGCATCTTGCCCTTGACGATCCGAACTTCCTCGACCGGGTAATACATCTTGAGCAAATCGTCGCTTGAAAACCCGAATGCCTTCAACAGAATGGTCGTCGGCATTTTTCGCCGACGGTCGATGCGCACATAGAGAATGTCGCGTGCATCAAACTCGAAATCCAGCCACGATCCGCGATAGGGAATGATCCTGGCGGAATACAACACCTTGCCGCTGGAGTGCGTCCGCCCCTTATCGTGCGTGAAGGACGCACCGGGGGACCGATGCAACTGGCTCACCACCACACGCTCCGTGCCGTTGACAATGAAGGTCCCGCGTTCCGTCATGAGCGGCAGCTCGCCGACGTAGACTTCCTGCTCTCGGACGTCGAGCACTTTTTTCTTGGGGCCCTTGTCTTCCTTGTCGAACACGACCAGGCGCACCCGGAGTTTCAGCGGAACGGCATAGGTCATCCCCTGCTCAAGGCATTCCCGCTCATCGTACTTGGGAGTGCCGAGCGTGTAGCTCGTAAACTCCAATACGGCCGTATTGTTGTAGTCAGGAATCGGAAAGACACTCGCCAGGGCTGCCTGTAGCCCGTGATCTTTGCGACGTTCCGGCTCGACCTCCCGCTGAAGGAATTCTTCATAGGAGCGCTTCTGGATCTCAATAAGATCAGGAATATCGATGCTACTATGAATGCGAGAGTAGTCTTTCCGCTCGATGAACTCTTGCAGAGTCGTTTCGGACATTCGCCGGTCCTCCACTACAATGGTCAGACTTGGGCGCCCGCACATGGCAGGCACCCACAGATACTAGAGACTGGTCAAATCGAGACTACTTGATCTCGACTTTGGCACCGCTCTCTTCGAGCTTCTTCTTCATAGTGTCGCATTCTTCCTTCGTGACACCAGTTTTCACGGGCTTTGGCGCGCCTTCGACCAGATCCTTGGCTTCCTTCAAACCGAGGCTGGTGAGTTCGCGGACGACCTTAATGACTTGGATTTTCTTGTCCGCCGGAGCAGACACGAGCACGACGTCGAACGCCGTCTTCTCCTCGGCTGCCGCTGCTGCACCACTACCGGTTGCAGAAGCGGCTGCGGCGACCGGTGCGGCAGCAGTGACGCCGAATCGGGCCTCTAATCCCTTCACGAGTTCCGCCAAATCGAGCACACTCATCGTCTCGATGGCCTTGATCAACTCTTCCTGTGACAATTTTGCCGTTGTCGTTGACATGTCCCCTTCTCCTTTTCGTTTGTCCTGAATGGCTGCAATGACTCTCACAAATTTCGACAAGACCGCACTGAGCGTATACACCAGGCCACGCGCCGGTCCCTGCATGGCCGACAACAACATCGCAATGAGGACTTCCTTCTTCGGTAGCTTTGCAACAGCCGCCAACTCAGCCGGCTGCACCACCTTGCCCTCCAACACACCGATGGTGATCTTAATTTTCTGTTCACGCTTCTCCGCCAGAATAAAATCCCGAAGGATCTTGGCCGGAAGCACCGGATCGTCATAGCCGATCACCAGCCCCGTTGGTCCCTTTAGGTACGTCTTCACCCCGGAAAGGATCGTGCCCTCAGCAGCACGGACAGCCAACGTATTCTTGACGACCTTGTATTCGGCTTTGGCACCTCGCAATTGCTTGCGAAGTTCCGTGACCTGGTTTACGGAGAGCCCGGCACTTTCGGTGACAATGGCAAGCCGTGCACGACCAAATGTCTCCGTCAACTCCGCAACCGCTGTCGCTTTCTCGTC
>CAZPWD010000040.1:12583-15218 GCA_964590025.1 uncultured Nitrospira sp.
ACTAACTCCACTCCTTGGCTAGCGCAATGACATCGAGCTTCACGCCAGGCCCCATCGTGCTCGAGAGAGTTGCGCTCATCAGAAAGCGTCCTTTGCACGAGGCAGGCTTTGCCTTGATCACCGCCTCAAGAACCGCCGCGGCGTTGTCATATAGCTGCTCAGGCTTAAACGATACTTTCCCGACAGGCACCTGAACGATCCCGGCTTTTTCAACTTTGTACTCCACACGGCCTTTCCGAATTTCTGACACGGCCTTTCCGACATCAAAGGTGACGGTCCCGGTCTTCGGATTAGGCATGAGGCCGCGGGGCCCCAGCGCCTTTCCAAGCTTCCCGACGGCCGCCATGAGATCCGGCGTCGAGATGGCGCAATCGAAGTCCATCCATCCGCCCTTGATCTTCTCCATCAGGTCATCGGACCCGACATAATCAGCGCCGGCTTTCCGCGCCTCCTGCTCCTTCTCTCCCTTGGCAAAGACCAACACGCGAATCTTCTTTCCCGTGCCATGCGGCAGCGAGGTCGTGCCACGCACCATTTGGTCCGCCCGCTTCGGATCGACGCCCAGTCGCAGCGCCAGATCAACGGATTCATCGAACTTGGTGTAGGCCGACCGCTTCACCGCGTCGACCGCCTCGCGCAAGGCATAGGCCCGAGGCTCAAGCTTTTCTACTGCCGCTCTCATCTTCTTTCCCATTTCCGTTCTCCCCTCTACGCCATCGCAAATACTGATCGGACAGGACTGCCAAGTACTGCGCGCGTCGACCGAGGTCCTTCCCAGGGCGCGCGGTTCGCGAGCACGACTGGCAGTCCTGTCCGATCTCACGCATCACCCTTGAACCACGACTCCCATACTGCGCGCCGTCCCTTCAATGATCTTGATTGCCCCCGCGAGATCGACGGCATTGAGATCCGTCATTTTCTTTTGCGCGATCTCACGCAACTGGACCTTTGTGATCTTCCCAACCTTGTCTTTCTGAGGAACGCCTGATCCCTTAATGATTCCTGCCGCCTTCTTCAAGAGGTCGGACGCCGGCGGAGTTTTCATCACAAAGGTAAACGACCTGTCCTTATAGACCGTAATGACCACCGGAATGATGCTATCGCCCTCTTTTTGTGTTTTCGCGTTGAACTGTTTGCAAAATTCCATGATGTTGACGCCGTGCTGACCCAGTGACGGCCCGACCGGGGGAGCAGGGTTCGCTTTTCCAGCTGGAATCTGCAACTTAATCTGTGCCGATACTTCCTTAGCCATGTCCTACACTCCTACGCGCGTTCGACCATTTGGAGGTTAAATCCGCTCAACTTGCAAAAACCCAAGCTCCACCGGAGTGGAGCGCCCAAAAATGCTGACCAGGACTTTAAGCCGGCCATGGTCCTGAGCCACCTCATCCACCACACCATTAAATCCGAGAAACGGACCATCAATAATCCGCACATTATCCGTCTTGATGAATTTGACCTGTTCGCGTGGCCCGGATGCTCCCGCATCAACCTGCTTCAATAGCGACTCTACCTCGTCCGTCGACAAGGGTGTGGGCTGCGCACCAGCGCCGACAAATCCCGTGACCTTCGGTGTCTCCTTGATCATCTGCAAGGTTTCATCGATGACCGGAGATTCCAACTCCACAATCACATACCCGGGGAAAAACTTCCGTCGAGACGTTCGGCGCTTGCCGTCCTTGATCTCAATCACATCCTCCGTCGGCACGAGCACCTGCCCCAGCTTATCAACCAATCCCATTTGATTGGCCCGTTCGAGCAAGCTGGTCTTCACCCGCCCCTCAAAGCCTGCGTAGGTATGAATGACGTACCAGTTCTTTGCCATGCCCTACCCTCGGATCATTGGTTGATATGTGCCATGCGGCGACTCTCACTTCCAGATACCTGACTCACAGAATCTTGCTGACTACCCATACGAGAACCGAGTCGACGAACGACAGATACAGGGACATGATGATGCAAAAGACAATGACCACCGTCGTGGACCCGACCGTTTCGGCCCGAGTCGGAAACGACACTTTTCTCAACTCCCCGCGCACATCATTGAAGAACTCTCGAATAGAATCTATAAACTTCCTGAACATGCTCCCCTCACCTTCGCTCTTACAGAGAGAGGACGCGCCCCTCCCCCTCACCTCGTCCAGCCTCCCCGCTCTGCTACCGACCTGCTCTCAATCCACCCGCCGATATTGAGCCTGACCCATCCACTACGCAGCGATTGGCAGGGGCACTAGGATTTGAACCCAGACTCTCGGTTTTGGAGACCGATGTGCTACCATTGACACCATGCCCCTATGACGGCTGGCAACCCAGCCATTGAGCCGGCAGCCCAGCTTACTTCACTTCCTTATGGGCAATGTGTTTCCGGCAGAACTTGCAGAACTTACTCCGCTCCAGCCGATCCGGATCGTTCTTCTTATTCTTCATGGTGGAATAGTTCCGCTGCTTGCAGATCGTGCATGCCAAATCAATGATCTCTCGCATCTCTCTCTCCTCGTTAGGCGTGAGGCGTGAAACGTGAGGCGTAAGAACCAGCTCTCGACACTGTCCCCTTACCCCTTACGCCTAACTCCTCACGGCTCACTACGCCAGAATTTCGGTGACGACGCCGGAGCCGACGGTCTTGCCGCCCTCG
>CAZPWD010000041.1:0-15051 GCA_964590025.1 uncultured Nitrospira sp.
ATACCTTGCTGGAAGGGTTAGAGAGCGAAGCACGAGAAGCGAAGAAAGGCTTGTGGGTCGATCCGCAGCCGGTACCGCCCTGGGAGTGGCGGAAGAGGAAATAGCCAATACCACGCTCGATCCCTCTCACTCCATTTCTTCCGCATCCTCCCCATAGAGTCCGAAGCCCTGCTGCCCAGCGGAGCGACCAGTCGCGGCACAACCCGTCGGGCCTAACAGACGTATTGAGAAGTCTTCAACTTCTGTCAGACCATAAGCCAATCCCCTTGCCCCAATTTTTGTATCCTTTGCTAGGCAGGGTGCCATAACCGGCCGCCTGCCGAACAAGGCTCTTTTTTGTCTCCAGGGTACAAAAATCTGGTAGGAGTCTCATGCGCATTGACGTACGGGGGGTGCCACTTGGGGGTGGTGTTATTCCAAAGTTAAGAAGAGCGGCAAACAGGTCAAAATAAATGGACTGACGAGCAACAAAGAGAGCTGACTCGCCAACTGCGCTACGGGTGCGTAAAGATAAGGGAATTCCACTATCATCCATCAAAGACTTGAGCAATTCCCCCAGAGACCCCCCCTTTTCAAAATCCAGGAGCGTACTTCCGAATACCTCTTTTCGGTCTTGCGGGGCCCATGGCCTGCGGTATCATTTTCGCATGAGGCATGATGAGGGGCGAGTTTCAAGGCCTGCACCAAGGAGAGCGATCACGACATATTCACGCTGCAGGGGGTTCATGGCGAATTGTGAGAAAGAGGGAAATGCGCTCATGCAAACGAAAAAACAACAGGAAACACGGCAGTATCCGCAATCGTGGGGAAATTTAGCCTTAGCCGACGAGAGCCTGGACGTACTTCAAAAACCCAATGCCAAGACCCGCTTCCCTCGGCTGAGCGTGGTACAGGACATTACGGAGGAGGAGGTTGACGCTCTTGCTCTTACCACGGGAATTATTAATGGAATTCGCCTGTCTCTCATGTTGTGGAGTCTCATCGGTGTCATCATTCTATTGATTGGTAAACTTCTAACGTTCTAGATTCAAACCGTCCTCACTATCACCCCTAGTCAACGCTCAAGGCATGGGTGCTTGGCGACGGCAGCACAAAAACTATTCAAATCGGCCAGAAACTTGTGCGCTGGGTATATCTCCTGACGAGGGTGAACCGAGTCGAGAATTTTGGGGGTGCGAGGTGCCTCGCGAAATCGTTTCGGGAGCACCGTGGGTGTAACCGTAAGTGTAACCGTTACACCGTTACTACCTCACACTCAGCGCAACTGGATGCAACAACCAAGAATCGCTACTCCCCGCCCCCATCAAGCCTTTTGTCCATATTGTCAGGGCTTTCTCGATCTGGCGAAGTTGGCTCAGTTGGTTTTTGTAAACCGCAGGTTGGAGGTTCAATTCCTCTCGCCAGCTCCACTTTCTAAGCGCTCAGGTTATCCTAGGCAACAGCCTAGGCAACAGAACAGCCCTCCTGTGTTATCCCGGCCGTTCTTGATGCAGCACCTCGGGTACCACCACGGGCATCGGCACGAGCCCACCATCCGCTCCGCCCACGGGGATGGACGGTTGAAGAGGCGCACGGGGTTTGGTAAAATGCACGCATGAGCGGACCCCGATGAAGATACGCATCAAAGTGAACCAGCCAGCCTGTACCCATCAAGCCCTCACGTTGAAAGGGCGGTACCTGACATTGAAAGGGATTGACCTCAAGCGTTCGCGGGAACGCTATACCTGCAATGCGTGCGGTAAACCGGTTGTCCGCACACTCAAAACGTCCGTGTCCTAGCAGTCAAGACACATTTAATGCGCGCCGATCAATCGGCCTCGGAGATACCATTTACATGGTTCTGTTACGGGATGCCCTTCCCACATTGCGTGCTTAGGAACAATCGAATATCAAAACTTGATGGCCTCTTAGGATTGCAACTCGGGGATGGTTGTAACAAACAGATCAAAAAGATAACCATCTCTAATAGGACGCTCCTCGCATTTCGATACAAACTCTACGGGGATTTCGAACAGTGATGAAGCCCCTTCCCCTGAGCGAGGGGACGTGAGTATATGAAAGTTTTTTTGACGAGTCAGATATTTTTCTATGTGCTCGGCAGAGGCATACCCAACATAGTAAACAATCCCGTCATGCTTCTGAATCTCCAACGAGAATGTGTTGCCACGCGTCGCGCGTAGCGCTACGACGCTGCACATTGAGAAACCATATATTCCATTCGGCAAATCCTGTATTTTTGTTCCATCTTCCTGTTCAGTAAGCGGTCTAAGCTGATGCTTTTGCCGTAGCGCCAGTACATCTTTGGAGACAGCGTTTACATCCGGCATCGTTCCGACATCGCGCCGCGTGTTCTTTGCTTGATTGCCCCTACTCCAAATGTCGGCGAAGTTAATTGAAAAGTTCAATCCGACAAGGTAAACCAAGATCACCAACCCAAGCGGCACAGTTATCAGATACAGATACCACCGTTTCATGCCTGTTAGGATACGCCCAAGTCGTCCCTCAAGTAAAAAAAGTAGCCTGGCATTAGGTCTCGACCGCCACCGCTGCCGGTTCGGTCACGCCGACAATCTGACCGGTGTGACCGTGGCATTAGATCACCGCCCTACTCCTTCTGCTGCGGGGCACCCGCGCGTGTGATAAAGGGGGACCTGGTGCCACAGGCCGATTAGCGCCGGCGGACCCAATAGCGTTCACTTTGTCCAATCAGCAACGAGGCGACCAGGGCGTTACCGCCCGCGCTTAGCGATTAACTAACCCAGTTAGGGAGCTCTATGGACTGGTAAGCATGGCAGGAGAAAAGGAAGCTAGCATGCCACAATAGTTTTTCGCAGCCTGCTAGCGCTCGGCTTCCGTGAGATTGCCTTCCTCTTCCAGCTCTTCCGGATCGGCTTCCGCTTTGGCCTTCAGGGTTGAGGGGTGCAGGCCATATTTTTTGAGCATTTTGTAGAAGTCTGCCCGATAGCGTCCGGCAAATTGGGCGGCGCGTGAGATATTGCCACCGGTGAGTTGCAGTACGTTCTTGAGATAGGTTTTCTCAAACTCTTCCTTTGCTTCAGTCAGCGGCTTGAGCGGCGCGTCCGGTGATGTGCCCATAGAGGGCAAGAGGTCCGGCGTAATCATGTCTTGGCGCGTCATGACAGCGGCCTTTTCAATGACATTTTCCAATTCGCGGACATTTCCTGGCCAGGGATGTGTGACCAGCCGATTGAGAGCGGCCGGTGTAAAGCCGCGCAAAGATTTATTCGCCCGGTTCGCACTCGCGGTCAGGAAGTGTTGGGCCAACAAGGGAATATCATCCCGGCGGTCTCGAAGCGGCGGGATAAACAACGGGACGACAGAGATGCGGTAGTACAGATCGTTCCGGAATGAACCGTTCTTGACCGCTTCGCCGAGGTCTTTATTGGTTGCGGCGATAATCCGTACATCGATCTTCGTTGAGATTTCAGAACCCACTTCGCGGACTTCCCGTTCCTGTACGGCCCGCAGTAGTTTGACCTGCATCGAGAGCGGTATTTCGCCGATTTCGTCGAGAAAGAGCGTGCCGCCATTGGCGCTTTGAAACAGGCCTCGCTTGGCACCATGGGCGCTGGTAAACGCGCCACGCACGTGTCCAAAGAGTTCAGACTCAAAGAGCGTTTCGGGAATGGCCGCGCAATTGAGGGCGACAAACGGCCCTTTACTCCGTCGGCTGTTCGAATGGATGACGCGTGCGAGCACTTCTTTGCCGGTCCCGGTTTCCCCGAAGAGGAGAATGGTCGCGTCCGAGTCTGCCACCTGCACTACCTGTTGGAGTATGCGCTGCATCGCAGGACTCCGCGCGATGATGTTTTCCATGCCATACAATTCGTTGACGAGAGACTTGAGTCGCTGAATCTCTCCTCTCATCCGTTGCGGAGAGAGCCCTTCTTCGATCTTGGCCTTGAGTTCCTTGTCATCGAACGGTTTGGTGAGATATCCGAAGGCCCCCCGCTGCATGGCTTCTACGGCATTGGGGATACTGCCGTGGGCCGTCAGGATGATAACCGGAAGGCCTGGATGAATCCGCAGCAGTTGCTCCGTCACATCTAATCCGTCTTCACTTCCCAGACGGAGGTCGGCAATGGCAAGGTCAAACCGGACTTTCTTGGCTGCGTCGATGGCTTCACGCCCAGTGGTGCAGCCTGTCACGGCAAAGCCCATGGCGGTCAACCGCATCTTCACAAGATGTAACAGTCCCTCTTCATCGTCGACTACGAGAATATGTTCTTTTTCCATGAAGCTCCTTCTATGGTGTCGTCGGTTCCGGCGCAGTCGGAGGCGGTGCAACGGTCGATGGGGGACGGATAGGACGAACCTTATCCCGCATTTCCTGGTCGATGCGCTTCAATGCCTCCAATTGGCTCGTCAATTCTTCTATTTTCCTATCTCGATCCGTCAGTTGCTGTTGTAGGGACAGCACGATGCCTGTCACGATGCCTGTACTGGTCGAACCTCTCTTGCCGCTGACTGAGTCCAGCTTCCGTTCACGCTCGGCTAACTCCCGCTGGAGGCTTTCCAGGAATTGGGAGTCGGCATCCTTCATGGCCCGCAATTGCTGGATGGTCAGCTCTCTATCAAGCAAGTCTCGCACCAGCCGATCTGAGGCCTGAGCCAGGATCGCCTGACTTTCCGAAATGGCCGGGGCCGCCATGACCGATTGGAACCAGGATTGCTCAACGGGAGCGGCGTGATGCTCGAGCAGCTGTATCCAGAGCTTGCTGGAGGAGGCCAGCTGGCTCTTGGGCGCTACGGCGATCACTTTCTCGAAGTACTTCGAGGCGCTATCTCGACTTTCGTAGAGCCCCAGCAGAGCGCGCGTAAAGTAGACATGGTCGCAGGAATTGCGCTCGGCACATTTCGGGACGAGCGCCTCCTGTTTTTTCGCCAACGCTTGCAGGGATTTTGCCTCTCCCGTATCCACCGCGAAGTAGGGCTGCGAAAATTGTGGGGCTGGCGACCATGCCGCGCATCCAGCGAGGAATAGACAGGACAAGACTCCCGAGGTGAAGCCTCGGTGGACAGCCTTCATGCCGTTCCTCCTGGTTTCGTGAGGCGTAGGATAAATCGTACAGTCGTTCCCTTCTTGGCTTCGCTTTCAATCCAAATCCGTCCCCCGTGTGCTTCGACCACTTTTTTTGCCAGTGCCAAGCCGAGGCCACTCCCCGGTGTAGCCTGTTTGGCCTTCGTGCGTCCTTGATAGAAGCGTTCGAAAATATAGGGCAGGTCTTCGGCCTGAATGCCGGGTCCTCCATCGGTCACGCTCACCTCGAGGACTCCCGCTTTCGGGTCCGGCTTCATAAGTACCTTTACAATGCCCCCTTCCGAGCTGAATTTCAAGGCGTTTGAGAGCAAATTGTCGAGCACTTGTTCAATTCGAAGCGCATCCGCCTTGACCCACACACGTTGTGCAGGCGCTTCCAGCAACAGCTGCACATGCTTGGCATCGGCGAGGAGCTGGACTTTGTTGACCGACATATCTGTGACGCGCTTGAGGTCCGTCGGGACAATTCGATACTCCATCATCCCGGCGTCCATCTTGGAGAGATCCAAAATGGTGGAGATGAGGGTGATGAGTCGGCGGCTGCTGTCTGCTATGATGCGCAAAGTCGTGCGTTGTTCTTGCGACAAGGGGCCGGGAATTTCATCTAACAGCAAATGGGTGCCTTCTTGGATCGAGGCCATGGGCGTGCGCAATTCATGGGAGACATGGGCGAGAAACTCCCCCTTCATATCGTCCAGCTCTTGTAGTTTTGTGCCCATCCAATTTACGGCGTCGACGAGGTCTCGCAACTCGCTGGGGGCTCGAATATTCAGCGACGTGCGGAAATTGCCCTGCCCAATCTGTTTGATATGGGTCTGCAATTGGCGAAGCGGGCGCAAAACGGTGTAGCTGGCAATGCCGGCGAGCGCAATGCCAAATACGAGCGCAAGCAGAACCAGTTGCTCAGTCACCGCTTCGGCTTGCGCCGAGCTTTCCCGAGACCGGCTGACGCCGACACTGATACCCGTCTCGTGAAGATCGATAAACTGTTGGAGTGTGGCGCTTATGCGGTCCATCAAGGCGTCTCGCCGGCCTTCATAGTCCGCAGACTGGGGCGCTGGAGCCGACAGTCCTTTCTCCAGTTCTGTGCGGAAAATCATGAGTCGTTCTTGCTGCAGGTGCTTGGTATCCTCGAGTAGCTGAATGCCTTGGGGAGTGAGTTCCTGTGTTTCGAGGGTCTGGAGTCCGCGATGGAATTCGTCGACCTCTTCATCGAAATGTTGCAAGAACGTGGCATCGCGTACGGCCAGATACTTCTTTTCGCTATTGAGTTGGGCATAGAGCGCGGTGAGCAGGCGTTTGGCCGATTCGATCGCCGGATAATGGTGAGTGGCCATGTTGGCACTCAACGCAGTCAGCTGGCGCAGTTGAAATAAGGCATACAGATTCACCCCTGCCATCACCACGATGATGACGAGGGAGGTTAGGACGATTCGCCAGAAGATAGATAAACGCACGAGCGAAGCTCTTTCTCAGCCTTGAAAAACGAGGATATTTATAGAGGCTGTAGGTAATTCCATACACTATTTCTACCGGCCACTCAAGCGATCTGGCAAACAAACTCTCTCGTGCATCATCCGCCCTTATGGAAAGCGAAGGGGCTAGGAAGGTTTGAGCGGCTTTCAATCAGGAGAGGCGGAAACTCTCCCTTTCATCCACAGTATTCGTCCCTACTTGAATGGCGAGACAAATCGGCGCTGGCGTCGTGACACCCCATGCAACGATGCAAAGAGATGGCCACGAAACAACAACATGGCCACGGCAAGTGGTGGCGTGAGGAGCAGCCCGAGATACCAGCTGATTGAGGAAGGGATACCCACGTAGTCCAGCCAACCTCCGAGAATCGTGAAAGGCAGCACGAGGAGCTGGGAAAAATCCAAACCTGCCCCCCTCCCCACTCGACTGGAGAGGGAGAAAAACGATTGCAGTCCCGTGGGCGAGAGGACGATGGGGATCAGGATCACCGCAAACGGAAGAAACCATTCAATCCAATTCTCAAGGACGAACTCGTACGAGGTTTTGAACACGTCGAGCGGGGAATCATGCCGAACTTGATAGATAATTTCCGGTGCCGGGTTCAGCAAGAGAAAGAGGAGCAGAAACACTGCGTACGATAGAAGTTGCCCAAACGGGTTCGTCTGCATACTCAGGTCGAGAGCCATAAGCGGCAGCCACAGGATGAACCCAATGCTGATGACATCCCAAAAGTAGTGACCGACGCTGCCAAGAATGTCGTGGAAGGTGAGTGCCCGTGCATGGCTAATCGATTGCTCGATCAGACTTAGGGTGGCGCCAACCAGGAGCGCATTCACCGCACCGAGCAGAAAGCCTCCGGCCATGCCGAGCGGCGATGCAATCTGGGTGGCGAGCATCAGCAGAAATCCAAATCCCACCACGGCCACCATGGTCATCCAGCCGCGGGCAAGGGATTCTCCGGTTTTGCGAAAGGCGTTTCGATAGAGTGTAAGGGTTTCGGTCAGAATGCGCGACATGAGAGACAATAGTCTGCGGAAACTTCTCTGGTCAAGCCGCGCCGCGCCTCCTCGTGGGAGGTTGACTTCCCATATCCTATGATTATGTGAATGGCAACAACAACACACACGGATGCGCGGAGAGGAGTGATTCAATGGACATGAACCGCATGACGATCAAGCTACAAGAGGCGCTCCAGACCGCCTCGTCCCATGCCGCGAGGCGGAGCCATCAGGGGATAGATGTGGAGCACCTCCTGCTTGCGTTCGTGGAACAGGATGGAGGTCTCGCGTCCTCTCTCCTCGAGCAGGCAGGGTTGTCGGTGCCCTCCGTTCGCCAGACAGTGGAGCAGGCACTTGCGAAGCTGCCTCAAGTACAGGGCGCCGGGGCAAGCCCCGGACAACTCCACGTCGCCTCGCGGCTCAGCCAGGTCTTGGCCAAAGCCGAAGACGAACAACGAGTGTTGAAAGACGACTATCTCAGCGTCGAACATGTCGTCCTCGCCATGGTCCAAGAAGGGGGCGTCTTCAAGAAACTTGGCCTGACGAAGGAACGGCTCTTGGGTGCGCTGCAACAAATACGAGGCTCTCAACGTGTCACGAGCCAGGACCCGGAAGGCACCTACCAGGCTTTGGAAAAATATGGCCGCGACCTTACCCGGTTAGCAGGGCAAGGGAAACTGGATCCCGTCATTGGGCGCGACGAGGAAATTCGTCGCGTCGTACAAATTCTCTCACGACGAACCAAGAACAATCCCGTGCTCATCGGCGAACCCGGCGTCGGAAAAACCGCGATCGTCGAAGGGCTCGCCATTCGCATTATCAAGGGGGATGTGCCTGAAGGACTGAAGAAGAAGCGCGTCATCACCCTCGACATGGGGTCGTTGGTGGCTGGGGCAAAGTTTCGCGGCGAGTTCGAAGAACGATTGAAGGCGGTCCTCAAAGAGGTGCAGGCGTCAGAGGGACAAGTCTTGCTCTTCATCGATGAGCTGCACACCGTCGTGGGAGCGGGTGCGGCGGAAGGGGCAATGGATGCCGCCAATCTGCTCAAGCCCATGCTGGCCCGCGGTGAATTGCATTTGATCGGCGCGACGACGCTGGATGAGTATCGGAAACATATTGAGAAAGATGCCGCGTTCGAACGGCGGTTCCAGACGGTATTGGTCGATCAGCCGACGGTGGAGGATACCATCTCGATTCTGCGCGGACTCAAGGAACGCTACGAAGTGCACCATGGCGTGCGCATTAAAGATGCCGCCCTGGTCGCTGCTGCGAAACTCTCGAATCGGTATATCTCCGATCGCTTTCTCCCGGACAAAGCCATCGATCTCGTCGATGAATCGGCGGCCCGCCTGCGTACGGAAATCGATAGTTTGCCGGCGGAACTCGATGAGGTTTCGCGCAAGGTGATGCAGTTGGAGATCGAGCGGGAGGCCTTGCGGAAAGAACAGGATCAGGCCAGCCAAGCGCGGCTGGAGACGCTTGAGCAAGAGTTGCGTGAGAAACAAGGAGATCTCCAGGCGCTCAAGACGCGATGGGATTCTGAAAAAGCCTCGGTGTCACGGCTGCGCAAGACTCGAGAAGCGATGGAAGAGGTGAAGCAGGCGATGGAGCGTGCAGAACGCGCCTACGATCTGAATCGCGTGGCGGAGCTGCGATACGGAGAGTTGCCTCGCCTTGAGCGGGAACTGGCGTTGGAGCAGGAGCAGCTTGGTAAGAAGCAGGGCGAAAGCCGGTTGCTCAAAGAAGAGGTCGATGAAGACGACATCGCGGCCATCGTGAGTCGCTGGACGGGAATCCCCGTCTCCCGGCTGGTCGAAGGTGAAACGGAGAAACTCTTAAAGCTGAGCGAGCTGCTCCATCAGCGAGTGGTTGGCCAGGATGAAGCGGTGCAGGCCGTTGCAGATGCGGTCCTCCGCGCACGCTCCGGCATCAAAGACCCGAATCGGCCCATTGGTTCCTTTCTCTTTCTTGGTCCGACTGGAGTCGGAAAAACCGAGTTGGCGCGAGCCCTTGCCGCGACGCTCTTCGACGACGAGGCCAACCTGATTCGGATCGATATGTCCGAGTACATGGAGAAACACACGGTGGCCCGACTGATCGGGGCCCCGCCAGGCTACATCGGTTACGAAGAGGGTGGACAACTGACTGAAGCCGTCCGGCGGCGTCCGTTCTCCGTCATTCTGTTCGACGAGATCGAAAAAGCCCATCACGACGTCTTCAATGTCTTGCTTCAAGTGTTGGACGACGGACGATTGACGGATTCTCAGGGCCGGACCGTCGATTTTAAGAACACGGTTTTGATCATGACATCGAACATCGGCAGCCCGCAGATTCTTGAGGCGCAGCAACGGCGCGCCTCCTATGACGAAGTCTGTTCGCTCGTGATGGCGGAACTGCGGCAGCACTTCCGTCCGGAATTCTTGAACCGCGTCGACGAGACGGTGGTCTTCCATCCTCTGGAGACGGAGCAGCTCACGAAGATCGTAGAGATTCAACTCGAGCGGTTGCGGGCACGTTTGACAGAGCGACGGATCTCTCTGTCCGTGACGCCGGCGGCCTTACGGTATCTGGGTGAGCGTGGCTACGATCCGGTCTATGGGGCGAGACCGTTGAAGCGATTGATCCAACAGGAAATTGAAACACCGCTGGCGCGTCAGTTGGTCAAAGGCGACATGCGCGATGGAGATATGGCGACCGTCGATCTGAAGGATCAGCACATCGTCATCGTGCCGACGGTCACAGAGTAGGAGGCTGTGGGAATACCATTGCGCCACAGCAGAACTGCAATGGCCTGCACGTCTGGGGCAACAGGACGCGAGACTGGCGGGACGGGCGAGACGAGGTGAAAATCCAATCTGTCCACGTCGCGCCTTTCTCGCACGTCTTGCGCTTCACGCGCCACGGTCTATGGCGCTGGCGGACTTTTCAGCATCCTGCTAGGAGGCGCGTCCCTGTTCAGCCCAGGACGACCGACCCGCCTTTCACATCTTGGGTCGTACCGCTGGCACGGAGCTTGTCGATTTTCCATTCGGTGGGAGATACCTGGATCACGTGGCCTTTGATCGTATGGAACTCCCCTTTCGTGAAGGCCACTACGTCGGGCGCCTTCACGTCCATCTGTAAGATGACGGTTCCCGAGGCCAGATGTGTGAGCAGTAGATTCTTCGGGGTCTTATTCACTTCGTAGGCTCGTCGTTCGTTGATCATCAGGGTGCTATCGACGAGTTTTGCCGTCACTTTTCCGGCTGCGTCGAACAACGCAAAGTTCACGAGTAAGGCGCCCGTCGTCGGTTTCATTGCCACCTGAATCTGCGGAACGCCCTCAATTTCAATCATGCCGTCGGTGTTGCGGTACAGATTCGAACCTACTTCCACATCCATGGACAACCTCATTACACTACGATTTGAGAAACATCGATTAACCCGCATTATTCATGACGGTTCGTCGCGAAATCGCTGAGCCGCGTCGCGAGACCGGCGCGCGGAGCCGTGAGGACCCGATGCGTACTCGTGCAGTACGGTGAGGGTCCGAGGGGCGAGCCCGCCGGCCGAAGGCTTGTCGTAGCAACGGATCGGCGATTGCAGCAGAAGTGTTCATGAATAATGCGGGTTAAGACTTCTTGATACGATCCAGAATCAATGCGATACAGCCGCCGAGCAGTCCCCCTCCCATGATGGTCGTGAGCAGCTTGACCACTTCGACTCCCCACACGGACCCCTGCGCTTGCATGGCTTCCCGAAAGCCACCTTGCAGCATGATTACGGCTAGCGCCATGGTGGAACCGACAATGAACCACCAGAGAAAGACTTTCAGGGCTGACCACACAGAGGATCCTCAAAACTCCATCCGACGGTCGAGACTGCGGTATTGAATCGCTTCCGCCACATGCAGCGGCTCAATCTTTTCAGAGCCCGCGAGATCGGCAATAGTTCTCGCCACACGCACAATGCGCCCATGGGCCCGAGCAGACAATCCGAGTTTGGTCAGCGCCTGTTCTAGGAGCTCTTGAGCCGGCGTTTCCAAGCCACAATACCGCTTCAGGAGCCGCGGCTTCAACTGAGCATTCGAGTGAATCCCGTCTTGACGATACCGGTGGCGCTGCCGATCACGTGCCGCCAGAACGCGCGATCGAATCGTGGCGGAACTTTCCGGCATGGGACCGTGATCGTGCAAGTCTCGTACGGAGACCGGCGGGACCTCGATGTGAATGTCGAGTCTGTCTTGAAGCGGCCCTGACAATTTGGCTCGATATCTGCGGATTTGGTGCGGGGTGCAGACGCATTCGCGCGTGCGATCCCCATAGTATCCGCAGGGACAGGGATTCATCGCGGCGATCAACATGAATCGCGCAGGGTAGCGGAGCGAGCCGCTGGCCCTGGTCAGGGTCACATGCCCGTCTTCCAATGGTTGCCGCAATCCGTCCAGGACGGGACGGCGAAACTCCGGGGATTCATCCAAGAACAACACGCCATTGTGCGCCAAGGATACTTCTCCCGGTCGAGGAACTGTTCCGCCTCCGATGAGTCCGGCATCGGAAATACTGTGGTGCGGAGCGCGAAAGGGACGGACCGTCAGCAGTGGATGATTGGCCGGTAACTGTCCGGATACGCTATGGACGCGACTCGTCTCGATCGCTTCTTCCGGCTCCATGAGGGGCAGAATCGTCGGGAGACGTTTGGCCAACATGGTCTTGCCTGCTCCGGGCGGTCCCACCATCAAGAGATTGTGGCCTCCAGCTGCGGCGATTTCCAGGGCGCGCTTCGCATGGTCTTGTCCCTTCACATCGCTATAGTCGTCATCTTCCACCGGGCGCGTGGTAAAGAACCGGTCCCGGTCTGCGTGAGCCGGGTCCAGCGAAACCGTGCCATTGAGAAATGCCACGGCCTCGGGGAGCGTGTGGAGCGGATAAGCCTTCACGCCCTGTACCACGGCCGCTTCTTGGCTGTTCTCAGCCGGCAAGAGCAGACTATAGTCGGGCCGGCAGGCAATTCCAATGGATAAGGCACCGGTAATCGCCTTGATGTGTCCGTCCAACGAAAGTTCACCGACACAGACGCGGCCTTGTACATTCTGGGGCGGGATGACTTCTTCCGCGACGAGAATCCCAATGGCAATGGCCAGGTCGAGGCCGGACCCTTCCTTCTTGATTCCCGCGGGAGCGAGGTTCACGGTGATTTTCTTTGCCGGGAAATGGAAACCCGTATTCTTGAGCGCGGAGCGGACTCGGTCGCGGCTCTCCCGTACCGTGGCATCGGGGAGACCGACGACTGAGAATTGTGGAAGCCCTCCGGCAATATCGACTTCCACGTCGATCAGATGCGCATCGATACCAACGAGCGCAGCACTCAGAATTTTTGCGAGCATGGGTGGCTCCAGTGCAAGGAACGGGGCTAGTGGATTATAGGAACGGTGCCGAATTGTTTCAACCGAAACAACTGGAGACGGCAGGAATATGGTTCCATTTCCCCTGTTGTCATCACACCAGTCCGAACGCTAGCGCCCCCTCCTGCCCTTCTGTATAATCCCTCCCTATGCCTGGCGCCATGCTTGTTTGTTGTCTCCTCGCTGGCCTGATCATGGAAACTGGCATTTCGGTCTTGGCCCAAGCGCCTGATCGTGCGACCACCCCATCTGGACCAGTTGGAGCGTCGATGGCCGTCCTTGCGATGTTGCAAGATGCCGATGTGCTTCCGCCCGAAGGCACTCCCGAGGCGAATCACGTCATCAAGGCGGTCATCCAATTTCAATCGGTGTTTCTGAAGAGCGGTGACCCAACCGTGCAAACATTTCTGAGTCACGCATTTGCGGCTCAGAGGGGCAGCGGTGCAAATGAAGCCGCTGCTCGATTCCGTTCGGCAGGCTGGACGTCGGATGTGCTTGAGGCGCTCAGTGAACAGTGGGTCGCCACGGCGATCGATCAGCGAGAGCGTTTGGCGCCGGGTTTTCGCCAATTCAACGTCAGTCTGGCGGATTTTGATTCGTTGATGGAACTCGTTACCAAGGCACGTACCGCCTTGGAGCAACGGGGACAGAACATTCACCAGGTGTTTGCGCAGCGACGGCGGGAGATGCCGGGCGCCACGCAATAACTACAAGAGGGAGGACGCAATGGCAACGAAAGCCTATATCCTAATCAAGGTTAAAGCCGGGCGGACGAAAGATGTGCTGCAGGCACTCAAGCGCCTTACCGGCGTCGAGCAAGCCCACTCCTGCTTCGGGCGGCCGGATATTATTCTGTTCATCAGTGTCGTGGACGAACGAGCCCTTTCGGATGTGGTGATCACAAAAATTCACCAAGTCGAAGGGGTGGAGGAAACAGATACACACATCGTCGCCGATGCCTAGAAGGATGCGTGAAGCGCGAGACTGGCGAGACGGGCGCGACTTGAAGTTCGACGTTCGAAGTTCCGAAAACCTCGAATTTCGGACCTCGAACTCTCCCCCGTCTCGCGCGGCGATCCTGCTAGCGGAGTGATGCGACGCTGACGGTGGCTCCGCCAAGTTCTGCCGAACGGTAGCAAGCGTCGGCCACCTCGACGGCTCGACATCCATCACGCCCGGTGATAGGCGGCGGGGTGTTCGTTTCGATGGCACGGACGAAGGCACGGAGTGTGGCGAGAATTGTCTGCTGCGGTTGGACGACCCATTCCAGAGGAGCGGTGTCACCGATGACGCCGCTCACTCGCTGGTGACACCAATCGGCGGCGATCTGCCCATGGGTTCCCACCCACTCCGTTCTCGCAACCCTCCCCGCTACGACACGTGCAATGTCCAGGACGCATCGCATTCCGCTCACGGTTTGGGCCTGCACGATCGCCATCGTGTCCGGTGCCACGGTCGGAAGCTGATCCATCTCGCAGCGGACGGTGACCACCTCCTCACCGGTGAGAAAGAGCACCAAATCCAAGAGGTGAACCCCAAACTCCAAGAGCGCCCCGCGCTGGCCTGGTATCGGTGACCGAACCTGGGCGCTGGCTTTCGTTTCGATCCGGCTGGTGAAGGTGGCGTACCGGAGCCGGCCGATCTCCGGCAAGTGATCTTTCAAAAGAAGAATTGTCGAGTCGAAGCGCATAGTCTGTGCGGTCATAAGCAACACTCCTGCCTCTTCTGCTGCGCTCACCATCGTTCGTGCTTCGCGGCCTGTCGGCGCTAACGGCTTTTCAATGAGGATCGGCTTCCTCGCCTTCACGGCCTCAAGACAGATCTCAGCACAGAGCGACGGAGGGGTCACCACTACGACGGCCTCTACCGTCGGATCGGCAATCAAAGCGCGATAGTCCCCATAGACAGGGATTTCTGTCGTCGAGAGGAAAGGCAGTCCCTCCCCGATCCGTTTCCGACAGAGAGCGGCAAGGCTCATCCCTGGCAGATCATGCAGGAGATGGTGGATATACCGGCTGCCATGCCGGCCGGCACCGATGAGACCAATTCTAAGCGGCATAGTCGCCATACACACAGTGAGGGTGAGAAAACTTTAGCCCACATGATTCATGACGGTTCGTCGCGAAATCGCG
>CAZPWD010000042.1:0-15007 GCA_964590025.1 uncultured Nitrospira sp.
GGGGCCTGAAGATGCATCCATGGTACGTCGCTTGCACCCGACTAATATGCCCAGGAGTTCAGGTATTTTTTTGGCCACCTCACGTTCAAATTGTGAACAGCTAATCTACCTCAACCGATGAGGGGACCGAACCAGGGGAGATCCGGCGTGAAAGTAGACCAGCAGCGCGATCTTCAACTGTTGAATGAAATCGAGGCCAGCGAGACGGTCACCCAACGGGGCCTCGCAAAGAGGCTTGGCATCGCGCTCGGACTCACGAACTTGTACATTAAGCGCTTGGTCAAGAAGGGGCACATCAAGGTCATCAACATCCAAAAGAATCGCATTCGCTATTTAATCACACCAAAGGGCATCGCGGAGAAATCGCGACTGACCTACGAATACATGCAGTATTCTTTTCAGCTCTATCGACAGACCTGCACGCTGTTGCGGACTCGGCTCCGCAACCTGGCGGAGCAAGGCCGCAAGCGGCTGGTGTTCTACGGGGTGGGCGAAGCCGCTGAAGTGGCCTATCTCTGTGTGCGAGAGATGGACCTGGAACTCGTGGGTGTGATAGATGAACAACAGGCTGGAAGACGCTTCTTGGACCACACTGTTCTTGATCCATCGGCGTTGTCGGGCTTGCAGTACGACTGTGTTGTGATCACCAGCTTTGGCGACGACGAAGCCATACGGAAGCAGCTCGAAGAGTCGGGGGTTCCAGCCGAGGCCATTGTGACCCTAAGCCCGTGACGCGCGGGGGATATTGAGGCGCGCCTCCGCCAAACAGTGGAGTGAGACGTTGACCACCGCGATCAAAGAGAGCCCAGCGAGAAAAGCTGATCCTGAAAGGACTCTAGTCCAGACCCCCGAGCGCGAATCCGACAGAGGACGGCCGAGGTTGCTCATCCGCCCTTCAAGGGGATGGGCTGCGCTCGATCTGGCTGATCTCTGGCAGTACCGTGAACTTATCTACTTCCTCACCTGGCGTGACATCAAGGTGCGGTATAAGCAGACCGCTTTGGGCGCGGCGTGGGCGATCATCCAGCCCTTCTTTACGATGGTTGTGTTCAGCATCTTCTTCGGGCGCCTGGCCGGAATCCCGTCCGACGGCCTCCCATACCCCATCTTTGCTTACTGCGCTCTGTTGCCCTGGCAGCTCTTTGCTCACGCGCTGACCGAATCGAGCAATAGCCTGGTGGCCAACGAACGGCTCATTACCAAGGTCTATTTCCCCAGGCTGGTTATTCCAATCTCGGCGGTCCTCGCCGGGCTGCTGGACTTCCTGGTTGCGTTCGTCGTGCTGATCGGGATGATGATGTACTACCACATCCGGCCTACCGCCGCACTGTGGACCGTGCCGCTGTTCCTGTTACTGGCGGTCGGCGCGGCCCTGGGGGTTGGCCTGTGGCTCTCGGCGCTTAACGTGCAGTACCGGGATGTGCGATACACCATCCCGTTCCTCACTCAGTTCTGGCTTTTTCTCACGCCGGTGGCCTACCCGAGCACTTTAGTGCCGGTGTCGTGGCGGGCGTTGTACGGTCTGAACCCGATGGCGGGTGTCGTCGAAGGCTTCCGCTGGGCGCTGCTGGGCAAGACGGAAGGGCCAGGGGCACTACTGGCTGTCTCGATCACCATAGTCGTTCTGGTCCTGGTCGGAGGTCTGTACTACTTCCGGCGCATGGAAAAGACCTTTGCCGATGTGGTCTGAGCCATGAGTGAGGTCGCGATTCGTTGTGAGGGGTTGGGCAAGCAATACCGGATAGGCAAGCCGGAGCGATACCATACCCTGCGCGATACCCTGACCGATGCTATGTACGCCCCCTTTCGCCGGATTCGTTCGGCCTTCCAGCCTTCCAGCCTTCCAGCCTCCCAGCATCCGAATGGGGACGATACGATCTGGGCCTTAAAAGACGTGTCCTTTGAAATCAAGCAGGGCGAGGTGGTCGGCATCATAGGTCGCAACGGGGCCGGCAAGAGCACCCTCCTCAAGATCCTGTCACGCATCACCGAGCCAACTGAGGGCACTGCTGAGATCCACGGCCGAGTGGGCTCGCTTTTGGAGGTGGGCACCGGTTTCCATCCCGAACTTACCGGCCGGGAAAACATCTACCTGAACGGCGCGATCCTGGGAATGAGGAAAGCGGAGATCGGGCGCAAGTTTGACGAGATCGTGGCTTTCGCGGAGGTAGAGAAGTTCATGGATACGCCCGTCAAGCACTACTCCAGCGGCATGTACATGCGCCTCGCCTTCGCTGTGGCCGCCCACCTGGAGTCGGACATTATGCTGGTGGATGAGGTCCTGGCCGTCGGCGATGCTGGCTTCCAGAAGAAGTGCCTCGGGAAAATAGGGGAAGTGGCAAAGGGTGGGCGGACCGTGTTGTTCGTGAGTCACAATATGAATGCGATAGAACAGCTCTGTACGGCTTGTTTGCTATTAGATAAAGGACGCCAGATGCAACTTAGCCAAGATGTTCGCGTCGTAATCAAGGAATACTTGTTTGGTCAAGGTGATGAGCTTGAATCGAGTGAATGGGTTAATCATGGGAGAGAGTTTGACAATCCTTGGTTTAAACCGCTGCGTTTCTTTATCTCAGACGAACACGGGAATAAGCAGAGCATGCCCTTGAGCAATAATTCAGAAATGTGGGTGCAAATTAAAGCAGAGATTCAAGCAATTGATCCAGCGCTAACAGTTGGCTACGCGGTGTATGCCGAGGACGGCAGCCTCTTATACTGGTCTTATCAGACAGATCAATCCGAAGATAGATGGCCAAGGCTGAAAAAAGGAGTCTGTGTCCTGAGGAGCAGGATTCCTCCACGATTTTTGAATGAGGGCGTCTACAGAGTTGAGCTCATTGGCGGTCTTCACTTCCGAGAATGGTTGTTTGAACCAGGAATAAGCGCTCCCTCAATCTACGTTAATATCCAGGGTGGCTTAAGTGATTCCCCGTACTGGATGGTAAAAAGGGCGGGGTTACTCGCTCCGGTAATGGAATGGACTGCCGTGGAATGAAACTTTTCAATGGGCTTGCAGCTAGACATTATAAGAGAAGTTACTCACAGTGCGGTGAAGATCTGATTGTTGAGTTCATTCTTGATGCGTTAAAGATCTCAAAGCCCTCGTATCTTGATATTGGCGCTCACCATCCAACGTTCTTGAGTAATACATATCTGTTCTACCGGAAGGGTGGCCACGGAGTATGTATCGAACCCGATCCCGTACTGTGTCGTGAACTTAAGGGGAGGCGCAGAAGGGATATTTGTCTGAATGTTGGCATAGGGATTACTCAAGAAGATGAGGCGAGTTTTTATATTCTGAGTTCCAGGGCGCTCAGCACTTTTTCGAGGGAGGAAGCCGAGCGGTATCAAGGTTACGGCCATCACAAAATCGAACAGGTCATCCGCATGCCCTTGGTTCCGGTAAACGATATTATCCGAAAGTATTTCAGCGAGCCCCCCAGATTCGTTTCTTTGGATACTGAGGGGATGGATTTGGCAATATTGAAGACGTTTGACTTTGGGTCCTTCCGACCCCCTGTTTTTTGCGTAGAGACCTTGACCTATACAGAAGATAAGTTAGAAAAAAAAATACCTGAAATCATAGATCTGATGGTCTCGAAGGGTTACCGCATTTACGCCGACACATTCATCAATTCAATTTTCGTGGACGAGGAAGCTTGGAACGGCCGCTAGTTCTTTTTTCCGGAGGACGGAAGGGACTCTTCTTGGAGCATCAAAATGCATGAGTTTTCCATTTCCAGGGGTTCGTCCCTGACCCGAAGTCAACCGCAAGGTCCAGGTGACTGGAAGGTAGTTTGATTTAGGTGGGAAAGAATGTCCATCCCTAAGCGAGTACGAGCGCTTGCACGAAATGGCCGCCGCTTGTGGCAGCGCTGGGTAGATCCGGTGTTCCCTATTCAGAGGGCAGTGACGTCCCTTGGACCGTACACACGATATCTCTCTTCCTGGCACCGCTACAAGAATCTGCCTGGCGCCGAACCTTTGCGATTTCGCGATAGCTATCCTTGCCTGTTTGACGCCACGGCCATCACACCTTACGACCCTCATTACTTTTACCAGGCGGTGTGGGCCATGGGGCGGATTGCTCGGAGCGAAGCCAAGAAACATGTGGATGTCGGCTCGGACGTCAAATTTGTCGGGCTACTTGCAACCCAGTTGTCGGTGACGTTTGTTGACTTCAGACCGCTGGGTGCAAGGCTGCCCCAGTTAACATCTGTGGCCGGCACTATTCTCGCCTTGCCGTTTGCTGATCGTTCGATTGACTCATTATCCTGCCTACACGTTGCGGAACATGTGGGCTTAGGCCGCTACGGGGATCCCCTTGATCCATCTGGCACGCGCCGTGCCTGTGTTGAGCTGGCTCGAGTGTTAGCGCCTCGTGGTAACTTGTTCTTTTCGGTCCCAATAGGACAGCCACGCGTCTGCTTCAATGCGCATCGCATACACAGTCCGGGGCAGATTTTCGACTATTTCAGCAGCCTCGATCTGGTTGAATTCTCTGCCGTCGATGATCGTGGGGAGCTCTTGATTGATGCGAAGCCCGAGCAGTTGGAGAACGTGGTGTACGGTTGCGGTCTCTTCTGGCTCAGGCGCAATCGGTCCAGTCAATGAAGCGCGCGAAGACTCGAGAGGAGCTGGCCAATTTCAACAAAAGCAATCGCGATCGATGGGTGGAAAGCATCGCCGAACGGCTGCCGCCGGGCACTCGCATTCTCGATGTAGGTGCAGGCGAGTGTCGGTATCGGTCACTTTTCAGTCACTGTGATTACAGGGCACAAGACTTCGGGAAATATGAAGGAACTCCAAAAGGTCTCTTACCGGAAACCTGGAACTATGGTCAACTCGATTTTGTGTGCGATGCGAGCGCCATTCCCGTCGATGACGGAGGCTTTGACGCTGTGCTCTGCGTCGAAGTGCTGGAGCATGTGCCAGAACCCATCAAGGTGCTGAAAGAGATCGGGCGAATCCTGAGAGAGGGGGGATGGGCGTTCATTTCAGCCCCGTTGGGTTCGGGGTTGCACCAACAGCCCTATCATTTCTATGGTGGTTTCACGCCACATTTCTACCGTCATATTCTGGGAGAGATTGGATTCGAGGTGGTGTCCATCGAGCCGAACGGACGGTTTTTCCTGATGTTCCTCCAAGAGATGAACCGGGGTATAGGGATCATTCAAACTCATCGACATTATCCGCGGTGGCATCCGGCTCGCTGGCTATTGCGAGTGGCATCCGGTGATCGTATCGCGAGATGGTTCACGCGACTGGACAATGAGATTCCGATTGATGAGTTCACCGTTGGATACCATGTCGAAGCGGTTAAAACAAGGGACCCTCGGTGATGCATCCAAAGTTCCTCACCAGCTTGTGCTGTCCCGAATCAAAGGAGCCCTTACACCTGGAACCGTTTGAGACTCGCGGTGAGTTGGTGGTTTCAGGGGCGCTGGTGAGCCGATTCGGGCGACGCTATCCAATCGTTCGTGGCATTCCTCGCTTCGTCGGACAGGAGCACTATGCGTCAAGCTTCGGATATCAGTGGAGCCGCTGGCCGCGCGTGCAGTTTGAGGCTGAGAACGTGGGCAAACCAATGGCTGGACACACCACTCGTATGTGGGAGATCATTACCGAGGTTGGCGAAGATCAGATACGAGGCAGGAGCGTCGTTGAGTTTGGATGCGGGTCAGGGCGATTCCTGGATGTGGTTCGCCGCAAGGGAGGCAAAGCAGTTGGCATCGATCTCAGTCAGGCCGTGGATGCTGCGGGCTTGAACTTCGCTCTTGATCCCGACGTGCTGATTGTGCAGGGCGATATTCTGAACCCGCCCTTTTTTGAGGGGGTGTTTGATGGTGGCTTTGCGATCGGGACGCTACATCACACTCCGGATCCGTTGCGAGGGCTAAAGGCCTTGACGCAAAGCGTCCGGCCAGGAGGATGGGTCGCTTGCTGCGTCTACCCCAAAGGGGAATTTTACGACTATCCTTCTGTGGCGCGCCTCCGGCGTCTCCATAATCGCTTAAAGCCGATGTTTGGCTACCGTCCCGCATTAGCCTATGCGTATCTCTCTGCATATTTACTCGCTCCTATAATGGCCAAGGGCAAATGGATTCCAGGATTTGATCATCTGCTCAGATACGTGGAACGAAACTGGCTGGCATCCTTGTATCTGCCTGATGTCCGATGGCGGATCCTGGATATGTTTGATGCGATAACACCGTCCATTGCAACAACTCACACTGGAGACGAAGTTAAGGCATGGATGGAAAAAGCAGGTTGTACAGACATTCGAACGACTCGTTGGTGCGAGACTGCGGTCACCGGGATCAAGACGTAATCTTACGCGCCATGGAGCCAGCGGCAGAGCTCTCTGATGAAAGATTGGTGTTCTATAGCAAGATTGCGTTTTATCCCATCCACTGGGAAGCGTTCAAGTATCTGGTTTCTCATTTTCGCATCCGTAGCACAGTCATTGCTGATGCTCCACCCGACTTGCCTACAGTGCATCAGCAACTTGGATGGATAGAGTCGCGGACGGTTTTTCAAGAAGATCCTTCGCTGGAAATCCGGTTCATGCCCGAAGCCAGCTTGACAATAAAAGCACGCTGGTTGCATCAACAACTACAGGCCTTACGACCCGACGCCATCTGGGTGCAGTAGGAGCCGACTGACTATTTTCTGCTCCAGATCTTGCGGATGTATCTCTTCGACCGGAGGCCGCGGATTGTGAGCGCTGTGTGTGAGAATATCTTTTCCCGTGGGTCGCCGCCGGTCTGGCTCGTACGGCGGCTGTTGTAAACGCGATCAAACAGGCAGGCAAACAACAGTGAGTTCAAAGTGCCCCTCCAAGTAACTCTACACCTGGAGTCATAACAGCTCCATGCGTATCTTTTACATCGCCCAAAGTACACCCAACGAAACCGATCTGCCCAGCTCAAGGCTTTGGTACGTTAACCTTTATCTGCCACTTCGAGATTTGGGGCACGAATTAGTTGTGTTCGACCACGATTATCTTCATGTCGCCTATCATTTGGATCTAGCCTTGTCTAAGCATCGGCAAGCGATGATTCAGAATCGTCCTCAGTTTAGTGAAGAGCTGGTCAGGCAAGTCCGGAGCGCCCATCAGAAAGCGCCAATTGATCTGTTCTTCAGCTACTTTTCTTCAGCTCATGTTGAACCGGACGCAATTCGCGAAATTGCCAGGCTGGGGATTATCACTCTCAACTGGTACTGCAATGCTTCGTATCAATTTCACCTGGTCCAGGAGATTGCGCCGGCGTACCACTACTGTCTGGTGCCGGAGAAATTTCGTTTGGATGATTATCGCCGTGTCGGCGCGCGAGCTCTCTATTGCCAGGAGGCTGCCAATCCCAATGTGTACAAGCCGTATGATGTCCCTTTGCAATTCGATGTCACGTTTGTGGGGCAAAGGTATGGCAATCGTCCCACATATATTCGCTCATTGATCGATGCGAAGATTCAGGCGCGCGCTTGGGGCCCTTACTGGCAAGAACCCCAGCCCGCCCGTCCTTTATGGCGAAGAATTGGCGGTAAGGTGAAGCGGACCCTTCTGACGCGGCGACCGAGTGTGTCGACAGATGTGGCCCAGGAATACTGTGGTCCGCCCCTCACCGACCAGGAATATATCGAAATGTACAGCAGGAGCAAGATCAGCCTGGGATTCAGCAGCGTAGCTGAGGTTCCTCTACGAAGCAGGCCTGTCAAGCAGGTTCGGTTGCGTGATTTTGAGGCCACGATGAGCGGAGCATTTTACCTGGTTGAATATTTCGAAGAGCTGGCCGAATTCTTCGAGCCGGACAAGGAAATCGTATGCTTCAACGACGCGGACGAACTCGTGGACAAGGCACGTTACTATCTGGCCCACGACACCGAGCGCAATCGCATCCGCGAGGCAGGTATGCGCCGCGCCAGGAGCGAGCATACCTGGCACAGACGATTCGAAACAGTGTTTAGGCAGATAGGGTTGGCCTGAGATGTGCGGCATCGCGGTGATTGTCGCAAACGGCCTTGAAATTCCTTGCGGCGCGGTGGAGCGAATGACCGACCGCCTTGAGCATCGCGGGCCGGATGCGCGGGCCTGCATCGAGCTGCTCGGCTGTCACCTGGGCCATACGCGGCTCAGTGTGATTGATCTGATAGGGGGCGCCCAGCCGATGACGGAGGAGGCGGAGCGGTACTGGATCGTATTCAATGGCGAGATCTACAACTACCGTGAATTGCGGCAGGAATTGCAAGGGCGCGGCTGGCGGTTTCGCACCCAATCGGATACGGAAGTCTTGCTGCGCGCCTACCAGGAGTACGGGGAGGCAGCGGTCGCTCACCTCAAGGGACAATTTGCTTTTGTTATCTGGGATCGAGCTGAGCGGCGATTATTTGCGGCCCGTGATCGCTTGGGGGAGAAACCGCTCTACTGGGCTTGCTCCAATCACGGCCACTTCTTGCTTGCTTCCGAAATCAGGGCGTTGTTGGCCTCGGGCCTGGTGGAGCCGAGGATTGATCGCGTTTCTGTCGATGCGTACTTGGCTCTGCTTTACGTCCCTCCGGACCGCACGATCTATGAGAACGTTCACACCTTGCGACCGGGCCATGCGCTGTCCTGGTGCGACGGGCATTGGCGACAATGGTGCTATTGGAGGCCTAGCTACTCAACAAAGGAGATCGCTGATCCACTGGAATCAATCGAGAGACTCCGGTTCCTGATCGCGCAGGCTGTCAAGCGTCAGATGGTGGCGGATGTGCCTGTGGGAGCTTTTCTAAGCGGTGGCTTGGACTCCAGTACGATCGTAGCGTTGATGACGCAACGTACTGATCAGCCGGTGATGACGTTTTCGGTCGGGTTCGGCGATCTAATCAATGAGTTGCCATACGCGCGGGCCGTAGCCCGGGCCTACGGTACTGACCACCATGAGATTCAAATGGCGATCCCTGTGGGAGAGATACTTGAGCGTATGGCTGAGGTCTACGATGAGCCCTTTGCGGATTCCTCGAATATCCCAACCTATCTGGTGGCTGAGTTCGCGCATCGCTACGTCAAGGTTGTTCTCTCCGGGGATGGAGGAGATGAGCTGTTTGGAGGATACGAGTGGTACTCCTGGCTGCTGGCCAGCGAGGCGGCCCGCTCTGGTGCGGTGGCACTCGGGTGGGCGCAGTTAACGGCGCTGACCTGGCGAGTGATGACGAAGGCGAGCCTGCCTTTCCACAGACAGCGTGACGCGGCCGTCCGCGCCCATCGCGCATCGTTGAGCAGACGCCGGCACCATGATCTATGGGAACGTCACCTGGCGCTCGCGACAGGGCTGAAGGCGGACCGTTCCGCACTGTGGAACGGACGAACACCGCAGGACACCGAGGCCGCGATTCGGCAGGCGTATTGCCCAGACCCGGACGTGCAGGGCATGGACCGAGCGACCGACTTCGATGTCCGGTGCTATCTTCCGGGCGATATCCTGGTCAAAGTGGATCGTGCGGCAATGGCTCATGGCCTGGAAACCAGAGCGCCATTTCTGGATGTAGACCTTGTTGAATATGTCTGGGGCCTGCCATGGCATGTGCGGTTTCGAGAAGGTACGCTCAAGTATCTCTTGCGCGAGGCCTGTGACAAGCTGTGGCCAGAGGACGTGCGGAATCGATCAAAGCAAGGATTTGGAGCCCCGGTGGGGAGCTGGATACAGCGACCGGACGTGCAGAGCCTCATGAAGCGTGTCTGTGCACCGAACAGCCCGCTCATGGCCGTGCTGCCCGGTGCTCGGTCCGCACTTCCTGGCCTCAATCCCCAGCTCTCGTGGTCCATATTGTGCCTGGGATTATGGCTGGAGAAACGGTCCGAATGTCTGAACAGCCTGTCGTAACCGTCTTGATGTCTGCTTTCAACGATGCCGCATTCTTGTCGGAGGCGGTGGAAAGCATCTTGAGGCAGACCTTTGGCAATTTCGAGTTTCTGGTCATTGACGACGGTTCGACGGATGGCTCCGCAAGACTGTTGGCGGCCGTTCGAGATCCTCGTATGCGCGTGGTGCGCAACGAGGAGCATCTCGGTTTGACTCGCTCGCTAAAGGCTGGAGTCGAGCTGGCAAGAGGACAGTACATCGCGCGCATGGATGCCGATGATGTTGCTCTACCAGAACGGCTGGAAAAGCAGGTTGCCTTGCTAATGAAACGTCCTGAGATCGGGATCTTGGGGAGTGCCTGTTACATAATTGATCAGGTTGGTCGTGAGGTCGGACTACTGCAGATGCCTGAGGACGACCTGCAGATACACTGGACAAGCCTGCTGGCAAACCCTTTTGCCCACCCCACAATAATGTTTCGCCGTGATGTGCTGATAAGCAGGAATCTAAACTATGATGAGGCCTTTCAGACGACGCAGGATTATGACCTCTGGATGCGGATGTTGAGGTACACTTGCGGGGCAAATCTTGGAGAGCCATTGATGCGCTACCGGACACATGGAGATCGTGTCACCAACAAATTCAGGGACCAGCAGCTAAGGAATCATGATGCCGTTGCCTTGCGCGCAATACGAGAGCAACTGCCGGAGTTTGCAATAACCCCTGAGCAGGTCAGCCAGCTCCGAGGGCTGTTTGTCGGGGTCAGCGAGCCAATGCCCGGTCTAGACGCACTGCGTGTGAGGTTGGCCGAGATGTATTTGGACATGTTGCAGGCATTTATGAGTCGCTTTCCTGGGAAGCCCTGTTTGGATGCGTTGAAACGGCAGGAGGCATTGAAGGTAGCCCGTCTGGTTTTTCGCTTCCCACTCCAACCGGGATGGAGGCGCGTAGTCAGGCGCTTGATTGCGATGGATCATGGCTTGCCGTGGTCTTTTTCTGCGGATGTATGGAAGGTGGCAGGTCGCAGGCTCAGGTGTAGGGTATTCGAGCCTTCCCCCAGATACGGGGGCTCCAACCCATCCCGTGATGCGCGCGTGCGATGAAAATGGCTTCTCTGACCGATGAGGATACGAGTTCCATGGAGCGCCTCCAATGCAGGCTTAGTATTTTGCAGGTAAGTACGTGCGACATCGCTAGCGGTGCAGAGAAGGTGGCCTGGAACTTATTCAAGGCCTATCCCGAACGGGGTCATAACTCCTGGTTTGCCGTCGGTCGCAAGCGGAGCAATGATCCAGGCGTTCTTATCATCCCGAACGACAAGAGCCGACCTCGATGGACCCGGCTGTGTCACAAACTACGAGATCGGTTACAACGTTTGGGAGTTCGAGGGGCTACGCGCATAGGGGGATGGCTGGCGCTGCTCGGCGAACCGCAACGGCTACTGAACAAATGTCGAGGTGTCGAAGACTTTCACTTTCCGGGGACCGCCTCCCTATTAGAGTTGCCTCTGCATCGGCCCGATGTTGTCCATGCACATAACCTTCACGGAGAATACTTTGATCTGCGCCACCTCCCCTGGCTCAGCCACGAGGTTCCTGTAGTTCTTACCCTGCACGACGCCTGGCTGCTTAGTGGGCACTGCGCCCACTCCTTCGACTGTGAACGTTGGCGCACCGGATGCGGGCAGTGTCCCGACCTGACGATCTATCCGTCGGTTCTCTACGATAACACTGCCTACAACTGGCAACGCAAGAGAGATATCTTTCAACGGAGCCGGCTGTACGTCAGCACCCCGAGCCAATGGCTAATGGGGAAAGTCAGAGAATCCATGCTGCAAGCTGAAGAATACCGGGTTATTCCAAACGGAGTTGATTTATCCGTGTTCAATCCCGGTGATCGGAAGGCCGCCCGAACTCGCTTAGGCTTGCCGGGTGATGCTGCGATAGTCCTTTTTGTCAGCAACCTCGTGAAGCGAAGTCTTTGGAGAGACTATGGGATCATGAAGGCAGCAGTTCAGGCCTTGGCGGAGAGACAGGAGAAGCGTAGCGTGATCTTCGTGTGCTTAGGCGAGGACCGGAGGCCGGACCGGATTGGTCGAGCTGAGCTCCGCTTTGTACCCTACCAAGTAGACCCTGCCGTGGTTGCCGAGTTCTACCGAGCCGCCGACGTTTACTTGCACGCTTCACGAGCCGACACCTTCCCCAATGTCATCCTGGAAGCCATGGCCTGCGGCACGCCTGTCGTCGCTACCTCGGTGGGCGGCATCCCGGAACAAATAGAGGACGGTGTTACTGGCTTCCTCGCTCCGCCTGGCGACGCTGAGGCAATGGTTACGCGCATGGAGCGGTTGCTTTCCGACGACGATCTGCGCCGGCGCTTTGGTGCCGCCGCCGTCGAATCCGCCTGCGAGCGCTTCGGCCTGGACCGCCAGATTGATCACTACCTGGCTTGGTACCAGGAGATCATTGCTCGACACCGGTTGCGGACGATTGCAGGCGCAGGCCTTGAGAGGAGTCGTGCCTGACCTGTTCATGGGGTCCGTCATTATGTCCTCCTACAACCAAGCGCGAGTCCAGGAGGAGACGATCCTCTCAACCCTGAACCGTATTACCCGTTAAGGCGATTGTGGTTTCGGTTCCGTTCGTTGTTGGAGGCGCGGTGCGGGGCGCAAGAGTCACCTGAAGCGGGGAGCGCGCGACGATGCGGATTGGGATCGACGGGCGGCCACTTGAGCGAGAACGGACCGGGGTCGCTCGCTATCTGCTGAGCCTGCTCCGCGTGTGGGCGAAGGAACACCAGGCGCATGAATATTATCTCTATTTCGAGCACGAAGTCCCAGTTGATCCCCTCCTTGATGAAGCGTGCTTCACGAAGCGGTTGCCCGCTAGGCTTCCGGTGCTCAAACAGAATATCAGGCAGCTTCTGTGGGAGCAGACGGTCCTGCCGCTCGCGGCTCGCCGCGACAGGGTCGATCTGCTATTCTCACCAGGCTATACCCTGCCCGCTCTCATTGGCGGAGCCTCGGCCGTCACGATCCACGATGTGTCGTACGAAGCCCATCCGGAGTGGTCCCGGGTGGCCCAACGATGGAGACTGAGGACGTTCTCCCGGCTGGCGGCCCGGAGGGCTCGAGTGGTTCTCACCGACTCCCAGTTCTCCCGGCAAGAGCTGCTGAAGTATTACCGGCTGCCAGCGAGCAAGGTTCGCGCGATCCCGCTAGCGGCCGACGATTATTTCAGGCAGCTTTCAGCCAGTGAGGCCCGGAAGGCCGTGACACGAAGATTTGGGTTCGAGGAGAATTACTTGCTTTTCGTGGGCTCGATCTTCTCAAGGCGCCATATCCCCACCCTCCTGGAAGCATTCGAGTTGGCACTCAAAGACGGTGGTCCGGCATCGCTTGTTCTCGTCGGGGCGGACTCCCTGCGCGGGAGCTTCGACCTCTCACGGGCCGTCGAAGTCCTCAACCTGCGGTTGGGTCGTCGGGCTGTGGTCCATTTCCCTCGCGTCGAGGAGGACGAGCTTCTGAGCCTCTACAATGCCGCCACGGCCTTCATCTTTTTATCTGACTACGAGGGCTTCGGACTCACTCTGCTCGAGGCCATGGCGTGTGGAACACCGGTCATTAGCGCCAGGACCTCCTCGATTCCGGAGGTCGTGGGTGGGGCCGCGTTGTTGGTGAGCGACCCGTCGGACTCGGTGGAGGTGAGCCGGGCGATCCTTGCGGTCTCGGGCGACGCCGAGCGACGGGATTACATGATCCGGATGGGCGTTGAGCAAGCGGCCAGATTCTCATGGCGTCGATGCGCCGAGGATACCCTCAGCGTGCTGGAGCAATGCGGCAGAACTTCCGATGGCTGACCCCGATGGCTCATGATCTTCTGAGAAGAGCCGGATGAACGTTCTTTTCATCGTGCCATACCCTACCGGGGGAGGAAGTAATCGATTGCGGGTGGAACAATACCTTCCTCTCTTGCGTAAACACGGGGTTGGATATGCTGTGCGGCCATTCCTCTCCCCCGCGCGATTCTACGACATTCTGTACCGGCCAGGCCGCATTGTGAGAAAAGGCCTGTACTTTCTTATCAGCAGCCTGAACCGCCTTCTGGACCTTGCCCGCTCCAGAAGGTTCGATCTCATCTTCATTCATCGCGAACTCTTCCCCTTCGGGCCTCCGATCTTGGAACGGCTGCTCTCCGGATCGGGGATCCCGATTGTCTATGACTTCGACGATGCCATCTGGCAGCGGAACACCAGCGGGGCCAATCGCCCCCTCCAGTTCTTGAAGTGCCCCGGGAAGGTCGCGACGATCATCCGCCTGAGTCGCCAGGTTATCGCAGGAAACGGATATCTTCGGGACTACGCTCTCCAGCACAACCCACGCGTCACCGTCATCCCGACGCCCGTAGATACCGATCGTTTCCATCCGGCTTCCCGGGCGGGCGGGGAGGGCGTGACGCTGGGATGGATCGGTAGCCATTCCAGCGCGCCATATCTCAGGATGCTGGATCCGGTCTTGCCGTACCTGGCCAGGCAATACGATTTCCGTCTGAAGGTAGTGGGGGGAGAATATTATAACGCGCATCCCTCGGTTTCCAATCACGAGTGGCGGTTGGATCGTGAGGTTGAAGACCTACAATCGTTCGATATCGGCCTCATGCCGATGCCGGATAACGAGTGGACCCATGGCAAGTGCGCGTTTAAGGCCTTGCAGTACATGGCAGTCGGTATACCGGCTGTCTGCTCGCCAGTGGGAATGAATACAGAGGTGGTGCAAGACGGGGTCAGCGGACTGCTCGCAAGTTCGGAGGCGGAGTGGATCGAGAAGCTCTCGCTGTTGATCGAGGATCGCGATCTCCGCGAGGCCATGGGGCGCCGCGGTCGGGCCATCGTAGAGGAGCGCTACTCGGTCAAGGCGAATTTTCCCAAGTTCTTGCAAGTTCTCGAGGACGCCGGCAAGGCGTAACGCATCGTGTGCGGCATTTGCGGCAAGATCAATCGTGACACGGACGCGCCTGTGGACGAAGGCGCGATCAGAAGGATGGCCAAGGCCCTGGCGCATCGAGGGCCGGATGGCGAGGGCGTCTTTGTCAAGGATCATGTCGGGCTCGGACATCGCCGTCTGGCCATCATCGATCTCAGCCCTGCCGCCCACCAACCGATGAGCA
>CAZPWD010000043.1:0-15005 GCA_964590025.1 uncultured Nitrospira sp.
GTGCAGCGGTCGTGCGTAATCACATAAATACTATCGCCGACTCCCTGGCCATCGCCCACATGATTACCCTTCGTTTCCGCGTCGCTGCGAGTTTCAAAAATCGCCTCGTTCGGACATTCGGGCAGGCAGGCTCCACAGGAGATACATTCATCGGTAATCAGCAGCGCCATGACCCTCGCCTCCTTCTTACTACGATAGAGACACACACGGTTGACAAATCCGCCCCGTCACGACCATGATGCGTGCCGCGACGCGAACGCCATTCTAGTCTGCCGCTCTTTTCCAAGTCAACAGAACGGCATTTGCTCAGAAGGCCTAGATTCCCTGCATTAATGGGCCTTTGGGCCCAGGGAGTCGTTACGTGTCGTGACAGATAAAGTCCATGACCACCTTACCGGTGAGCGATCGCGGGCAGAAAAAGAAGCGCATCATCACGCTCGTCCTCATGGCGATTTTCTTGATAAGCGCTTCGTTCTTTCTCATCGATCGAAAAGAGGAGACCATGATTATCGTCTCCTTTCCAAATGGCCTTGAGCTCGAGACGGAAGTTGCGGATACACCGGAGAAACTGCTAGTCGGTCTTGCCTTTCGAGAGACGTTGCCACCGAATAGTGGATTGCTTTATATCTTCGAGTCGACCGGCCAGAACCACATCTGGACGAAGGAGTATCGGTTTCCGGTGGACATAATGTGGATTGATGAAAGCCATCATATCGTGGGGCTCAAGGAAAATGTCGCTCCCTGCCGGGTAGATGACTGCCCCAAGTATAGTTCCTCTCCCGAAGCGGTCCGCTACGCGATTCAAACAGGAGCGGGTTTCATCAAGCAGGAAGGGGTCACCATAGGGCTGGAGTTGAAATATACACTTCGGATGTAACACGCGTGGGAGACTTGGTGAAACGCATGAAGAGAGGAGTCGGTACAGCATGCTAGAGGGGTTTCAATCCGTCGCCCTGGTCGACGAACTGCCGCCTGGGCAATCAAAAGTCGTCATGGTGAACAATCGGGAGATTGCGCTCTTCAACATCGAGGGGACATATTTTGCGATCCATAATCGTTGTCCCCATGAAGGCGGTCCTTTGTGTGAAGGGCGTGTGAAGGGCTTTGTCGTGGCCTGTCCGTGGCACGATCTGGCATTCGATGTTCGAAACGGGCAAGGGACGGACGGTGGTGGATATTGTGTGGGGAGTTATGATGTGCAGGTGGAAGGAGCGGAGATTTTTGTCGGGCCTCGGCGAAAACCCTAGCCCGCATGATCAGGCAAATAATAATGAGCGGGTTGCCGTGTAAAAGACGATGAGTATGATATCTAGCCACGACCATGATGGTGCCACACACTCGGATGGGGCCAAGGTCATTGAGACGACCCTTGAGCATCCCGTCCAGATTCATCTCTGGGAAGACAGGACGCGAGGGGAGCTCTGGGTTCCGACCTATGATCCTACGGGGCTTGAGTTGCTGGCCGACGACTACCTTCGCATCGCAGGGAATAATGCGGTGGATAATGGGCAGCGGACTTTCGAGTTTAAAGCGGTCAGGCCGGGCACCCACCGGGTGCTGTTTGAAAAACGCATGGGGTGGAAATTCACCGCCGAAGATCGGCGCGTCTTTGACGTGATGGCCTCTGATTCCTCGTCTCGGAGAAGTGCGTAATCTTGCCGAATGTAGCCTTCATCAATGGAGCGTTCCTGCCGCTGGCCGAGGCGAAAGTCTCGATCGAGGATCGGGGCTTTCAGTTTGGCGATGGCATCTACGAAGTGATCCGCACATACAAGGGGCGTCCGTTCGCAATCGAGGCCCATCTGGCTCGACTGGATCGTAGCGCCACGGCGCTTGACCTGACGCAGCCCTATTCCCACGCCGAGTGGACTCACTATGTCCTGGAAGGGATTAGGCGGGCCGCCTATCCTGAAGCCAAAGTCTATCTTCAAGTCACCAGGGGTGTCGCTCCCCGTGATCACGCCTATTCAGATGAACTGACGCCCACGGTCGTCATGACTGTTCGTGAGTTCCACCCGCTCGACAAGTCAGTACAAGCAGCCGGTGTGGAAACGATAACGACCGAGGATATCCGATGGGGGCGCTGTGACATCAAGAGCGTGAATCTGTTGGCCAACGTTCTTGCGCGACAACAAGTGAAGCAGGCCCAGGTCTTCGAAACCATTTTGGTCAAAGCGGGATTGGTCACTGAAGGGGCAGTCAGCAATGTGATGGTGGTCCAGGGGGGAACAGTGGTGACGGCTCCCGAAGGGTCGCGCATTCTGTCCGGGGTCACGAGGTCCGTTGTGTTGGATCTGGCTCTAAGCGAGGGCCTGCCGATTCAGGAACGCTTTGTCTCTCAGGCAGACCTCTATGAGGCGGACGAAGTTTTTCTCACAGGGACCACGGTCGAGGTCTTGGCCGTCGTCCGTGTAGATGGGAAAGTCATTGGAGATGGACGGCCCGGCCCGATCGCCCAACGACTTGCCGCAGGCTTCACCAGTCGGGTCGGCTAGCCCCCTTGCTTTGGCATAGGTGGCATGCTATGGTCCACGACTGGAAGTGGGCTCAGGCCCACTTTTTTGTTTGATCTCTTGAATGGGCCATCCAAAGATACGGGGCGAGGGGCGTCGGTGAAGGAGTCCCGACCGGTCGTTGATCGCATCAGCGAGGTGGTATCGCCCATCCTCTGGGCATTGGGCTTAGAATTGGTCGACGTCGTGTGTGTGGGGCAAGGTGCGCGGTCAGTTATTCGCGTGTATATCGATAAGGCGGGCGGAGTCACGGTAGAAGATTGCGGGCGTGCACACCTCGCGATCGGTCCAGCCTTGGATGTGGCTGATCCGTTCCCCCATGCCTATACGCTGGAAGTCTCCTCGCCTGGTCTGGATCGGGCCTTCAAACGGATTCAGGATTATCGCCGGGCATTGGGGAAGCCAGTGAGCGTGAAGCTCAGGCAGCCGATCGACGGACAGTGGCGTGTAGTCGGGCGGTTGACGGAAGTGAATGAACAGGGAGTCACGGTCGTGGTGAACGATCCGCGTTCTGAGCGGGAGGTCATCCTTGGGTTCGACTCCATCGCTGAAGCGCGGCGCGTCGTCACGTTTTAGCAGGCTGAGGGAAAAAATCTGTGGGCACGCCGGAATCTCACTGGCCTGCACGTCTGAAACAAGTCCGGTCCATCTGGTTAGTCTCATGCAACCAAAAAAACCAGACAGACCGAACAGACCAAATGAACAAGATTGGCTGCAGGGGCAGTCGCCGGAGAGTGAGCTATGAATCGAGAATTGATTTCAGTCATCGATGAACTTGGTCGGCAAAAGGGCATCGAGAAGAGCCGAGTGATCGGGGCGATCGAAGCAGCCCTTCAAATGGCTGCCAAGAAGCGTTTCGGGCAGGCTGAGAATATTCAAGTCGAGATCGACTCCAAGACCGGTGAGATCTCCGTTGTGTCGAAGAAGACCATCGTCGATGCGGTCACCAATCCAAAAACCGAAGTCTCTCTTCAGGAAGCTCGCCAGTTCGACAGCGAGGCAGAGGTTGGCGACGAGATCGGGTCGGTCATCGAGATGAGCGATTTGGGACGGATCGCCGCGCAAACCGCCAAGCAAGTAATCTTCCAGAAGGTCCGAGAGGCTGAATGGGAGGCGGTTCAAAAAGAATACTCCACGCGGCAAGGAGATCTGGTCAACGGCATCATTCTCGGAGTGGAGCGCCGGAATTACCTGGTCGATCTGGGCAAGACCGAGGCGGTACTGCCGATTCAGGAGCAGATTCCTCGGGAAACCTATCGCTGCGGTGATCGGGTGAAGGCGATGCTCTTGGAAGTGCGCCGGACTCCGAAGGATGTCCAGGTCATCTTGACGCGGAGCCATCCGCAGTTTGTGTCGAAACTCTTCGAGTTGGAAGTGCCTGAGGTGCTCGAAAAAATCGTTGAGATCAAGTCCATCGTGCGGGAGCCTGGTGATCGAACCAAGATCGCCGTGACCTCTCGCGAGAAGGCGGTCGATCCGGTCGGGGCCTGTGTGGGGATCAAGGGATCGCGGGTTCAAGCGGTTGTCCGCGAACTGCGCGGAGAGAAAATCGACATCATTACCTGGACCTCTGACCCGCGCGTCTTCATCGCCGAGGCTTTGAACCCCGCGAGCATTGAGAAGGTCGGCGTCGATGAGGAAAAGAAGTCGGCGTTGGTCGTCGTTGCAGATTCCCAGCTGTCGTTAGCGATCGGAAAGAATGGGCAGAACGTGCGGTTGGCCGCCCGTCTGACCGGCTGGAAGATCGATATCATCAGCGCGACGGAATACGAAAAGGAAAAGGCCGAACGGGATAAAGAAATCAAGGCGGCGTTGGCCGAGGAAACCGAAGCGCTGCATCAGCAAGAAGAAGCCCGAGAGCAGGAATTAAAAGCCCGGGCAGAATCGGAGTCGGATGCCGGATAAACCGGATAAAGAGGAGTAGGTGTCAAATTCTCATGCGCGTGTATGCATTGGCCAAGCAACTCGGGATGGAAAACCGTGATCTCATCCCGGAATTGAAGCGGATGGGGATCACCGTCGCGTCGCACAGTAGCGCGTTGGATGACGACGTGGTGCAGAAGGTCTTGGAGAAGCTCGGCCCGAAACTCAAGGCTCACGGGAAAGCGACGGGCCGAGCGGCTGAAGCCGATGCAGGTCGGGGTGAGCGGAATAAGGTCGGTATGGCGTCCGACCACCCAGCGGGAGCCAAGGCCTGGTCGGCCCAGGCAGCTCCAGCGGCGGAGGAGTCTTCCAAGTCCGACAAGCGCCGCATTCTGATCAAGCGCAAGAGAGCTGATGACTTTCCAGCGGAAGAGGCAGCGTCCCTGCACACAGTTGAATCAGCAGGCATAAGCGGAGCGCTCACCGATACCCTCGCGATTAGCCCGCCGGCGGTAGCGTATCCGCACGCTGAGACTCCAGCCGCTGCGCATGGTGACCTGACGGCGACACCCGACCAGCCGCATTCTATAGGCGCTATGACCGCTCCGGCTCCCACGACTTCCGTCAAGCTCGCCGTCGTGCCAAGCATCGATGTGATCACAGGAAAAAAGAGAATCCTCTCGCTTGAAGAGATGCAAGCCGAGGGTCTGAAAGAGAAGGGGAAGAAAGTTCGCAAGCCTGGCCGTACGCGGGAAGAAGAAGAGCTTCGGCTTCGAGAGGATGCGGCTCGCTGGCAGGATCTTCGCGCCATTCCAGTGCAGCAGCGCCGCGACGACCGCAGCAAGCACGTGCATCACAGCACGCCGGGAGAAGTAACCAAGCCACGGAGGAAGAGCTTCAAGCTTGCGCCCGGCATGACGGTGAAGGAATTTGCTGAGCTGATCGGACAGCGCCCGGCCGACATCATGCGCAAGCTGATAGATATGGGCCAGATGCTCACGTTCAATCAGACCATGAACGTTGACGCAGCCGTGATTATTGCGGAGGAGAGCGGGGTCAAGATCGATGTGTCGATGGAGAAGGCCGGAGAAGAGTTGCTGGATTCCGTCGTGCAGCCGGAAGAGGAGGTCCAGCTTGAGCCGCGGCCACCGGTCGTGACGATCATGGGCCATGTCGATCACGGCAAGACCTCGCTGCTTGATGCCATCAGGCAAACGAAGGTGGCAGAAGGCGAGGCCGGTGGGATTACGCAGCATATCGGCGCGTACACGGTTGCGGTACGCGGGAAACAGGTGACGTTCCTGGACACGCCGGGCCACGAAGCCTTCACCGCCATGCGAGGTCGTGGCGCCAAGATCACCGATATCGTCATCCTGGTCGTGGCAGCAGACGATGGTGTGATGCCACAAACGATCGAAGCGATTAATCACGCCAAAGCCGCGTCCGTTCCGATTATTGTGGCAATCAACAAAATCGACAAGCCCGGGGCCAATTCTGATCGTGTAAAGAACGCCTTGTCTGAACATGGACTCATATCCGAGTCCTGGGGCGGTGACACGATCATGGTTGAGGTTTCGGCCAAAGAGAAGACCGGCCTGGATATCTTGCTGGAGATGATTCTCCTGCAATCCGAAGTGCTGGAGCTCAAGGCCGATCCGTATCGGTTGGCTAAGGGCGTTGTGGTGGAAGCCAGGCTGGAGCGAGGGCGTGGCCCGGTGGCGACGGTGCTGGTTCAGAGCGGGACGCTTCGCGTCGGCGACGTGTTTGTCGTCGGGGTTGTGAGCGGGAAAGTTCGCGCGCTGATTACGCATACGGGAGCAAAAGTGCAAGAGGCCGGTCCTTCTATTCCGGTAGAAGTGGCTGGGCTCCCGGGTGTGCCGTCTGCCGGTGATGTATTTCAGGTCGTCAAAGACGAGCGGATCGCGCGAGAAATTGCGGAAGATCGAGCTCGCAAGCAGCGAACGGCTGATTTGTCTGGGTCAGCGAAGGTCACGCTCGACGACTTGTTTGCCAAGATTAAGGAAGGGTCGGTCAAGGAGCTGGCACTGGTAATCAAGTCTGACGTCCAGGGGTCGGCTGAAGCACTGACCGCAGGCGTCGAAAAACTTGCGACCGCCGCGGTCAAGCTGCGCGTCATTCACAGCGGCGTCGGGGGGATCACGGAATCCGACGTGTTGCTGGCTGCCGCGTCGAACGCCATTATTGTCGGGTTCAATGTCAGGCCGGAGCCGAAGGCGTCCGTCCTGGCTGAACAGCAAGGTGTCGACGTCCGCCTGTACACCATTATTTACGATGCGATGGCCGAAATTAAGGCCGCGATGGAAGGGCTGCTCGAACCGACGCTCAAGGAACGGACGTTGGGACGGGCCGAAGTGCGACAGGTCTTTACGGTGTCCAAGGCCGGCGTCATTGCGGGGGCCTATGTGGTGGACGGCACGATCACCCGTGCGGCTGTCGGAGCACGAGTGATTCGCGACAACGTAGTGGTCTATGAAGGAAGGCTTGGGTCGTTGCGTCGCTTCAAGGATGATGTCCGTGAAGTGCAGCAGGGCTATGAATGCGGAATCAGCGTCGAGAATTTCAACGATATCAAGGCCGGTGACATCATCGAAGCCTATGCGATCGACAAGATTGCCGCAAAGCTCTGAGGCGTGAGTCTGTCCTGTGGGTATCATCGTCGGACTCTGTACGGTCGAGCTGTTCATCCCCGGGAGTCAGTCGCTGAAGGACAAGCGGCAGGTGCTGTTGAGTCTGAAAGATCGATTGCGGGAGAAGTTCAATCTCTCCGTTGCCGAAGTCGATGGACAGGATATGTGGCAGAAGGCCGTATTGGGGCTTGCCTGCGTGGCCAACGAAGGACGATACGTCAACCAAGTGTGTGACCAGGCGCTGAACCTGATTCGGAACGTCCCCGCGGTGGAAATCGTCCAGTCTCGAGTGGAATTGTTGTGACGGCGGCTTGTCCAGCAGGATGCTCAAAATGGCCGTCCAGCAAGGCCGCAGCAAGCGAAGAGGCGAGGCGTACGCTTCGGTACGTTGAGCCTCTGAGCGAAGCGAGAACGAAGCGGGCGGACTTTTTCAGCATCCTGCTAGGTGGAGTGTGCGGTGGCCAAGACAGGATATCATCGGGCCGATCGTGTGGCCGATCAAATCCGCATGGAAGTGGCCGATATCCTCATGCGGAAGATCAAAGACCCGCGCGTGCAGTCCGTGACCGTGACTGACGTGAAATTGACCAGCGATCTGCGAATTGCGCGTGTGTTCGTGACGGCCATGGGCACGGAAGAAGAAGAGCGGAATGTCTTCGCCGGGCTGGCTCAAGCCAGCGGGTTTGTGCGCGGTGAACTGGGCCGCCGGCTCTCGCTCCGGTATCTGCCGGAGATCGTCTTTGCCAAGGATGTCAGCGGGCCGAGAGGCGATCGCGTGTTGAAGTTATTGGACGATCTCCACGTCAAAACGGAGGCCGAGGACGGGTTGTCCGAAGAGAAGACGAGTTCGTAGCATCGGGGACGTGATGATGGATCTCGCACAGAGTTGCGCCGCCGTCGACGGCGTGCTGTCAATGAAGAAAGAATCTGGGTGGACCTCCCACGACGTCGTGGCGAAGATTCGGCATCTTCTCGGCGGAGTCAAGGTCGGTCATGCCGGCACGCTCGATCCTGCCGCAACGGGAGTCTTGCCTGTGCTGATCGGGCGGGGAACCCGCATTGCTGAATATCTTGTTGAGTGGGATAAAGAATATCGTGCCGTGCTTCGCCTCGGCGAAACCACCGATACGGAGGATGCGACGGGAACGGTCTTGGCGCACCACCCGACGGACCTCGTGACGCCGGAGGCGATTCATGAGGTGGTCGGTCGATTCCGCGGGCCGATTGATCAAGTTCCTCCGATGTATTCGGCGGTGAAAGTCGGGGGCGTTCCTCTGTATAAGTCCGCTCGGGCGGGTAAAGCGATTGCGCGGGACGCGCGAACGATCGTCATCCATACCCTTGAGGTGGAGGCGATTCAGGAGCGGGATGTGACATTGCGCATCGTCTGTTCGAAGGGGACCTATGTGCGGACGCTCTGTGCCGACATTGGAGAAGCTATGGGTGTCGGCGGCCACATGTTGGCGTTGGAGCGAAGGCGAGTGGGTCCCTTGACGATCGATCAAGCGCTGACGGTCGATGAGGTGGTCACCCGTCATGCCCTCGGTCGGTTGGGAGACGATCTGTTGTCGCTGGATCGTGCGTTGGCCCAACTAGAGATTGTGGTGGTGGATGAACAGACCGCCGACCGCGTGCGACACGGGGCTCCGGTGCCTGTGGCCAAGATCCTTCGTTGGGAGGGGGCGGCCGATGGCGAGCGCGGGTCACACAAGCCGGTCCGTATCCACGATATCGACGGACGCCTGGTGGCGATCGGGAAGTGTCCGGACAATTTGAGAGATGCACTCAAGGTTGAGAAGGTGCTGGTCGATCAGAACGTATGAGACTTCGTTGCGGATGAAGGAAAGGAACAGGAAGGAAGGAACCCATGGCATTACTCAAGGAAGCAAAAACTGAGTTGATCAAGCAGTACCGGCAGCATGAGACGGATTCCGGCTCGCCGGAAGTCCAGGTCGCGGTGTTGACCAACCGCATCACGTATTTGACGGAACATTTCAAGCTCCACAAGAAAGATCATCACTCACGGCGTGGCCTGCTTCTCTTGGTCGGGCGTCGTCGGCGTTTGCTCGACTATCTTCGTGGCGTCAGCGATGCACGCTATCGTGCGGTGATCGAGCGATTAGGCATCAGAAAGTAGTATCCCGTCTCGCGGTCGCGCAGGAGGCGCAACAGCGGGCAGTAGTCGCACAGGTGAACACTGAGATGGTCTCTGAATAAATGTTCAACGTTCAATGTTCAATTGTGAATGATGAATGCGAGCCGAAGCTTCCACTCAACACTGAACATTCATCATTAAACATTTATTCAGAGCGCATCTCTGTGGGCATCTGTGGGGCCTAACCAGAGGAGACCCAGATGGTACACACAGTTGAAATAGAGGTTGCCGGGCGCACTCTGCGGCTCGAGACCGGTCGTGTGGCACGACAAGCAGACGGCTCGATTTGGGCCTCGTACGGCGACACCGTCGTGTTGGCGACGGCCGTCGCATCACAAGTTGCCAAGGCGGGCATCGACTTTCTTCCCCTCACGGTCGATTATCAGGAAAAATCATTCGCCGCCGGGAAGATCCCCGGCGGGTATTTCAAGCGGGAAGCACGTCCATCTGAAAAAGCGGTGCTGACCAGCCGGCAGATCGATCGGGGGCTCCGTCCGCTCTTTCCTGAGGGCTATTACTTCGAGACCCAAGTCATCGCCTCAGTGCTCTCGGCCGATCAGACGGGCTCCTCCGACATCCTTGCCATTATTGCCGCCTCTGCCGCCCTGACCATCTCGAATATTCCGTTCGACAATCCTATCGCAGGCGTGAGGATCGGTCGGCTGGACGGCAAGTTCGTCGTCAATCCGGGCCTTGAGACGGTGGCGAAGAGCGAGCTGCAGCTTGTTGTGGCGGGGACAGCTGATGCGGTCATGATGGTCGAAGCAGGGGCGAACGAACTATCCGAAGCCATCATGCTCGAGGCAATCGAACTCGCCCATGCCGAGATCAAGAAGATTGTGGCCAAGATTCGCGAACTACAAGCCGCCGCCGGCAAGCCCAAGCGGAAGGTGGTGAAGGAGCAGATCGATTCCGCCCTTGCCGCTCAAGTGAAGTCCCTGGTGGCGCAAGGGATCCGCGAGGCCATCATGATTCCGAACAAAGCGGCCAGGCAGGAGCGATTGGATGAGGTCAAGGACGGCGCCGTTCAAAAGCTCAAGAGCGCGGACGATCCGAATCGGGAACGGCATGTCAAGTTGGTGTTCCATGAGCTGGAATATACGGAAGTTCGGAACATGATCCTGGAGAAAGGGTCGCGGGCGGATGGACGTGGCCCGGCTGATATTCGTCCGATCACCTGCCAAGTCAGTGCGCTGCCACGGACACACGGCTCCGCGATTTTTACCAGGGGCGAAACCCAAAGTTTGGCTGTGGTCACGTTGGGGACCACGGACGACGAACAGCGGATCGATGCGTTAGAAGGGGAGTACATGAGGACGTTTATGCTCCATTACAATTTTCCGCCGTTCAGCGTCGGCGAGGCGCGGCCGCTTCGCTCACCGGGGCGCCGGGAAGTTGGCCATGGTGCATTGGCGGAACGGGCGTTGGCCCCGGTGGTTCCCAGCAAGGAGGCCTTCCCCTACACGCTCCGCATCGTGTCTGACATCCTCGAATCCAACGGATCCTCTTCGATGGCGACTGTCTGTGGCGGGAGCCTTGCCATGATGGACGCTGGCGTGCCGGTCAGAGAAGCCGTTGCCGGGATCGCGATGGGATTGATCAAGGAAGGCGATCAGGTCATGATCCTCTCTGATATCCTCGGGCTGGAGGATCACTTGGGTGACATGGATTTTAAGGTCTGCGGCACCAAACAGGGCGTGACGGCGTTGCAGATGGATATCAAGATCGGCGGCATTACGTCGGCCTTGATGCAGAAGGCCTTGGAACAGGCCAAAGCCGGCCGTTTGCACATTTTGAGTTGTATGGAGAAGGCGCTCCAAGCGCCAAGAACCACCCTGTCGGCCTACGCGCCACGGATCTTCACGATGAAGGTGAAGCAGGACAAGATCCGCGAGATCATCGGTCCGGGCGGCAAAACGATCCGCGCCATCATTGCGGATTGCGGGGTCAAGATCAATGTGGATGACAGCGGAACCGTCACGATCGCGTCGGTTGACGGAGCCTCGGCCGAGAAGGCCAAAGAAATGATCAGTCGGATTACCGAAGAAGTCGAGATCGGGAAGATCTACATGGGCACGGTTCGGAAAATCATGGACTTCGGCGCGTTTGTCGAGGTCCTGCCGGGAACCGATGGACTGGTGCACATCTCGCAGCTGGCGCACCATCGAGTCCAAGCGGTATCCGACGAGGTGAAGGAAGGCGATCAAATCCTGGTGAAGGTCCTGGAAGTGGATCGGCAAGGAAAGATCCGCCTGAGCCGCAAGGAAGCCATGCCGCCTCCGACCGGGGCCGGTGCGCCGGATCCTTCCGCCAGGTAGCCGTCTTGTATCGCAAGCTCGTTCTGGACAACGGGGTGCGGGTGGTGACCGAACGGATGCCGACGCTCAAGTCGGTCACCGTCGGTGTGTGGGTCAACACCGGGTCGCGGGACGAGCAGCCTTCCCAGGCAGGATATTCCCACTTCATCGAACACATGCTCTTCAAAGGAACGCGCAATCGTTCCTCCGCCGAAATTTCGCGCGAAATCGACGCGCTTGGTGGAGAGATGAATGCCTTCACCTCGCGTGAGACGACGACCTATTACGTGAAGGTGTTGGATCAACAACTGGATCGAGCGGTCGAACTCCTCTCCGATCTATTCCACCATTCCCGTTTCGAATCCAAAGAAGTCGAAAAAGAAAAACAGGTCGTCCTGGAAGAAATTCGCATGGTCCAGGACGATCCGGAAGATCTGGTACAAGAGCTTCACATGGGCCAAGTGCTGGGGCGTCATCCGCTCGGTCGCTCCATTCTAGGCCAAGAGAAGACGATCAGAGGGCTGCGACGTCAGGATCTGCTGAACTATATCGAGACCTACTACGATCAGAGGCAGACCGTGGTTTCGATCGCCGGGAACTTCGATCAGGCCCATCTTGATTCGATGGTCGCGCGGTATTTTGGCAAAGGCCAAAGGGCAAAGGCGGCCCACGTCAACGGGCGCCGCCCTCCTGACGTGCACAGTGGCATCTTGTTGAGGAAGAAGCGGTTGGAGCAGGTGCATTTGTGCCTTGGGCTTAAGGGTATCGCTGCTGGACACCAAGACCGGTATGCACTGTATGCGCTCAACAGCGTGTTGGGCGGCAGTGTGAGTTCGCGACTGTTCCAGGAAGTACGAGAGAAACGGGGACTTGCCTACTCGATTTACTCCTTCTTGTCCGGCTATTCGGACGGCGGCATGATCACTGTGTATGCGGCGACGAGGCCGAATGAGGTGGATCGCGTCGTGGATCTCGTCTGCCGAGAGATTCGGCGGATCGGCATCAAAGGCGTCGAGCGGAAAGAACTTGAGCGGGTGAAGACCCAGATGAAGGGCAGCCTGATGCTGAGCTTGGAGAGTTCCCACAGCCGTATGAGCAAGTTGGCGAAGGATGAACTCACGCATGGCCGGCACATGTCACTAGAAGACATGCTGGCTCATATCGATCGTGTGAATGAGGAGCAGGTCTTCAATGTGGGCCGCCAATTTTTCAAGCTGGACTCCCTTGCGATCACCGGGCTCGGGCCTCTCGCCTCCAGCAGTCTGCTGGCCCATAGATGAAAATTCTCTAATAGAAACCCGTCGCGCCCTCAAAAAGTGGATAAAAAAAGCTCAACGCAGCTACATGTAAGACATTGATTATCAAATGCATATCTCATTGTATTCGAAGCGATCAACAGGGCAAACAACATCTTGACACAGTTTCATGATTTCAGTACCATTACCGGACTTTTTGACAACGATTCTCAATCGAAGGGACGCAGTACGAAGAAGAGCCAAGAGAGGTAGCCAAAATACCTTCACTGTGGCTGCATGATCTCTGAAACTGTGTCGTAGCTTTTGTCGTCCTGAAATTACGTATTCATCGGTTATTGCGGGTGTTATTTTTATGAAGGAGGGACTAGGTATGCCAAGGGTCATACTTATAGCCGCCGTGACAGCGTTTTTTGTGCTCGGCATGCTGACGGCCGAGTTCACCGTTGCTGCCGATGTGGTTAGTACTGGGGTTGGTCCAACTGACAACATTGCCGGTGGAAAGCCCATGAAGGGTGAAGTCACCAAGACTCTCAAGGGCCGGGTATGGTCACAGTGGGCCGACAATCCAGACGGAGAGTTGCTCTTCGGGATTCAATATTGGAACAGCGGTGAGCCGGGTTCGGGAACCCCAAACGGTCGCTCGTCTTCCGATCTCGATGTAAAACCACCGGATCCATTGTTCTCCTGCTGCGCCTGGGGCTTTGTCGGCGGCGCCGACAAGAACAATCCGTACTCGGGCTGGTACCATGCCGCCACGACCGTCCGGTTGGCAGTGAAGGACAAGGCCCTCATGGACCAGATCATCAAGGCCTCTCAGGAACTCGTGGCCATGGAAGTAAGCCTGGATGGTCGGACGATCACCGGCTTTAAGGTTATTAAGTAATAGACCTTATCCAGCTTTAATTCTTTCTGTCCTGTTTTAAGGAGGACACAATGATGAAGTTTCATACGAAAGGCTGGGCCGTGATGGCCGCCGGAGCGCTGGTGGTCTCTGCGGCCTCCACCGCATTGGCGATCGAATCATTCCAAGAGCGTTTTGAGTGGGGCGATATGAGCAAGCCGACGACATTGCAGGGTCGCGTGATCGTGCTCGATCCCTATGATGAAGCAGTCTGGATTAACATCTCTGTGTTCGGCGGGGCCGCTGAAAGCGGCCACTTCTGGCAGAAGATTCACCCGGGAAAAAATCTAAAGTTTTACGCGGACAAGGGTGCTTGGGAAGAACTCAAGAAGATGGGCCGCACCCATGCAGGGCCCGCAGCTGCCAAAGAAGTGCCGCCCTCCAGCACGACAGACCTGATTGAATTCGTCGCGACGGAGCCAGAGCAGAATCATCGTGTCATTTCCTCGGTCAAGAAGCTTCCGGAAGTGGCCGGTTCCATGGGGAAGCCGCTGAGCATCTCCGGTCTGCGGTTGAAGGAGTGCGCGGGGAAGAGCGAAATTGAGGCAGGCTGTGCGGCAGCGAAGCAAGGCCTCAATACCTCACCGAAGTCTCCTGATGGGGCCGCTATACCCATGCAGTATGATGTGTTGCTCCCAGGGGGACAGCCCATCGCTGGCTTGATTCCCTGGACTGCGCAGTACAACACGGGCGCTGCTCATCACTGAACTGAACCAATCTCTGTTTGGAAAGGCGGCATCCCCGAAAGGGGATGCCGTTTTTTATTTCTCGTGATTGTCTTGGCCGGTTGGACCGATCCGGCGCTGTAAATCAGCGAGGCGATTGAGCGCATCGAGCGGGGTCATAGAGAAGAGGTCGATCTGTTTTACTTCCTCGATGATCGGATGTGGCTGAGGGAGCGAGGCATGTGGTGGTGCTTTCTCTGAAGATATGGGCGCGCCCTCGATGGTGGTGTCCGGTTGCTCCAACTGAGCCAGAACTTGCTGAGCCCGGGCGATGACCGTCGGAGGGAGTCCCGCCAGTTTGGCGACATGAATGCCGTAACTGCGGTCTGCGCCGCCCGGCACAATTTTACGCAAGAAGACCACGTCTCCATCCCGTTCCTGGACCGCCACGCAATAGTTTCTGATCCCCTCACGCAACCGTTCCAGTTGCGTCATTTCGTGATAGTGCGTGGCGAACAGTGTCCTGGCTCCCAAGTGTCGGCGGTCTTGGATATGCTCCGCAATAGCCCAGGCGATGCTCAGTCCATCGTAGGTGCTGGTCCCTCGGCCGATCTCATCCAGGAGAATCAAGCTGCGGGAGGTCGCGCTGTTCAAGATGTGAGCCGATTCGATCATCTCCACCATGAAGGTGCTCTGTCCGGCGGCCA
>CAZPWD010000044.1:0-14882 GCA_964590025.1 uncultured Nitrospira sp.
GGGATCTCAAGGAACTCGATGGCATCGCCTGGATCAGCGAATTCGACGACCGCTATACAGCCCCGGACGGAGGGTACGCTAGCGGAGCCGACTACTACGATCGCGCAGGCGCACGTCATGTGCTCGATTCCATCGCCGTCCCCACACTCATTATCACGGCACAAGATGATCCCTTCATTCCCTACTCCATGTTTACTGTGCCGCTGATTCAACGCCACCCTAAGATTCGGGTGATCGCGCCTCGCCACGGGGGACATTGCGGGTTCTTTCACTGGGCACACAACGGAGAAGATCCCTACTGGGCAGAGAATCGGATTGTGGACTTCTTGCAAGGACGAACGTGAGGAGAACCGGCCAACCCGATTAGGCTGTTTGAAGATGGGCACGCACTTCCTGCACGTAGGTTTTGAACGGATCCGGCATGGGAAAAGGCGCGTGGCCACGTAGTTGGAAGATCGACCAGTTGATCACATACGAGGGAGAAAACCGTTCTTCCGGCTTGGAATCAGCTGGTTCATCCGGAGGTCCACAGGCCAGCAAATGTCGAACAAGTTCACCCCGCCCAAACGCCCTGGTGTTGCGTGGTGGATGGTCCATGGACAAGACAATCGCCTTGTCCGTGGTGAGTCGTGGAACCCGCCCTTCTTCCATGAGACCATAATAGAGCCCCTTGCCTTGATGGAGATTGTGATACTCCAGATCAAGACTCTTCAGAGCCGGGTCTGCCCACGTCGTCTGTTCCGCCTCGCGAAAGGTTTCGAGCAGCCACAACTTCGAGGCCCAATCGACCCGGCCCACCAGCGTCGTGTAGTCCCCGCGGAGATCTTGCAAGACCGCTTCCCATTGATCGAGCACCCAATCGGTTTCGTCGTCTTGTCCCCGATAGTGCGCTTGCGCCGCCGCGAGAAACGCTTCCTGAATGTCGATCGCAGAGATCGTTCTCCCTGACTCCAGCCGAACGATCCATCGTCGGTGCTGATCCTGTGACAGTTCCTGCATGGTTTCAACCGGTTCATGGATCTCAAGATCGAGCGGCGCATGACCCTCTTCGATCAGTTGAAGGACCAGCCCTGTCGTGCCCAACTTCAAGGCCGTCGCCACCTCGGCCATGTTTGAATCCCCGAGTAGGAGGTGAATACGGCGGTATTGATTCGGGTCGGCCAGTGGTTCATCTCTGGTATTCACGATGGCGCGATTCTGCTGCACCCATTCGAAAAAGTCATTCACGATGTAATCTGCGCGCTGAGAGAGCTGAAACGGGAGGACAGGCTGCTGCGTGTGGCGATGGCTCGCTCCTCGCGGGACGATGAGTCGGTCCATCTGAATCCAGGCGTCCTGGGGACCTGCCGCGCCGACACGTCCGGCCCCCGTAAAGATCTGTCTGGTGACCAGAAAGGTCACAAAGGGCCCGAGGCCGCGCCGCGTAAAGGGGAAACGTCGCGAGACGAGATAGTTTTCGTGCGATCCAAAGGTCGCATCGGTTTCATGATCCACATTGTTCTTGATCAACGAAACCGTGTCGGCCAGACCGAGGTCTTGAATCGCATCCTGCAGCAACTGATCGCCGGCGCGGTCGGCAGCCACCACATCGCATAGCGATTCACACTCCGGCGAGGCCCACTCCAGATGTCCCATGTCGAGGTACATGCGCCCGGCGTTGGTGAGAAATCCTCCGTTGCCAGGCGGTTCATCATGTCCTCGGTGGTGCAGATCGAGAACGCCCCGCCGTTGGACATGAAAGAGATGGTCTCGAATCTTGTGGGCAAACCAGGTGGGGGAATGATCAGGCTGATCTTGATTCACCAAGAGTCCGTATTCGGTTTCAAGTCCGAAAATACGGTTCAACATCTCAGTTCGCCACGACGGATTGAAGAGCCTTCGGCAGGAGGCGTGAGAGATCTGCCGGCTTGAGCGACCGGTACTTGGAGGTGCCGGGAGCCTGACGATCGAGGACCGCGCATTCGATCGTCCGTTCACCGGCAATGCCCCGTACATGTGCGAGCAAGGTGTCACTGCTTGGGATTGCGACGGCCGATGAGCCCGCTCCACTTGTCGATGGCTTGGCCTCAGCCTGTTGGTCTGCCTCATCCTGTTGATGCGCTAACGAACCGATCGCCCAGGCACGCAGCGCCAGATCCAACGCCTGCTCCAATGAGAGCATCACAAGCATCTGTTCCTTGAGATAGGACATCATCTTGGCCTGAACAGCCGGAGTGGTAGCCAAGACCGCACAACCGGTCGTTTCCTCAAACGTGCCATCGTAGTTGATCGTCAGGAGCGCGTCCTTCTCCGGTTTCAGGCCCAACTCGGCCACCAGAATGCGCACGATGAACGGCGCCTTATATACTTCCTCGAAAGCCTGCTTAATCACCGGAGCAATGCCGTATTTCACCAGTCTCGATCCCGTCACATCAGACGGCGAGCGGTTGAAACCTTCGACATGCGCCATTTCGAGCAGACTGAAGCGAAGCCTTTCCAAATCCGTGGGATGCCCCATCCCACCCAATGCCAGTCGATCGTAGATCTCATAAAGCTTCGCGGTCCCCTTGCTCACCGTCGCCAGAAGAATGCCTCCATCATAGGTCAGCGCGACAACCGGGCTTCCCTGTTTGAACTGTTCGTCAAGATACTGTCGCCGATTGCCGACTGCTTCCACCCAGCGGTAGGGCTCTTCATACATAGCGCACCACCTGTGACTCATAGAGGGGTTTCAATGTTGCATCCGGCACCGTCTGCACACCAGCCCCGGTAATCAACTTGATCACGGGATAGAGACTTGCCTCCCGGTTGACACCGCCGGTCGCCGAATCGAACTCCGCCGCGCTGGTGAGCAGTCGTAAGGCCTGAACCATGGCCTGCTCCTCTGATAACGCACTGAGGGGCTGCTCGCCCCACGTATTCAGATAGTGCAAGATCCCTCGGATCGTGGGGGAACCGGACCCGGACACAGCATACTCCACGCCTTCAAACTCCGCCCCAAGGAGATCGTAGAAATAGATCTTGGCCAAGCCCTGCTCCAGATCGTAGCCGACAAACACAGGGACCACAGCCCCCGTCCCGGCCAACGCCGCGGGCACATTGTCCTTCAAGAGCTTGGAAACCGCGCGAAGCTTGCCGTCGAAACTCAATTCTTGCAACTGCGTTCTCCGGTAGTATTTGAAGGAGTGTTCCAAGACACGCACCATTTCATAGGCAGTCGCCGGGACCCCGGCAATCGCCAGCACACTGTGCCGATCGATCTCCAACACCTTGTCCGTGCGATCGTACATCACCATGGTGCCGGCAGTCGCGCGACGATCTCCGGCCACCAGCACGCCATCGCGATACTTGAAGGCCAGAATCGTGGTGGCATTCGTGAGTGCATGGCCAGTCTCCACCGTCGCCGGTACGCCGAGTGTGTAGCCCTGTTCCTTCAACAGCTGAAGAAAATCCCCTTGCATCCCCATTTCTTACCTCGTTAGACGTGAAACGTGAAACGTCAGGCGATCGGATCTCAGAACCTACCCCCTCACGCCTAACCCCTTACCCCTAACGTCTTTACTCTCCTGTCCGTTGCCGATACCGCTCGGCTTGTTTCGGATCGACCTTGCGCATGCGCTTGAGCAAATTATCTTTATCGGGCGACCCGGTCTCTGGCCGTTTCGGCCCACCGCCCTCATCAGACGGACTCGGTGCCTTAGGCATCGGATTGCCGGGCCCTTCACGACGTTCCGGCATTGAGATGTAGTTCATGATCGGAACTCCTTTTCTCTTTTCCATGCGTTCAGCGCATCCATCGGGGAGGCTGCGCGCTCGAATACCTGTGCGCAGGCTCGCACCGCCTGTGGCTCGAAGAGGTCGCCCATCTCTAATGTCCGTGGAAGCAGCCCACCGCTGAACTGAATACGTTCCCACTGCATCGATTTGATCTGATCCGGAAACCGTCTGATGCAGAGGCCTCGAATCCCCCCTCTGGTATCGGCCGGACCGACCACCAATGCCGATTCGACGTCCTGCTCCGACGTCATCCGCCAGGCCTTCCCCTCGGCCTCGAGCCCCAGGAAGAGTCCGCGATCCGGATTCACATTATGGTACTCCAAATCCAAACTCGCCAGCCAGGGATCATCCCATCCAATCCGCTCTTCCTGCATAAAGGTTTCCAACAGCCAGAGCTTGGTGACCCAATCAAGCCGCCCGACCAGTTGTCGTCGATCGCCGGTGAGGAACCGTAGCGTGGCGGCCCATTCGTGAAGGATCCAATCGATCTCCTGGTCAACACCGGCCAAGTGCTTCTCGGCCGCGAGGTAGTACTGCTCTTGAATGTCGAGGCCCGTGATGGTGCTGCCGTTCTTCTGACGAACCGTCGCCTTCAGGTTCGGATCGCGCGACAGCTGCTTCACCGCGGTGACGGGATGCTCCAATTCAAGAGCTGGGGCAACGTCGCGCGCGATCAACTCTAGCGTCAACTGAGTCGTCCCGACTTTCAACGCCGTGCTGTACTCACACATATTGGCATCGCCGATGATGAGATGGAGCCGTCGATATTTTTCCCGAACCGCGTGCGGTTCGTCCCTCGTATTCAGAATCGGCCGGTTGTGCATCGTGTCGACGCTCAGGTCCGTCTCCATAAAGTCGGCTCGTTGAGACAGCTGATAATGGCCCGGCACGAACCCGCTTTCTTGACCTTCCAGGCCGACCTTGCCGGCTCCAGCAATGACCTGCCGGCTGACAAGGAATGGCAGCAGCCCCGCAGTCAGCGAAGGGAAGGGAATCGAGCGTGATACGAGATAGTTATCGTGACAGCCGTAACTATGTCCGTGAAAGTCCGTGTTGTTCTTGTAGAGCTGCACATGGGGCCCGCCGATCCCATGGTTACGGCGCTCCGCCGCCCGTTGGACAATACGCTCCCCGGCACGGTCATGGGCAAGGAGATCTAATAGCGTTCGGCATTCAGGCGTGGAATATTCAGGGTGCGTATGATCGTTATAGAAGCGTGCGCCGTTCGGGAGAACCAGATCGCTCTTCATCTCATGAAACGAAAACGGCCGATGGGCATCGACCTTGGCGAACTCATCCTCTTCTTTGTCTTGCTGCAGACCGGATACTCGGAACCCCCGCGCATCCTCGTGCGGATCTTCACCGCCATAGTCCCAGCGCCGCTCGAACGAGGCCGTCAGATGGGCCCGCACCAGCTCCATCGACTCCACGACCGGATCGACCGCATCCTGGTCTTCCCTGGTAATCCCATACTCTGTTTCGATGCCGAATAACCGTATCATGCCGTTAGGCGTGAAACGTGAGGCGTAAAAGAAAAGGGCCTGACTGAACAGAGCCTTTTCACTTTCTCCTACCCCTCACGCCTTACCCCTCACCTCTTACGTCTTCAGATAATTTGGTTGATCAATCTCTCTTCGGACTGCCGCCCTCTTCGGAACGACGAAACCCCCACCACCTGTTCCGGATGGTGATCGAGGAGCTTGAGCCATTCTTCCGCCGCATCATCGGGCGGCAACATCTCACCCTCTCGGAATTCTGCGTGAACGGAGTTCATCAGTTCGTCCAAGGTCATGCCGCCCTGCTCAGCCCCGCCGGCCGCAATCATGCGATCGATCGCCTGTTCCTTAGCCCGTTGAACGATCGAAGCCAGGATCGCACCGCTGATCAGATCGCTTCGATAAAGGACCTCATTCTTTCCGCTTCGGAGCCGAATCGACAGGAGTCGATTCTCATCGATGCGCGAGAAAATCGCGGAGAGCGCATGCTCGATGAGGTCGGCACAGGCCTTCTTCCGATCTCCGCCGTGCTGGTCAATCCATTGCCGGTCCAGCGGCAGGTCATCTGTCAGATACACGTTCAGAATCGCTGCCGCCGAGTCACGATTCGGACGGCTCACTTTGATCTTGCGATCAATACGCCCTGGCCGCAGCACGGCCGGGTCGATCAGATCCGGCCGATTCGAAGCCAGAATGATCACCACATCGCGCAACGACTCGATCCCGTCCATCTCGGAGCAGAACATCGGCACCAAGGTGCTGGAGATGTTGAATGAACGAGACGCCCGTCTCGAGCCGAGAATCGATTCCGCCTCGTCGATGAAAATAAAGGGCAACGCCCCCTCGCTCCGATGAGCGCGGGCCTGGGCGAAGAGATCCCGGACCATCCGCTCCGATTCCCCCAACCACATATTCAGAATCTCGGGCCCCTTGACGTGGAGGAAGGCCCCTCGAGTCACCGGCAGCTTGTCCCCCTTCACACCGGGCGCGCCCTGGCCTGACTCCCCCACCAGCTTTGAGAGACTGGCGGCTGCCGCTTGTCCAATCAAGGTCTTTCCGCAGCCGGGAGGGCCATAGAGCAGGAAACCCTTCGGTTGAGTGAACTTGAAGCGCTGAAACGTCTCCGCATGGAGCAAGGGATACTCGATCGCCTTCTGAATGGCTGCGATCGCCTCCGTTTGCCCCCCGATCTGCTCCCATGTGACAGTGGGAACCTCGTCGAGCAAGTGGGACTTGGCTTTCCGGTCTTCCAATTTCTCGATCGCCACGTGGAGGCTGGGATCGATACGCACCTCATCGCCGACCTTCAGGTCCACGCCGACAAGATCGCTCGATCTTTGGAGGATCAAGACCTGCCGCCCCATCTCTTGCTCGAAACGAAGCCGCCCATCTGCCAACGCTTCCGCCACTTTCAACACGGGCCCATTACGGTCATAGCCCAATATCTTAATTACTGCGTAGGCTTCGTTGACCAGAATCTGGGCACCGATCTTTAACTCGGCGGCCTGCACCCGTGGATCGACCGCGGCATAATACTCAGCGCCCCCCACCAGGATCCGTGCGAGACCTTCACCCGGCACCTCAAGCAGGGTACCGACCCGATTGGCCGGCGCGGTGAGCTTCGCGATAACGTCAGCGACTTTCTTGAATTCGACCTCCCGCTGCTGCTGCGCCGCTTGCCCGAGGATCACGGCATGGCGCAACTTGTAGAGGATCTTCTGCCGGGGGTCACTGTCGGGAAATGAGGCGAGACATTGCTCTATGAGCTCAAGCGGATCGGATTCCATGCGCATCGACGGATTCGCGGCATCCTCCGTCTTCCCGTTGGGTTCTGGATCCTGTGGCTTAGCGGGTCGGCGATCACTCATCGGTGGTCCTCCATGCGGAACAGATGGGTGATCCTACCATAGCGACCTCACGGATTGCCGCTCAATTGACGGCTTGGAGGGTCACGGTTACACGTTCCCGGTGGGTCCCCCGTAAGAGTTCGACCATGACCTGATCGTTGACTTTGTGGTATTCCATCACATCCATCAGTTCGTCCAGGGTCCCGACTTGCTTGCCGTCGACCGCCGTAATGATGTCGCCCAACTCCACCCGGCCGTCGACAGTCTCGCGCGCGCTCTTCAACCCGGCCTTCTCCGCCCCGGAGCCACGCGACACCTTACCGATAATCAGCCCCTTGATCCCCCACCGCTTGGCCATCGCATCGGGAACGAGCGAGACCCCGAGCCCTGGACGGATGAGTTTGCCGTACTTGATCAGCTCTGGGACAATGCGATTGACCGTGTCGACCGGCACGGCAAATCCGATTCCGGCGAAGGCCCCGCTCGGGCTTACAATCTGCGTATTCACGCCGATCAATCGACCAACGCTATCGAGCAGTGGCCCACCGGAGTTTCCCGGATTGATGGCGGCATCAGTCTGAATGACCCCTTCAATCGTCCGGTTCGATAAGGACTTGATCGTCCGCCCCAAGGCACTCACCACGCCGGTCGTCAGCGTATGATCCAGGCCGAACGGATTCCCGATCGCCAATACTTTCTGTCCGACGCGCAAATCCTGCGATGACCCGACGGTGAGGGGCGAAAGCGCCTCTTCCGGCGCACGAATCTGCAGCACCGCCACATCGTGATCGGGGTCGGCACCGATGAGCGTGGCCTTATACTCCATCCGATCGGCCAGCGTGACGGTGACCGAATTCGCCCCGTAGACGACATGAAAATTAGTGACGATGTGACCCTGCTTGTTCCAAATGAATCCCGATCCGGACCCTTGCGGGACTTCAAAGAGATTGAACGACCAGGGGTCTCGTTGAATCGCCGTATTGGCGATGAAGACCACGGATTTCGTCGCCCGCTCGAACACGGCCATCGTGGCCCGCTCATCCGCGCCCAACTCGGCTGGCGAGGGCGTCACGACGCGCGGCTTACCTTCAGGCCCTCCGTAGGTCCCGCCCAGCGGCTTGCCCCACTCCGCCGTCGACAAGACAGGGCAGAGGCTGATGAGCAAGAGTCCCGCCGACACGACAGGCCAAGCTGGTCCGACTCGCCGTTTCATTCTGATCATTCACCCATGATTTGGAAAATGAGTTCCCTGGTCCGGGATCTGGTATCGAAATCGACGACGACAATCTGTTGCCAGGTCCCCAGCAACATCGCCCCGTCTAGGAAGGGAATAGTGACCGATGGCCCCTGCAGCTGACCTCGCAAATGGCTGTGGCCATTGTCCTCACCGGCATTTCTCGTATTGTGCTGCCAGGCAGGATCGGCCGGCACGGCCTGGTCCCAAAATGTTACGGTATCGGACCTGATACCCGGTTCATCTTCGATGATCATCACCGACGCAGTGGTGTGCTTGACGAACACCGTCACGATCCCGGCCGACAGCCCGGTGCCCGCCAGGGCGTCGACCACAGACTTCGTAATATTTTCGATCTGCGTATTCCCCTGCATGGGGAGACGCAACGACACCGTCTTGACCGCCATCTTATGACTCCATCGCTCGGAGCGCTCGTCGCTCCCCCCGCGTAAAGGCACAGCCACGAGCCTCCTCCAGAATTGCATCAAACTCGCCTTGCACCGTCAACCGGCGCAACGCCCCCATCACCGCGCCACTCAAAATGCCCTCCTGCTGCAGCTTCTCCAAATAGGCAAAGGCATCGACCAACGTTTCCTTCTTCCGCACATAGTAGTCCCGTCCACGACGCTGATTGCTGTAGGCTTCAAACTGCTCGCAGGCGACAAGAATCTCCGCCAACTGCCTGACCCAAGGCTTGGCCGATGCCAGCTTCTCCGGATAGTAATAGTAGAGCATCACCTGCTGCATCCAAGGCGCCCAGGTTACCCCCATCTTCCTGATGGCAGGTCGAACCGTACGCAGCCGACGGGCAAGCCGGCGCGAATATCCCAGCCGCATCTCGACCTGCTCCTTGGCCCAAGGAGTCATCGCAATGCCGTCAGCCTCTAGATCGTTGCGGTAGTGTCGGAGAAAGGCCTCCGTTTCGCGCCCATAGATCGTCTCCGGGTGTATGGCTCTCCATTCGCGTGGCCTTGTCGGAACCCCGCGCTCCTTGGCCCAGGACCAAATCTTCCCGAAGAGTTGGCGATCGAGCCCGGCACGGCCCAAGTCATGCAACAGGCACGCGATCTGATACTGGCAGACCCGCTCGGCTCCATGGCCCAGTGCCGTGGCTACCGCCACGCACATACGCGCAGTCCGCACGGCATGGGGCCGATCGTACCCGCGAATGATGCGCCCACGGTGAGCGGGATGCGGGTAATCGTAGAGACGCATCAACCGGGACAGGAGTGCACGGGGAACCAGGAGCGGGGCACGTCGTGAAATAGATGTCATTCGTGGTGACAGTGGAAGGGTTGAGCACAACTCCAACTGCGGCGAGAATAGCGTTCGCGGAAAGAGACTGTCAAGATGATCTAACGCGCAGAAGGCTCGCTCAACCCGATGATCTTTGCTATGCTCAGACCCGTTGAGGGCGAGGCGCCTCTAACAATCTGGGAAGGCAACCATGTCGAGAAATTTGACTCACTGGCGGCTGAGTTACGCAGTCATCCTACTCGGTCTGGTGTGGCCGATGGTGCCCGAAAGCAGTGCCGGGCCGCTGGATCAACTCACCGAGCTGACCGGCAAGGCCTCAGTCGTCGTCACACTCAAAGGCCGCGACAACTTTTCGAGCGAATACCGCTACGACGTCAGTGTCAGGAACCACACGTCTGATCTACTGATCGCCGACTCGCTAGTGATCGTCCTCGATAAGATTACCAACCTTGCCGGTCAAGACCGAGAAGGGTTGACAGGCGAATCCTTCCTCACCCGATTTGATGTGCTGGGGCAGGATGGCGAAACCGACGATGGCAAACCGTTCTTTCGCATTCCAGTTGGGCCGACCCAGGACCTCGGCCCACTCACCGACAGTCTCCCCGCCACCGTTCACCTCCGGAACAAGGACTATCTCTCGGTCTTCACACCTTCCTTTAGAGTGCTGGGGCAAAAACGTCCGCCGCCTGAGCCAAAACAAGCCCAGGCTGCCCAGGTTCAGCCGGGAGCCACTCCGACAGCACCCAGTCGCAACTCCGTCGACAAGCTGATTCAGTTGTTGATCAAAAAGGGAGTGGTGACAGAAGAAGAATGGCGCAAGGCCAACCAGCCATGACGAATCCAACGTGCAAAGTCTGCCAAGGCAGCTGGCCGAAAGAAGACCATTTCATCGCTGACCTCGGCCTCTCCAAGGCCTACCTGCATGAGGATCAATTCTTCCCCGGCTGGACCGTCGTCGTCTTCAAACGCCACGCGACAGAGCTGTTTCATCTGGCTCCCACGGAACGGATTCAGCTGATGGAGGAAGTGAACCTGGTCGCCAAAACCATTGCCCAGGTCTATGAGGCCAGGAAGATCAACTATGAACTCCTCGGCAACCAACTCCCCCACATCCACTGGCATGTGATTCCCCGACTAGCCGGCGACCCGGCCCCCCTTGAACCAGTGTGGCAGGTGGAGCATGAGCCCATGCTCCATTCAGGGCTTGATCTCCAGAGCACGGTTCAGCGCCTGCAGCAGGCCATTCATAACGCTCGCTGAATCACGAATCGCCGCTCCCCTCAATGAACCTCACCCGGCCCACCGGCATCGATTCGGTGCTATAATGCAGTCCATCTTTGACAACAGATCCGGAGGGTCACAGGTTTCCGATGCGTCGTCGATTGGTGCTCGTGACCCTCTTGTTCGCGTCCTTCATCACGTGGTTCCCCGTCCATTCATCGTTCGCGCAAGCGCCTGAGAACGCGCCGCCTCCAGCGGTCGAGCCCCCGCCGCCGTCGTCCGAAGCCTCGCCTGCTCCAGTGCCTACGGATGAGCACCGGCCCTCCGAACTCTCGCCGAACGAGCGAGTGGACGCCGTGATGGTGCTGGGTGAGTTGCGCAAGGCAGTCCTGGTGTCGCCTTACAGCGCGGACGACCGGCTGAAGTTGGCACAAGGGCTCTACCGCATCGGCGATCTCGATGCCGCACTCGATGAATGCCGCGTGGCGCTCAAGCTCGAGTCACACAACGCCAGAGCCTATCTGCAACTTGGTGTCACACTGATGGCCAAACAAGACGGGCATGCGGCTGCCATAGCCTTGATGGAAGCCATCCTGCTCGATCCTGAACTCACACACGCGCATTACAGCTTGGGCAGCGTCCAGTACTCGCTGGGCAATCTCACAGCCGCGATCCAATCTTATCGTCGAGCCTTAGATCTGCAGCCAAACTTTCCCGACGCCCGCTATCGTCTTGCGCTGGTCTTGAAGCTGGCGAATCGGCATAAGGAAGCGGTGCAATTTATGGAGGAGGCTGCGATCGGCGGGGTTCCGCAGGCGCAGTACTTCATGGGGAACGCCTATCGCAACGGACAGGGCGTCGAAAAGAATCTGGTTTTGGCGATCCGCTGGTGGACCAAGGCCGTCGAGTTCGGCCAGCAACGCGCGGCGGAATCCCTTTCACAACTTCGCCGCCAAGCGCTATCGCCTGACCAGTCTGAGCGCCGTCGAAAAGACGCGATCGAGGCCTTCAGACAGTATCGCGACGAACTCTGGGCTGACTACCCGGATGCAGGCAGGAACAACCCGAGCGAATCATTGGGCATCACCCTGCTCAAAGACAGCCAAGCCTCTAACGGAGTCACGGCTCTGTTTGCCGAAGCCTTTGCACTGGGCGAGACTGCGCACGACGAACTGGCGCGCCTGTATGAAACCGGCCTCGATACCCGACTCGCTCAATTCGATAAGCGCATCCTGACGTGCTTTGCAACCACCGCTGCCGATGGTTTCATCCCGTCAAAGAAAGCACTGGCACGCATCTATGGCAAAGGCCTCGGTGTCACGCCAGATTTGCAGAAAGCCAAGGCGATGCTGAAGGGGCTGTCCAAGCAGGAGATGAGAGCGGTCCTGGACGATATTGCAGGGCGCTAGCAAAAGCCGTGAAAGGTAAGACGCGAAAGGTGAAACGGAGGACTGCCCAGCCTCTTCCTCTGAAACGTTTCACGTCTCACATTTTACGTTTCACGGATCAATGCCAGAATAGCGTTCCAACAGTTTGCAGGAAATAATCATGTTTGATGCCTCACGCCTGTGGCGACAATTTCTCAGCTCCTCCTGGCTCCAAGCCGGTGCCATGGGGTTGCTCGCGACTGTCCTGGCGTTCGGTCTGTGGGCTGCAGCCTCAACCACTTTCACGGCTCTGGACTGGACCGCGTACGATCTCTGGTTGACCGATCGCGCACCCATCCCGGTAAGCCCGTCCCTTCTCATCGTCACACGGGATCCGGACAGCGAAGAAGAGTTCGGCACCGGGCCATGGGACCGGGCCATCTTCGCACGCCTACTGACCAGCGCGCATGAATCCGGCGCTCTCGTGATCGGACTCGATCATCGCCTCGACCATGCCAGCCCGGCGCAGCTCGGCGGGGCGGCGAGCGACGCCCTGCTGCTGGAAGCTTTGAGCACCGCCGGCCCCATCGTCGTGGTACAGAGCCCTGACGCGACGCTTGTCTCGGACACAACGATCGCGGGCCATCTGCTGGTCACGACCCATTCCGATCACGTCGCACGAACGGTGCCTGTGGCGGCAACCGATGACCGGCAATCCGTCCCAGCCTTCGGGATTGCACTGTACGAGGCATTTCAACAACAGACCTTACCAACGAAGCCGTCTCTTTCTGAAGGAGGCACGGCCTCGCTCTTGGTCAACTATGTCGGCAATGGAACGATCAATTCCTTCCCAACCGTTCCTATTTCATCCGTCTGGAACGCCATCGAGCATCACGAGCGCGATCGGCTCGCCGAGTGGTTCAAGGGCAAGATCGTCGTGTTTCTTCCAAACCAGATCGCGGGGGGAAGCTCGCTCTTGCCCACGGGACAGACGGTTACCACCCCGGTGGTCCATCTTCACGTCTTGAACATGCTGCTGACCGACAACCGGCTCTGCCAACTCGGCGCAACCAGCCGTTCTTTGATAACGCTGCTCGTAGCCTGGTTGGTCGCCTGGCTCCTTCTTCAGTTCCGAGGCACGATCAGCCTGATCCTTGCCGGAACAGCCATTGCCATCTATGGAGCCCTCATTCTTCTCGCGCTCGTCGTAGCCCATTTGGTGCTTCCTCTGGCCTTGCCTCTGACGGCCGCCCTGTTGGTGCTCGTCGGCACCACCATCTGGAGCCACCTCACCGCTCATCAGCGGCTGATGCTCTTGGAACAGGACATGCTCCGCCTGCAACAGGAAGCCGCCGCCGTGCGCGAAGCGCTGGTGCTGCGCGAGACCCGTGCAGAGACCTTGCAGGAAGATCTCGCCGTCGCGCGAACCGCCATCACGCAATCGACAGGCCAGCAGGAAGAGCTTACTCGCTCAGCAGACCTACTCCGCTCGCAGCTCGCCGATGCCCAGACGCAGGAAGAAGAAGCGCGCAGAAAACTGGAAGGACTCGAACAGCAATTGCACAGTCTGCGCGCTGCCACGAGCGAGCCCATGGCGATGGGCGATGTTGAACTCGATCGCCTCCGCGACGAATGCCGGCAACTGGGCATCATCACCCAGGATGCCGGACTCCTGCGCCTCTATCGCGATCTGAAGAAAGGCGCGAAATCTCCGCTGACCGTCCTTGTGCTGGGCGAGCCGGGAACCGGGAAAGAACTGTTCGCCCGGGCGGTCCACCGGCTCAGTCCACGGGCCGGTAAGACCTTTATCGCCGTCAATATGGCGGCCATTTCTCCGGAGCTCTTCGAAAGCGAACTCTTCGGCCATAGCAAAGGTAGCTTTACCGGGGCCACAGCAGACCGGCGCGGCTATTTCGAGATGGCGAACCACGGCACGATCTTCTTGGACGAAATCGGTGATCTGCGCTTGGACCACCAGAGCAAGCTGCTGCGGGTGTTACAGGAAAGATCGTTCTATCGTGTTGGTGCGACGATCCCAACAACGGTGGATGTGCGTATCGTGGCCGCGACGAATCGCGACCTGCAGCGCGGTGTCTCCGAAGGCTGGTTCCGCGAGGATCTCTATTTCCGCCTGACAGGTCTGGTGTTCCGGCTTCCGCCGCTGCGAGAACGCACCGGTGACGTGCCGATCCTCGCGGAGATCTTTCTCGCCGAGATCGCCGGTCAGATGGGCAAGCCGGTACTGAAGCTTTCAAACGAGGCGCTTCGCGCCCTGGTGGAGCAGGAGTGGAAGGGCAACGTGCGGGAGTTTCGGCACTGCCTGGAACAGGCCATCGCACTCAACGACGGACCCCTGCTCACCAAAGAGTCATTGCGCCTCGGTAGCGCATCCGCATCGCCCGCTGGTCGAGCTAAGCCATCACAGATTCTTCCGGACCCGGCCAGCGATGCAGCGGTGTTGAACTGTCTGAGGCAGCATGGCTTCGACATGCAGGCGACGGCGAAGACGTTGGGGTGGGATCGCAGCACCGTGACTCAGCGATTGAAGGGCCTCTGCTTCCAAGCGCTGGTCGAGGCTAATGGCGATCAGGCTAAAGCTGCACTGGCCATCGCCGGCGATCCCAGCCATCTGAGAACCGTCGAACTGAAGCTCATGGACTACCACAGCCATCTCATGTCCGTGATCGAGCCCTTCGCCACAGCC